>NZ_JBGCCL010000023.1:0-114006 GCF_041262505.1 Streptacidiphilus sp. MAP5-3
AGTCCGCTCAGCCCTTCCGCTGGACCAAGACCGCCGACCAGATCCTCGACCGCATCTGCCGCTACTGCACGCGCATCTCAGAACCAGATCACTAGTGAGTCGTCAACACATGCAGAAGCCCCCGCGTTCCGGATGAAACACGGGGGCTTCTGCAGAGCAGATATTTCAAGATCGCTAACTGTCACGCGTGTGGCAGTTAGCGATCTTGCTCAGTCCTGCCCCTCCTCGATGGGCTCGGCGTGGCCGTCGTCGCCCTCCAGCCCCTGGCGGAGCAGCGCACCCTCACCGGGCGCGAACGAGCCGAGGATCCGGTCCAGGTCCTCCACGGAGGCGAACTCGACCACGATCTTGCCGCGCTTCTGACCGAGCTCCACCTTCACCCGGGTGTCGAGGCGGTCCGAGAGGCGGCTGGCCAGACTCGCAAACGCCGGCGAGACCCGACGACCCGCGCGCGGCACGTGCGGCTTGCGGGACGCGGTCGGCTGCTCGGAGTTGATCAGCGTGACGACCTCCTCCAGCCCGCGCACCGAAAGACCCTCGGGAGAGATCCGAGCGGCGAGCTTCTCGCGCGTCTCCTCGTCGTCGACCAGGAACAGCACCCGCGCGTGTCCGGCGGCGAACTCGCCTGCTGCCACCCGACGCTGGATGAACGGCGAGAGCTTGAGCAGCCGCAGCGTGTTGTTGACGTGGGTACGGGACCGGCCGATCCGGTCGGCCAGCTCCCCCTGGCTGCAGGAGAAGTCGTACATCAGCTGCTCGTAGGCGGCAGCCTCTTCCAGCGCGTTGAGCTCTGCCCGGTGCAGGTTCTCCAGCAGTGCGTCGAGAAGCATCTTCTCGTCGTCGGTGGAGCGGACGATCGCCGGGATCGCATCCAGACCCGCCTCACGGGAGGCGCGCCAGCGGCGCTCACCCATGATCAGCTCATAGCGCTCAGGGCCGACCTGACGCACCACGACCGGCTGGAGCAGCCCGACCTCCTTGATGGAGGTGACCAGTTCCTGCAGCGCTTCGTCGTCGAAAACCTCACGCGGCTGCCGCGGGTTGGGCGTGATCGAGTCGATCGGCACCTCGGCGAAGTAGGCACCGTCGACCGGGCGCAGCTCCGAGGGATCGTCCTCGACGACCGTGGTGACGACCGGCGCCGGCTCGCGCTCCAGCGTGCCTGCTCCGCCACCTACCCCCGTGCCGACAGGGATCGATGCCGGGCCGGCCGGACCGCCCAGCCCGGCCACCTTGACCGCGGCCACCCCCCGCTCCGAACCCAACACCGGCACGGCGGACGGGGACGACGGCGAGGCCGCCCCCGGAACCGGCGCGGTGACCGGTGACGCCGCAGCGGGGATCAGCGCCCCCAGCCCACGGCCAAGACCCCTACGACGCTCACTCACCGCTGCCCCTCCATCGTGCTCTGCTCTTCGATCGTGCGGGCCTGCTGGGCGTAGACGCCCGATGCGCCGTCCGCCACATAGGTGGCCTCGGCGGCAGCGGCATCCACCGGGGCGCCGCGCACTGCGATCTCCTTGGCGGCCTCCAGGTAGGACAGCGCACCGCTGGAACCCGGGTCGTAGGTCAGCACGGTCTGCCCGTAGCTGGGCGCCTCGGAGACGCGCACCGAACGCGGGATGCTGGTCCGCAGCACCTCGGTGGTGAAGTGGTTGCGCACCTCATCGGCGACCTGGGAGGCCAGCCGGGTGCGCGCATCGTACATGGTCAGCAGGATGGTGGAGACGTGCAGCTCCGGGTTGAGGTGCGCCCGGACCAGGTCCACGTTGCGCAGCAGCTGCCCCAGACCCTCCAGCGCGTAGTACTCGCACTGGATCGGGATCAGCACCTCGCGACCGGCGACCATCGCATTGACCGTCAGCAGGCCCAGTGAGGGCGGGCAGTCGATCAGAATGTAGTCGAGCGGCTGCTCGTAGGCCGCGATCGCCCGCTGGAGCCTGCTCTCGCGAGCCACCAGCGAGACCAGCTCGATCTCGGCACCGGCCAGATCGATGGTGGCCGGACAGCAGAAGAGCCCTTCCACGTCCAGCACCGGCTGGACGACATCCGCCAGCGGCTTGCCCTCGACCAATACGTCGTAGATGGAGGGGACTTCGGCGTGGTGGTCGATGCCGAGCGCGGTCGACGCGTTGCCCTGCGGATCCAGGTCGATCACGAGGACGCGGGCACCGTGCATCGCCAGCGAGGCAGCCAGGTTCACCGTGGTGGTGGTCTTCCCGACGCCGCCCTTCTGGTTGGCGACCACCATCACGCGCGTCTGCGCAGGACGCGGCAGCGGCTCGCCCACGCGGGCCATCGCGGTGACCGCGGCATGGGCCGCGCGACCGATCGGGGTGTCGTCCGCAAGCGGAGGGGTGTCGGAGTCCTGCATGTCCGTCAGTGTTTCATGCGACGGTGTGGGATGGACAACAGGTGATGTCGTCCTGGGACCAGGAACCGGCTCGACGACGGCAGGAAGTTCGGCTGACATGGGTCCGCCCCCCTCTGTTTCCGGGCTGTCGCCAGAATCATCGCGCAGCTCCCGGGGCACGGGGGGCAGTTGGGGACGTTCCAGCCCCCTGGGTGCCAGATCTTCACTCGAAGGACGGGGGGGTCGGGTGCGTTGGGCGGCCTCGCGGCTTCGGCTCAGGATGCCGCTGAGCAAGGAGCGACGTTTCACGAGCAACACGATGCCCGTTTTATGCGAAATCTGACGGTTCGACACTCCGGCGCTTTTTGCGGGCCTCCCGGCCGCACTTTGGAATGCAAGAAGGACCAAGATCATTAACTGTCACACGTGTGACAGTTAATGATCTTGGTCCTCTGTTCCATGATCGCCAAGTGTCACGCGTGTGACAGTTGGCGATCATGGACTGCCCGGCCTCGAGGTCACCGCCTCAGCGCCGACGCCTCACGCCACCCCGGGAAGCGCGCGCAGCCTTCGCCCGGCGGGCCGCGGCCTTGACGCCGCCCGGACTCTCGCCCACCTTGACCCGCACCACATGCGTCGGAGTCGACACCACATCGGCGCCGATCACCTCGACCGACCACTCCTCCGCGCCCAGCTTCTGCAGGGCGGCCTTGTGCTCCGCGACCTCCTGCTCGGCCGAGTCGCCCTTGAGCGCCAGCATCTCCCCGTACGGGCGCAGCAGCGGCAGCCCCCACCCCGCGAGCCGGTCCAGCGGCGCCACGGCGCGCGCCGTCACCACGTCCACCTGGACCTTGCCGACCATCTCCTCGGCGCGACCGCGCAGCACCGTCACGTTGTCCAGGCGCAGCTCGCGGACCACCTCCTCCAGGAAGGTCGTCCGCCGCAGCAGCGGCTCCAGCAACGTGATCTGGACATCCGGCCGGGCCAGCGCCACCGGGATGCCGGGCAGCCCGGCCCCGGAGCCGACGTCGCACAGCGACAGCGACCGCTTCTCCGGAAGCGCCTCGCCCAGCACCGCACAGTTGAGGATGTGCCGCTCCCAGAGCCGCGGCACCTCACGGGGCCCGATCAGCCCACGGGTGACACCGGCGTCCGCCAGCAGTTCCGCGTAGCGCACGGCCAGCTCCAGCCGGTCGCCGAAGATCTCAGCCGCGACCGCCGGGGTCTCCCCGAGCTCAGTCGAGAGCTCCTCGGGCTGGGGCTCCTCCACGCCGCACCTCTCCTCATCTCGCGTCCACCGCGGCACTTCCTGTGCCGCGACCACACGTGCCACAACTCACGACGGCCCCGCCGGCAGCAATCACCATGATCGCCGCCAACGGGGCCGGACCGTCCGATACCACTCACGCGTCCATCACGCGTCCGCGTACACGCCCGACGTGCGGGCGGGCCGCTCCGGGCGGTCAGGCCGGAAGCACGACCACACGTCGCTGGGGCTCCTCGCCCTCCGACTCGCTGCGCAGTCCCGACGCGGCCACGGCGTCGTGCACCACCTTGCGCTCGAACGGCGTCATCGGACGCAGGCGGACCGGCTCGCCGGACTCCTTGACGTCCTTGGCCGCCTGCTCGCCCAGCGCCGTCAACTCGGTCCGCTTGTCGGCACGGAACCCGGCAATGTCCAGCATCAACCGGCTGCGCTCCCCGGTCTCCCGGTGCACGGCCAGACGGGTCAGCTCCTGCAGGGCCTCCAGCACCTCACCGTCCTGGCCCACCAGGCGCCGCAGCGAGCGATCAGCCCCCGGTCCCTCACCGACGATCGAGACCGAGGCACGGTCGCCCTCGACGTCCATGTCGATGTCGCCGTCAAGATCGGCGATGTCGAGCAGGGCCTCCAGGTAGTCCGCAGCGATCTCGCCCTCCTGCTCGAGGTTGGCCAGCAGCTCGCGCTTGGACGCAGTCCCCTCGGCGGGGGCCACGGTGCCGTCCGTCACGGATCGACTCCTTTGGTGAACGGGGGTGGATCGGATGAGGGTGGGGGTGGAGGTGGGGCTGATGGGGTTCAGGACTTCTTCTTGGACGACTGACCGCCGCCCTGGCCGCGGTTGCCCCCGCCGCCACCAGCCGTGGCCCGGCCACGGGCCGGAGCGGTCTTGGTACCGCCGCCCGCCTTGGCCCCGCCGGACTTGGCGGCACCACCGGACTGCTGCTGACCGCCGCCGGACGTGCGCTGCGACTTGGTCTGGCGCTTCGGCTGCACCCGCACCTGGGTCGGCTCCGGCTCGACGTCCTCGGGAGCGTCGGCGCCGCCCTTCACCAGGGAGGCGATCGAGGCCTTGACCTCGGTGCCGTCGGCGTTCAGCTTGCCCTGCGACTTGAGCCGCGCCTGGCGCTCCTTCCAGGCAATCGAGCCCGGGGTCGGGTTGCGGCGGATGACGACCAGCTGCTGGCCCAGCGTCCAGGCGTTGGAGGTGACCATGTAGACCAGGACACCGACCGGCATGTTGATGCCGAAGAAGATGTAGATGACCGGCAGGACGTACATCATCATCTTCTGCTGCTGCATGTACGGCGTCTTGACCGTGAGGTCGACGTTCTTCGTCATGAGCTGGCGCGTGGTGAGGAACTGCGAGAAGCACATGGTCAGGATGAAGATCGCGGTGACGACCTTCACACTGGTCTGGCTGGAGCCGACGAAGGTGGCCGAGATCGGGGCACCGAAGATGTGCGCGCTGTAGGCGCTCACCAGCAGCGAGCCGGTGATCACACCGACCGCCTTCTTGTCGGCGACGTTACGCAGCACGCCGTACAGCGACATGAAGAACGGCGACTGGATCAGAAGAGGAAGACAGCTCGCAGCCGGGTTGGTACCCGCCTCCTTGTAGAGCTTCATCATCTCTTCGGACTGCTTCTGCCGGTCGTTCTTGTAGCGCTCCTGGATGACCTTCATCTTCGGCTGGAGCGCCTGCATCGTCCGCATGGACTTGATCTGCTTGACGAACAGCGGAATCATCGCCGCGCGCACGCAGACCGTCAGCATGACGATCGAGAGGCCCCACGCCCAGCCCGAGTTCGGGCCGAAGATGGACCCGAGGACGGCATGGAACTGGACCACGACCCAGGAGACGGCGTAGTACAGGGGTTTAAGGATCGAGTCGAGGAACCCCACGGGTCAGACTCCTTGGGCAGTGGTCGGGTGGACCGGCTTCCGAAGCCGCCGGTACCAGACCGGGTGCTTTCGTTCCGGGACGTAGTCGAAGCCGCCGGGCGTCCACGGGTTGCACCGTAGAATCCGCCAGGCGGTCAGGGCTGTGCCCTTGATCGCGCCGTGGACCTTGATCGCTTCGAAGCCGTAGCGTGAGCAGGACGGGTGGTAGCGGCACACCGGGCCCAGCAGTGGGCTGACGGTGAGCTGATAGAGCTTGATCAGCCCCAGCAGCACGTACTTGCCGGCGAACAGCCCGGCAAGTGCCACCCCCACCCACAGCAGGTACGTCACTGCCCTGCTCCCGTCGGCAACGAAGCGCTCAGTTTGCGCAGCGCGGAGTCCAGATCGCGTGCCAGGTCCGCGTACTCCGCCTCGGCAGCCGAGGGCAGCGCGCGTACCACTATCAGGCTACCTGCGGGCAGGCGGCCGATACGCTCGGCCATGAGGTGACGTAGGCGACGCTTGACGCGATTCCGGACCACGGCGACCCCGACAGCCTTGCTGACAACAAAACCCGCACGTGCCGGGAGAAAGTTCCCCCCGGCGCCGTGCGGGTTTGCAGGCTCCGTCGTCGGTACCTCCGCCGTCTCCGGCGAAACACCGGTACTCCCGGTGAAGAGGTGCACGACAAGCAGCGGACGACCGGCGCGCCGGCCCCGCCGTACCGCGGTCGCGAAGTCCTCGCGCCGCCTCAGCCGGTTATCGGAGGGCAGCACGACATGACGACCTTGGTGATTCGGAAGGCGATCAGGCCGACAGGCTGGTGCGGCCCTTGCCGCGGCGAGCGGCGAGGATCGCACGACCGGCGCGCGTACGCATCCGCAGACGGAAGCCGTGGGTCTTGGCGCGACGACGGTTGTTCGGCTGGAAGGTGCGCTTGCTCACGGGGGTAACTCCAGGTCAATCGAAGGGGCGGCGGGGCATCGCTTGGCCGTCACCGTGCGTCCGCGTGATCGCCATAACCCGTTCTGTACGGTGATCCACGACGCCAGATAGCTGCGCGCCTCGACTGAGGAGACTCCGCGGGCAGGCGGCAGCGGCCATCGACAACTCGACCTCGTTACGGTACGTGGAACGACGTCCATGGGTCAAACCAACCGACCTGACCTCGGCGGACGCCACCGGAGAGACCCGGGCGGTTTCGGCCACGGACCAGCGGCGACACGCTACCCACACCCTGTGGACAACAACTTGAATCGGGGCATGCCAGCCGCCTACCGTTGACAGACTTTCCATGGATCTCCCTGCCCACAGTGAAGGCGTGCACCAGTGGCTGAACCGACAAACGATCTCGCTTCCGCATGGGCGCGGGTCGTCGAGCGACTGGCCAGTGACCCGAGCGTCGAGTCCATGGACAAGAAGTGGCTGCAGCGCACCCACCCCATGGGGATGATGCACAACACCGCGCTGCTGGCCGCCCCCAACGAGTACGCCAAGGGCGTGCTGGAGGGCCGCCTGATCGGGCAGATCACCGAGCTGCTTGGCTCGGAGTTCCAGCGGTCGATCCTGATCGCCGTCGTCGTCGACGCCAACGCGGGCGCCCTGCCCCAGCCGTCGGCCCCCGCCCCGCAGGCCCACCAGCCGCAACCCCAGCAGCCGCAGCACCAGGGGCACCAGAGCCAACAGGGCCACCAGTCGCAGCCCACGTCGTGGCAGACCGGCTACGGCTATCCCCAGCCTGGGGAGAATCCCCGGCCGTACCCGGATTCCCCGCAGTCCCACGGGTACCAGGAATCCCACGGGTACCAGCAGCACGCAGAGCAGCCCCAGGCCCAGCACCAGCCCCAGCCGCGGCAGTACCCGGAGCCCGCGCCCTACCAGCAGCCCGCGGAGCCGCAGGCGTACCGCGACGAGTGGAGCGTGCCGCAGCTGCCGGTGCAGCTTCCGCCCCGGCCCGTCCAGCCTGCCCAGCACGGCTCGCCCTCCGGGGAGGACCGGCAGTCGCGCACTCAGCCGCCCGCGGTTCCCGAGTCGTCCTCCACCGAGCTTGCTCCCCGGCCGGAGCCCGAGCCGCCGGCGTCCAACGCGCCCGCGCTGCCTGCCGCGAGCCAGCGCCCGGCGGTCCCGGCCGTCTCGCCGATGCCGCGGCCCGGCACCGGATCCAGCGGCAGTTCCTCGCTGCCCGCAGGCGGCAAGGACGAGCCCGCAGCGCGGCTGAACCCCAAGTACCTCTTCGACACCTTCGTCATCGGGGCGAGCAACCGCTTCGCCCACGCGGCTGCGGTCGCCGTCGCCGAGAGCCCGGCCAAGGCCTACAACCCGCTCTTCATCTACGGCGAGTCCGGCCTCGGCAAGACGCACCTGCTGCACGCCATCGGCCACTACGCCCGCAGCCTCTACCCGGGCACCCGGGTCCGGTACGTGAGCTCCGAGGAGTTCACCAACGAGTTCATCAACTCGATCCGCGACGACAAGGGCGACGGCTTCCGGCAGCGCTACCGGGACATGGACATCCTGCTGGTCGACGACATCCAGTTCCTGCAGAACAAGGAGTCGACCCAGGAGGAGTTCTTCCACACCTTCAACACCCTGCACAACGCCAACAAGCAGATCGTGATCTCCTCCGACCGGCCGCCCAAGCAGCTGGTCACGCTGGAGGACCGGCTGCGCAACCGCTTCGAGTGGGGCCTGACCACCGACGTCCAGCCCCCCGAGCTGGAGACCCGGATCGCGATCCTGCGCAAGAAGGCGCTCCAGGAGCAACTCAACGCCCCTGCCGAGGTGTTGGAGTTCATCGCCTCGCGGATCTCGCGCAACATCCGCGAGCTGGAGGGCGCGCTGATCCGCGTCACCGCCTTCGCCAGCCTCAACCGGGCGCCGGTGGACCTGCAGTTGGCGGAGATCGTGCTCAAGGACCTGGTCCCGGGCGGCGAGGACGACGGGCCGGAGATCACGGCCGGCGTGATCATGCAGCAGACCGCCGCGTACTTCGGGCTGTCGGTGGACGACCTGTGCGGTTCCTCGCGCAGCCGGGTGCTGGTGACGGCCCGCCAGATCGCCATGTACCTGTGCCGGGAGCTGACCGACCTGTCGCTGCCGAAGATCGGTGCGGCCTTCGGCGGCCGCGACCACACGACGGTCATGCACGCGGACCGCAAGATCCGCACGATGATGGCCGAGCGGCGGGCCATCTACAACCAGGTCACCGAGCTCACCAACCGCATCAAGAGCTGACGCCGACGGCCGAGGAGCCTCGGCACACACCCGAGCACCATGGAGGGGCGCCCTGTAGGCGCCCCTCCTGTCGTTTCCCCACAGTCATGGGTACCTTTGCCCGTCCACACCCTGGGGAGAAGCGAGTTATCCAGAATCTCTCCACAGGCTGTCCGGCTCTGGAAGTATCGTCCCAGGTCACCCGCCTGTGGGTCTGTGGGAACCGGTCGTCCACAGCCTGTGGAGAACTGATCGGCCGTCAACCCGGTGCCGAGGTTATCCACGCGCTGTCCCCAGGCTGGGCCCGGTTATCCCCAGCAGCGGCCTGTTTCTCCACAAGAATGTCCACAGAGCGGCAACATCAAGGGCCATTTCACTGGGTCGAGCGAAATAAGGCACGTGATGTTGCCACAGGGGCTGTGGGTAACCGGGGGAAAAGCTGGGGACGATGCGGTGGACAACCTGTGCACAACCCAGGACCCCTGTGCACAGCGGGGGTTACGTCCACAGGGGCCCCTAGTTTTTCCACTCCTGCGTCCCCAGGGAATGTGGATGAAAAAGCGGCCTCGACCTGCGCAGGAGGGGGTTATCCACGGTTTCCACAAGGCCTACTACTACTACCCACTAGAGATAGCTCGGTCTTGATCCAAAAGAAGGTGGGCGGTGGATCTGTGGAGAACGCGGACTGCCCACGCGTTCGAGACCGACTTCGGACCATCTGCCTCAGCTGTCCGTGGTATGCGTCAGACTGTTCCTCGGCAACAGGAGCGGACGCCAGGAGCATCCCCTCCGTCGCGGGCCCTCAACCGCCCGTCCAGATGCCGCGTAGATGCAGTGCAGATGAACAGAGAGAGCGCGTGCGCGCACCGACGCGCAGAGCGACATCCACCTCAGGAGGCGGTTACCGGTGAAGTTCCGGGTCGAGCGTGACGTCCTCGCGGAGGCCGTGGCCTGGGCCGCGCGCAGCCTCCCGGCCCGGCCCCCGGTGCCGGTGCTCGCCGGGCTGCTGCTGACGGCCGAGAGCGAGGGCGGCACGGGCACACTGAGCCTGTCCGGCTTCGACTACGAGGTCTCCGCCCGCGTCGAGACCGAGGCGGATGTGGAGGAGGCCGGCACGGTCCTGGTCTCCGGTCGCCTGCTCGCGGACATCTCCCGCTCGCTTCCCAACAGGCCTGTGGAGATCTCCACCGACGGCGTGCGCGTGCTGGTCGTCTGCGGCAGCTCGCGATTCACACTCCCCACCCTGCCTGTGGAGGAGTACCCGGCTCTGCCGCAGATGCCGACCGTCTCCGGCGTGGTTCCCGGTGACGTCTTCGCCGCCGCCGTGGCCCAGGTCGCTGTCGCCGCCGGTCGCGACGACACGCTGCCGGTGCTGACGGGTGTGCGCGTCGAGATCGAGGACGACCGGGTGACCCTGGCCGCGACGGACCGCTACCGCTTCGCCGTCCGCGACCTGCTGTGGAAGCCGGAGCAGCCCGGTCTCTCGGCTGTGGCCCTGGTCCCCGCCAAGACCCTGCTGGACACCGCGAAGTCGCTCAGTGCGGGCGACAGCGTCTCCATCGCACTGGCCGGCAGCGGCAAGGGCGAGGGCCTGATCGGCTTCGAGGGCGCCGGCCGCCGGACCACCACGCGGCTGCTGGAGGGCGAGTTCCCGAAGTTCCGCTCGCTCTTCCCGACGGAGTTCTCCGCGGTCGGCACGGTGGGCACCCAGGCTTTTGTGGACGCCGTCAAGCGCGTCTCCCTGGTCGCCGAGCGGAACACCCCGGTGCGGCTCAACTTCGAGCAGGGCGTGCTGACCCTGGAGGCCGGCTCCGGCGACGACGCGCAGGCCACGGAGCGGCTGGACGCGGACCTGGAGGGCGACGACATCTCGATCGCCTTCAACCCGGCCTACCTGCTGGACGGCCTGTCGGCCATCGACTCCCCGATCGCCCAGCTCAGCTTCACCACGGCGACGAAGCCGGCGCTGCTCAGCGGCAAGGCCTCGCAGGAGAGCGAGGCCGACGAGGCGTACAAGTACCTGATCATGCCGGTGCGGCTCTCCGGCTGACGCCCGGTTGCCCTGACCTCAGGGGCGCGGGGAACTGCGGGACCAGCCACTGCGTGCCGATGGCCCTGTTCGTTCGGGGACAGACCACGCAGGGTGGCTTGTCGCGCAGTTCCCCGCGCCCCCAGGTAGTGCAACCGGAGAACGGGGATAGGCTCAACTTCGGGCGGCAACGGGGCCGCGGACAGTCAGTACACAGCAAAGGACTGATCATGCAGCTCGGACTCATCGGTCTCGGCAAGATGGGCGGCAACATGCGTGAGCGCATCCGCCGCGCGGGCCACACCGTCATCGGTTACGACCGCGACCCCGGCCTGTCCGACGTGGCGAGCCTGAAGGAGCTGGTCGGCTCCCTCGCCGCGCCGCGCGTGGTGTGGGTCATGGTCCCGGCCGGTGGGCCGACCCAGTCCACCGTCGACGAGCTGGCCGAGCTGCTGGAGCCGGGCGACGTCGTCGTCGACGGCGGCAACTCCCGCTGGACCGACGACGAGAAGCACGCCGCGGACCTGGCCGAGAAGGGCATCGGCTTCGTCGACTGCGGTGTCTCCGGCGGTGTCTGGGGCCTGCAGAACGGCTACGCCCTGATGTACGGCGGCTCCGACGCCGACATCGCCAAGGTGCAGCCGATCTTCGACGCCCTGAAGCCGGAGGGCGAGTACGGCTCCGTGCACGCCGGCAAGGTCGGTGCGGGCCACTTCGCCAAGATGGTCCACAACGGCATCGAGTACGCGATCATGCAGGCCTACGCCGAGGGCTGGGAGCTGCTGGAGGCCGTGGACAGCGTCACCGACGTCCGCGAGATCTTCCGCTCCTGGAAGGAGGGCACGGTCATCCGCTCCTGGCTGCTGGACCTGGCCGTGGACGCCCTCGACAAGGACGAGCACCTCGACAAGCTCAAGGGCTACGCCGCCGACTCCGGTGAGGGCCGCTGGACGGTCGAGGCCGCCATCGACCACGCCGTGCCGCTGCCGGCGATCACGGCCTCGCTCTTCGCCCGCTTCGCCTCCCGTCAGGACGACTCGCCGCAGATGAAGATGATCGCCGCGCTGCGCAACGAGTTCGGCGGCCACGCGGTCGAGAGCAAGTAGCGAGCCGGTAGTTCATCCACAACCTGCGAAGGAAGCTGTGCACGTCGCGCATCTGTCGCTGGCAGACTTCCGCAGTTACGCCCGGGTCGAGGTTCCGCTCGACCCGGGCGTAACGGCGTTCACCGGGCCCAACGGCCAGGGGAAGACCAACCTGGTCGAGGCGGTCGGCTATCTGGCCACGCTCGGCAGCCACCGGGTCTCGGGCGACGCCCCGCTGGTCCGGCAGGGCGCGCAGCGGGCGATCGTGCGCGGAATGGTGGTCAGGGACGAGCGCCAGACGCTGATCGAGCTGGAGCTCAACCCCGGCCGGGCGAACCGGGCGCGGATCAACCGCAGCGACAACGTCCGCCCGCGCGACGTGCTGGGGTTGCTGCGGACGGTCCTGTTCGCGCCCGAGGACCTGGCCCTGGTGAAGGGCGACCCGGGTGAGCGCCGCCGCTTCCTGGACGAGCTGCTGACGCTGCGTGCGCCGCGGCTGGCGGGTGTCCGGCAGGACTATGAGCGGGTGCTCAAGCAGCGCAACGCGCTGCTGAAGTCGGCGGCGACGGCCCGGCGTTCGTCGGGCCGGGTGGAGTTGTCGACGCTGGACGTGTGGGACGACCATCTGGCCCGTGCGGGTGCGGAGTTGCTGGCGCAGCGGCTGGATCTGGTCGCCGCGCTGCAGCCGCTGGTGGCCCGGGCGTACGAGGAGCTGGCGCCGGGCGGCGGCGGGACGGTGTTGGAGTACCGCTCGTCGATGGGCGAGGGCGTCCCGCTGGGCGGCGGCCGCGAGGCGCTGTACGCGGCGCTGCTGGCCGCGTTGGGCGCGGCCCGCAAGCAGGAGATCGAGCGCGGCCTGACCCTGGTGGGCCCGCACCGCGACGAGCTGGGCCTGCGGCTCGGCGAGCTGCCGGCCAAGGGGTACGCGTCGCATGGCGAGTGCTGGTCGTACGCGCTGGCGCTGCGCCTGGCCTCCTATGACCTGCTCCGCGCGGACGGCGGCGAACCGGTCCTGGTCCTGGACGACGTCTTCGCCGAGCTGGACGCGCGGCGGCGCGAGAGGCTCGCGGAGCGGGTGGCGATCGGCGAGCAGGTGCTTGTGACGGCGGCGGTCCCCGAAGACGTCCCGGAGGCGCTCAAAGGAACGCGCTACGCGGTCATGGACGGCGAAGTCACCCGACTCTGACCTGCGTGTGGGCACGTGGAGCAGGCGCACTGCCCAGGGGCGCGGGAGCCGAAAGGAGCGCCTTTTCGCGCCCGCGCGGCGGAACGGCGCATCAGCAGAGCCTCGCGCCCTTGAGGTGTTGCACGGTGTCCGTCCCCGGTTTGCTTCCCGCGTACTCTGGACGCTTGTCCACATCCTGGGGAAAGCGAGGCGCGACGTGTCGGAGGAGACCCCTGAGCTCAGCGGCGTCGACCTCGCCCGGGTCGCGCTCCGTGCCGCGAAGGACCAGGCGCGTGCTCGCGGCGAAGCCGCCTCGCAGAAGCGGCAGGCCCGCCGGACCGGCCTGCGGTCGGGCGCTCGCGCGGACGGCCGGGATCCGCAGCCACTCGGCAAGGCGATCACTCGCCTCCTCGCGGAGCGCGGGTGGGAGGCGCCTGCGGCCGTCGGTGGAGTGATGGGGCGGTGGCCGGAGATCGTGGGGAAGGACATCGCCGCGCACTGCGAGCCGGAGCACTTCGACGAGGACGGACGGGTCCTCTCCGTGCGCTGCAGCTCGACCGCTTGGGCCACCCAACTCCGACTGATGGCACCGCAGTTGATGCGTACCTTGAACGTCTCCCTGGGCGACGGAACGGTCCGCTTCATCAAGGTCAACGGCCCCGCCGCGGGCCCGTCCCGCTACCGCGGGCGCCTGCGCGCGCCGGGCAGCAAGGGGCCCGGGGACACCTGGGGCTGAACCCCTGGCTGAACCCCAGGTAGAACCCCTGGCTGACGCTCACGGCAGGGGTGGTGACCCGCCGTAGGCGATGGATCCGAGAAACGGCCGTCAGAGCGCCGTAGGCCCCCTGGTCCGGTGTGGGGACATGTCGGACGGTGGTTGACGTCCGGCACGGGCCGTTCAGAGGGCGGCAAAGCCCCATCTCTGTCAGTCGTACGGGTAGACTGAAACCCAAACACTGCCGCTTGCGGTATGAAGCGGTACTGAGTCGAACGCCGTGGCCGCCTCCAGCCTGCCCGCAGGGCGAGGGAGCGGCCCGCGCTGTGCCAGAGAGGGCGTTTCGTGGCCGAGTCCGGCAACCCCAACCAGTCACCTGACGAGAACGACGAGCTCGAGAAGTCGTACGACGCCAGCGCCATCCAGGTGCTGGAGGGGCTCGAAGCCGTACGCAAGCGCCCCGGCATGTACATCGGTTCGACCGGCGAGCGTGGCCTGCACCACTTGGTGCAGGAGATCGTGGACAACTCCGTCGACGAGGCCATGGCCGGCCACGCCGACAGCATCGAGGTGACGATCCTTCCGGACGGCGCGGTCCGCGTCATCGACAACGGCCGTGGCATCCCCGTCGGTGTGGAGAAGACCACCGGCAAGCCCGCCGTCGAGGTGGTCCTCACCGTCCTGCACGCGGGCGGCAAGTTCGGCGGCGGCGGCTACGCCGTCTCCGGCGGTCTGCACGGCGTCGGCGTCTCCGTCGTCAACGCGCTGTCGAACCGCCTCGCGGTCGAGGTGCGGACCGACGGCTACCGCTGGACGCAGGAGTACAAGAGCGGCGTGCCGGTGGCCGAGCTGGCCCGTCACGAGGAGACCCCGGAGACGGGGACCACGGTCACCTTCTGGGCCGACCCGGAGATCTTCGAGACCACCGACTACTCCTTCGACACCCTCTCCCGCCGGTTCCAGGAGATGGCCTTCCTCAACAAGGGCCTGGCGATCTCCCTCACCGACGAGCGCCCGGACCACACCGACGACGAGGGCAAGCCCAACTCGGTGCGGTACCACTACGAGGGCGGCATCTCCGACTTCGTGACCTACCTCAACTCCCGCAAGGGCGAGGTGGTCCACCCCACCGTCATCGACTTCGAGGCGGAGGACAAGGAGAAGAAGATCTCCGTGGAGATCGCGATGCAGTGGAACACCTCGTACAACGAGGGCGTCTACTCCTTCGCGAACACCATCCACACCCACGAGGGCGGTACCCACGAGGAGGGCTTCCGGGCCGCGCTCACGGGTCTGGTCAACCGGTACGCGCGCGACAAGAAGCTGCTGCGCGAGAAGGACGACAACCTCACCGGTGAGGACATCCGCGAGGGTCTCACCGCGATCATCTCGGTCAAGCTCGGCGAGCCGCAGTTCGAGGGCCAGACCAAGACCAAGCTGGGCAACACCGAGGCCAAGACCTTCGTGCAGAAGGTCGTCCACGAGTACTTCAACGACTGGCTGGACCGGAACCCGAACGAGGGCGCGGACATCATCCGCAAGGCGATCACGGCGGCCACCGCCCGTGTCGCCGCCCGCAAGGTCCGTGACCTGACGCGCCGCAAGGGCCTGCTGGAGTCGGCCTCGCTGCCGGGCAAGCTGTCGGACTGCCAGTCCAAGGACCCGACCGAGTGCGAGATCTTCATCGTCGAGGGTGACTCCGCCGGCGGCTCGGCCAAGCAGGGCCGTGACCCGCGGGTGCAGGCGATCCTGCCGATCCGAGGCAAGATCCTCAACGTCGAGAAGGCGCGCATCGACAAGGTGTTGCAGAACACCGAGGTCCAGGCGCTGATCTCGGCCTTCGGCACCGGCGTCCACGACGACTTCGACCTGGCCAAGCTCCGCTATCACAAGATCATCCTGATGGCGGACGCCGACGTCGACGGCCAGCACATCTCCACGCTGCTGCTGACCCTGCTGTTCCGCTTCATGCGCCCGCTGATCGAGGGCGGCCACGTCTACCTGGCCCGTCCGCCGCTGTACAAGATCAAGTGGGGTCGGGACGACATCGAGTACGTCTACTCCGACCGTGAGCGCGACGCCTCCCTCGAGGCGGGGCGTCAGGGCGGGCGCAAGCTCCCCAAGGACGACGCGATCCAGCGCTTCAAGGGCCTCGGCGAGATGAACGCCGAGGAGCTGCGGGTCACCACCATGGACCTCGATCTGCGTCTGCTCTCCCAGGTCACCCTGGAGGACGCGGCCCGCGCCGACGACCTCTTCTCGATCCTCATGGGCGAGGACGTCGAGGCGCGCCGGTCCTTCATCCAGCGCAACGCCAAGGACGTCCGCTTCCTCGACGTGTAAGTCCTCCGGCAGCAGCGAAGCAGCAGCCCGGCAGACAGCCAGCAGCGAAAGGAAACTGACCACCCGTGGTCGACGACAACAGCCCTGAGGGCGCGCAGCCGGAGGACCTCCCGGCCGAGGAGAACGGCAGCGGTACCCGGGTCGAGCAGGTCGAGCTCGAGACGGAGATGCAGCGCTCGTACCTCGACTACGCGATGAGCGTCATCGTCTCGCGCGCCCTGCCCGAGGTCCGCGACGGCCTCAAGCCCGTCCACCGCCGCGTCCTGTACGCCATGTACGACGGGGGCTACCGCCCCGAGAAGGGCTACTACAAGTGCGCCCGCGTCGTCGGCGACGTGATGGGCAACTACCACCCGCACGGCGACACCTCGATCTACGACACCCTGGTGCGTCTCGCCCAGCCGTGGTCGATGCGGATGCCGCTGGTGGACGGCAACGGCAACTTCGGCTCCCCGGGCAACGACCCGGCCGCCGCCATGCGGTACACCGAGTGCCGGATGATGCCGCTGGCCATGGAGATGATGCGGGACATCGACGAGGAGACCGTCGACTTCTCGCCGAACTACGACGGCCGCTCCCAGGAGCCGCAGGTCCTGCCGGCGCGCTTCCCCAACCTGCTGGTCAACGGCGCCACGGGCATCGCGGTCGGCATGGCCACCAACATCCCGCCGCACAACCTGCGCGAGGTCGCCTCGGGTGCCCTGTGGTACCTGCGCAACCCGGAGGCCTCCAACGAGGAGCTGCTTGAGGCCCTGATCGAGCGGATCAAGGGCCCCGACTTCCCGACCGGGGCGCTGATCGTGGGCCGCCGCGGCATCGAGGACGCCTACCGGACCGGTCGCGGCTCGATCGCCATGCGCGCGGTCGTCGAGGTCGAGGAGATCCACGGCCGTCAGTGCCTGGTCGTCAGCGAGCTGCCGTTCCAGGTCAACCCGGACAACCTGGCGCTGAAGATCGCCGACCTGGTCAAGGACGCCCGGATCGGCGGCATCGCCGACGTCCGCGACGAGTCCTCGTCCCGTACCGGCACCCGCCTGGTGGTCGTGCTCAAGCGCGACGCGGTCGCCAAGGTCGTGCTGAACAACCTGTACAAGCACACCGACCTGCAGACCAACTTCGGCGCCAACATGCTGGCCCTGGTCGACGGCGTGCCGCGCACGCTCTCGCTGGACGCCTTCATCCGTCACTGGGTCAACCACCAGATCGACGTGATCGTGCGTCGGACCCGCTTCCGGCTGCGCAAGGCCGAGGAGCGCGCCCACATCCTGCGCGGCCTGCTCAAGGCGCTGGACGCGATCGACGAGGTCATCGCGACCATCCGGCGCAGCGACACGGTCGACGTCGCCCGCACCGCGCTGATGGCACTGCTGACCATCGACGAGATCCAGGCCAACGCGATCCTGGAGATGCAGCTGCGCCGTCTGGCCGCTCTGGAGCGCCAGAAGATCACGGCCGAGTACGACGAGCTGATGGCCAAGATCCGCGAGTACAACGCGATCCTGGACTCGCCGGAGCGGCAGCGCGAGATCATCTCCGAGGAGCTGACCGCGATCGTCGACAAGTTCGGCGACGACCGGCGCTCGACGCTGATCGCCTACGACGGCGACATGTCCGTCGAGGACCTGATCGCCGAAGAGGACATCGTCGTCACCATCACCCGTGGCGGCTACGTCAAGCGGACCCGTTCCGACCTCTACCGCTCGCAGAAGCGCGGCGGCAAGGGCGTGCGCGGTGCGCAGCTGAAGCAGGACGACATCGTCGACCACTTCTTCGTGACGACCACGCACAACTGGATCCTCTTCTTCACCAACAAGGGCCGGGTCTACCGGGCCAAGGGCTACGAACTGCCGGACGCCGGGCGTGACGCCCGCGGCCAGCACGTGGCCAACCTGCTGGCGTTCCAGCCGGACGAGCAGATCGCCCAGGTCATGGCGGTGCGCACCTACGAGGCCGCGCCGTACCTGGTGCTGGCGACCCGCTCGGGCCTGGTCAAGAAGACCTCGCTGAAGGACTACGACTCGCCGCGTTCGGGCGGGCTGATCGCGATCAACCTGCGCCAGGACGAGGAGGGCACGGACGACGAGCTGATCGGCGCGGAGCTGGTCTCGGCCGACGACGACCTGCTGCTGATCTCGAAGAAGGCGCAGGCCATCCGCTTCACCGCCACCGACGAGTCGCTGCGCCCGATGGGCCGCGCCACCTCGGGTGTGAAGGGGATGAGTTTCCGCGAGGACGACGAACTTCTGTCGATGTCCGTCATCCGGCCGGGTACGTTCGTCTTCACGGCCACCGACGGTGGCTACGCCAAGCGCACCAAGGTGGACGAGTACCGCGTCCAGGGGCGTGGTGGCCTGGGCATCAAGGCGGCGAAGATCGTCGAGGACCGCGGCTCGCTGGTGGGCGCGCTGGTCGTCGAGGAGTCGGACGAGATCCTGGCGATCACCCTCGGCGGAGGAGTGATCCGTACGCGGGTCTCCGAGGTCCGTGAAACCGGGCGTGACACGATGGGCGTCCAACTCATCAACCTGGGGAAGAAGGACGCCGTCGTCGGCATCGCCCGCAATGCGGAGGGTGTGGACGAGGTGGACGACGCCGAGGTCGACGAGTCCGCGGACGCCGTGCTGACGGCCGCGTCGGAGGAATCGGTCGAATCGGCCGACACCGACGGCACGACCGGCGACGAGGCGGCTCCCGGGGCGGAGTGATCTTGCTTTCTGGCACGGGCTCCGGTGCGATCCGCCGGGGCCCGTGCCAGGATGCTGCCCAGATCAGTGCTTGCGATGTGAACAACTTGCACGAATTGCGGGAGGACCAGGGTGAGTGGACCCACGGGAGCGGCCGGTGCCGCAGGGCGCGCGCAGGACGCCGCCGGTACGGGCGGCGGCACGTCCGGCCGTGACGCGGGCTCGACGTCGGTGATGCCCCCGGTCGGACCGGACGGCTCGGCCCAGGCCCCCCGCCGCCGTCAGGGCGGCGCCAACGGCGAGCAGGCGCAACAGCGTGCCGCCGCGGAGGCCTCGGGCGGTGCCGGCGACGCCACGGCGGCCGGCGGCTACTCGACGCCGACGACGTACTCCAAGGGGCAGCCCACCCCGCCGCGCGGCACCCCGGTGCCGGGCCGCCCGGGCAAGGCGCCGCGCCCCGGCGGCGGCGGTGGTACCGACGGCGACGCCGCGCGCCGTCCGGCTCCGGCCGCTCCGCCGTCCGGCCGTACCCGCCGTGCCCGCCTCCGGGTGGTCCGCACGGACCCGTGGACGGTCATGAAGGTCAGCTTCCTGCTGTCGGTGGCGCTCGGCGTGGTGACCATCGTCGGCGTCTCGCTGCTGTGGATGGTCCTCGACGCGGCCGGCGTCTTCAGCTCGGTCGGAGGCACGCTCCAGCAGGCCACCACCGGAGCCGACGCCAGCAGCGGCTTCAACCTGCAGTCGTACCTCTCGTTCGGCAACGTCTTCGTGTTCACGCTGCTGGTCGCGGTGATCGACGTGGTGCTGCTGACGGCCCTGTGCACGCTGGGTTCGTTCATCTACAACACGGCGGCGGGCATGACCGGCGGCGTGGAGCTGACCCTCGCCGAGGAGGACTGACCGGGCCCGCCCGGTGACCTCGGGGTTGTGCTCTCCGGAGCTGATTTGGGCAGACCGCTGCACGTGCGCTAATCTTCTAACGCAACGCAGCGCGGGCCTATAGCTCAGACGGTTAGAGCGCTTCCCTGATAAGGAAGAGGCCACAGGTTCAAGTCCTGTTAGGCCCACCAGCGTAAATGCCCCGGATGGATCTCCATCCGGGGCATTGCATTTGGGCCGTGCGCCCGTTTCTTGCCCCAGTAGGGCCGTCGGCCCCGGATCGGGTGCCCTCCGGGCGAGCGCGCCCCTGCGCCTCCTGCGCCGACAAGCCTCCTGTGGCCCTCCTTCTGACGGTGCCTTCGGGAACGCTTCGTGTACGCGGTACCGGGGCGAGCGGGTGGTGTGCCGCGGCTGGACGGGTGACTCGTGGTCGTGTCGTCCACCGGTTCCGCGGGTGGAGTGCGTCGCTGGGATAGCGGCGCTTCGGTGCCCGAGTCCCTGTTGTCGAAGGTCTGGAGTGCCTGTGCTGCCGTCTGCTTCTCTGCCGCTCAAGGCCCTGAAACTGCTCGTGCTCATCCTGTGCTCGCTCGCCATGCTCACCGCGTTCGTGCCGTCGGCTCACGCCGAATCCGTGCGGGCGGTTGCCGCGCACGAGAGCAGGAGCGGAGTGGACTGGGACAGGATCGCGCGATGTGAGAGCGGCGGCGACTGGGCGACCGACAGCGGCAACGGCTATTACGGCGGACTGCAGTTCAACCAGGCGACCTGGCGGGCCAACGGCGGCCTCGCGTACGCGCCCCGTGCTGACCTTGCCGACAGGAACCAGCAGATCAACATCGCCAACCACCTCGCGGGACGGCGCGGCCTGGAGCCGTGGCCCGTCTGCGGCACCCTCGGCGCGCACGCGGGTCGACCGCATCACACCGCGCACGGAGTCCAGGGCGCCGATCACGGCGGAGCGTGGACGGGTGCAGCCTGGACGGTAAGGCCCGGCGAGACGCTGGCCGGCATCGCGGCGACGACCCACGTCGTCGGCGGCTGGCCCGCGCTCTTCGACCTCAACCGGCACACGGTCGGCGGCAACCCCGATCGGATCAGGCCCGGAGAGGTCCTGCGGCTGCATCGGTGATCGCGGCCCACCGGGCTCGCTCGTCAGGACGTGGTTCGGCTTGTTCGGGTGTTCCGCTACGGCCGTGCCGCAGCAGGGAGATGACCCGCAGTCGGCCGACGTGGCCATAGTCGTGCCTGGCGTTGTACGGCGGGGTGTAGCATCGCGGCAAGGACGTCATCGAGGAAGTCGAGGTCTCGCGGTGAAGAAGCTTCTGCTGGTTGTTCTGGCCGCTCTGGGCGGGTACTTCGTCTACCGCCAGGTGCAGGCGGACCGCGCCGAGCAGGACCTGTGGACCGAGGCCACCGACCCGATCCCGGCCGGCTCCCGCTGAGCGGAGCATCCAGCCCGGTCGGCCCGTGCGGTCGGCCCGTTGGAGAGTGATCGTGGTGGTCCGTGCTGCCGTGCCGAGCGGGTACGCTTGTGCGCGGCAGTTCGCGGGGCCTTAGCTCAGTTGGTAGAGCGCCGTCTTTGCATGGCGGATGTCAGGGGTTCGACTCCCCTAGGCTCCACAGACGACGAAATGGCTCCCGCCCGTGGCGACACGGGCGGGAGCCATTGTCGTTGGGTCGTCGGTGCGTCGTGTGCGCGTTCCCGACGCCAAGATCGCGAACTGTCACGCGCGTGACATTTGGCGATCTTGGTGGGCGCGGTCTCAGGACTCCGGGCGCGGCTTCTTGGCGCTGCCCTTCGCCGCGCCCGCCTCGTCGCCCTGCTCGCTCTGCTTGCCCTGCTCGGCCTCCTTGGCGGCGACCTCCGGGTCCAGGGCTGCGGAGCCGTTGACCGCCGCGCTGGCGCTGGAGCCGCCGGGCTGCGGGCCGGTCTCCCGGAGCGGGATCGGGGTGGTGGGCGGTTCCACCAGCCAGTCCGGGTTGCTCTGCTTCTGGTACCACTTCCAGGCCGCCAGGCCGCCACCGGCCATGGCGCCCAGGGCCAGGAGGGTGATTCCGCGGCGGAGCCAGCGTCCCCGGCGCGCGGTCGCGCGGGCGTGGGCGGCGGTCAGCGCCTCGATCTCCGCGAGAGACACCTCGCCCCGGACCACCGGCAGCACCGCCGCCGAGCGGTCGTGGACCTCGTGGACGGCCGTCTGGGCGGCCGGCAGGACCTGGTCCAGGGCGACGGCCCGGGCCTGTCGTGCGGCGGCACGAGCCCGCCCTGCGGCCTTGCCGACGGCGCCGCCGGCGTCCACGACGGACGGGGGAACGTTGGCCCGTGCCTGCGCCCACAGGGGGACCACCTGTCCCTGCACGGTGCCCTGGGCCGCCAGGCGGGCGTGCTCGACCGCTGAGCCGACGACCGGAGCCAGCTTCTGCCGGGCCTCGTCGGCGTACTGCGCTGCGGTGTCCTTGGCGCTCACGGCGTATGGCGTGAGCTGCTCACGGGTGCGACTGGCTGCCTCGCGAGCTGCGTCGATCCGGCTCACCGGGAACCTCCTCCTGGGGCGTCCTGTTCCTCGCGTTGATCGCGTTGATCGCGTTGATCGCGTTCATCAGGTTCATCGCGTTCATCAGGTTTGTCTCATCTATCCGCGTATCCACCCAATCAAAGAGCATGCCGCCTGAATCGTGCCCAGGCGCGCTGAACGGGCAGAAAAGCCGTGAAATCCGTTCTGGGCCTCTCCTTGGCATCCTGCTCCTTTGGGATGCGATGTACAGCCCGTGCGAGGATTCCTTCCGTCAGAAGTCAGAAGCACGGAAGGCGCATCGTGGCCGAGGAACTGTTCGCCACCCTCCACACCAACCACGGGGACATCGTGGTCAAGCTCTTCCCGTTCCACGCCCCGAAGACGGTGGCGAACTTCGTCGAGCTGGCCGAGGGCAGCCGTGAGTGGACCCACCCGGGCACCGGCGCCAAGACCACGGACAAGCTCTACGACGGGACGATCTTCCACCGGGTGATCTCCGGGTTCATGATCCAGGGCGGTGACCCGCTGGGCATCGGCGTGGGCGGCCCCGGCTACGAGTTCGGTGACGAGATCCACCCCGAGCTGAGCTTCGACCGTGCCTACCTGCTGGCCATGGCCAACGCCGGTCCGGGCACCAACGGCTCCCAGTTCTTCGTCACGGTGGCCCCGACCACCTGGCTGAACCGCAAGCACACCATCTTCGGCGAGGTCGCGGACGAGGCCTCCAAGAAGGTCGTGGACGCCGTCGCGGCCCTGCCGACCGGCCGCAACGACCGCCCGGCCGAGGACGTCGTCATCGAGTCGGTGGAGATCACCCGCCGCTGAAGCCCGCCCTCCGGTGACGCCGGCCCTGCCGACGTCCGCCCGGGTCCGGCTTCCGGATTAACGGGATTCACAGGATCGGCTCTCATGGCCCAGTCCCCCGGTGAGGGAGACTGGGCCATGTCGCGTTCGTTGCCCCAGCAAACGGCCCCGTGAGTGGCCCATTCCCAGCGAGGACCAGAGTCGTGAGCGCTTATCCCGGAGGAGAGTCGACGGTCATGCTGCCGGACTGCTATCGGCATCCCGGGCGCGAGACCGGTGTGCACTGCACGCGCTGCGAGAAGCCGGTCTGCCCCGAGTGCCGGGTGGACGCGGCGGTCGGCTTCCACTGCCTCGACTGCGCGCAGCAGTCCCGCGCCTCGGTGCGGACCACCGCGCCGCGCACCCAGTACGGCGGCCGGGTCGCCCGGGACGGCGCGCTGGTCACCAAGCTGCTCATCGCGGTCAACGTGGTGGTCTGGCTGCTCGCCTTCACCGGCGGCAACGACTTCGTCTACCGGTGGATCATGCAGGGCGACGCCGTGGCCAGCAGCGGCGAGTGGTACCGGATGATCACCTCGATCTTCCTGCACCAGCAGATCCTCCACATCGCCCTGAACATGTGGTCGCTGTGGGTGCTCGGGCCGTATGTGGAGCAGGCGCTGGGGCGGCTGCGGTACCTCACGCTCTACCTGCTGGCAGGGATCGGCGGCTCGGCGCTGGTGATGCTGCTGGTGCCGGCCGAGCCGGTGCTGGGGGCGTCCGGGGCGATCTTCGGCCTGTTCGGGGCGGTGATCGTGATCCACCGGCACCGGGGCTACCAGCTCGGGCCGATCATGGCTGTGCTGCTGGTCAACCTGGTCGCGACGTTCACGTTGAGCGGCATCGCCTGGCAGGCGCACATCGGCGGCCTGGCCGTCGGCGGGCTCATCGCCGCGGGCTACGCCTACGCCCCGGCGGCGCGCCGGAACGCGGTGCAGGCCGCCGTGGTGGTGGCCGCGGCACTGCTGGTGGTCGGCGTCAGCCTGTACGCGGTCGCACAGATCACCAGCTGACGCAGGGCACCAGCTAAAGCGGGGCGTCGGCCGAGGCAGGTCACCGACCGGAGCGGCCCCGTTGCACCGGGTTTTCCACAGGCAAAGCGAAGAGGCCCGCACAGGTGTGCGGGCCTCTTTCGTGTGACCTTCGCTACGCGTGTCCACCTGCGGACCGTCCCGCAACCGCCGAGTGGGGGAGCGGTGTGCCGGATCAAGTTATCCACAGATAGTCAGGGTTTTTCCCCAGTGTGGACAGCCTTGTGGATAATGCCGCGGAGACTACTGCTCCGGTGCTACTTCCACTGGGTCGAGACGGCGAAGCCGCCGGCGATGAAGCCGAAGCCGACGACGATGTTCCAGTTGCCCAGCGCACTGATCGGATACGCGGCACTGGTCACGTAGTAGAGGACGATCCACACCAGCCCGACCAGGAACAACGCCAGCATCAGCGGTGCGATGAAGCCGCGACCGGACTTCAGCTTCACCGCTGTCGCGGTCTGGGTCGGCGGGGTGTAGTCCGACTTCTTGCGGATGCGTGACTTCGGCACGAGAAGGGCTCCCGGAGACTGTGGGCCAACAGCAGGTGCGGCAGCTTCGAGCAGGTACCCGGCCGGATCGGGCTGGACCGGGCACCGCACACTACGCCAGCGTCCGTTAGCGTAGTGGCTCCAGGAGTCAGAAGGAGATAAGGGTACGTGTCTGATTCCCGAGAAGTTCCGCCACCACCGCAAAATCCTTCCGAAGAGGGAACCGAGGCGGTAGCCGCCCCGAAGCCCCGGCGGAAGCGATATGTCGGGCGTGCCCTGAGCTGTCTGGTCTTCGGCCTTGCCGGCTTCCTCTGCTACGCCGGGGCCCTCGCCTCGCACGGCACCGACCTCCGCAACGACAACACCCTCCTGCGTCTGTCCGACCTGATAGAGCAGCGCAGCCAGCAGAACGCGCAGGCGGACGTCTCGCTCACGGCGCTGCGCGCCCAGATCGACCAGCTCGCCCAGCAGCACGCCCAGAACCCCGCCGACGCCGCGAAGCTGGCCGCGTTGGAGAGGGAAGCGGGCCTCGACCCGCTCACCGGCGCAGGCCTCACCGTCACGCTCAACGACGCCCCGCCGGACGCCACCGCGCGCATCCCGGGGGTCCCGCAGCCGCAGCCCGACGACCTCGTCATCCACCAGCAGGACCTGCAGGCCGTGGTCAACGCGCTGTGGCGCGGCGGCGCGACCGGGATCCAGGTCCAGGACCAGCGGCTGATCTCCACCAGCGCGGTGCGCTGCGTCGGCAACCAGCTGATCCTGCAGGGCCGGGTCTACTCCCCGCCGTACGTGATCAAGGCGGTGGGATCGCCGCAGGCGCTGCTCACCGCGCTAAACGGCGACACCTACATCCAGACGTACCTGCAGTACGTGGCCGCGTACGGGCTGGGCTGGAAAGTCGATCAGTCGAAGGCGATGACTCTTCCCGCCTACTCGGGCACAGTGGACCTCCAAAACGCCACGGCGGGGAAGTAGGTCCGTCCGACAGGGCCCCGTGCCCGCTGCGGCCGAAGGGGTGCCGTAGGGGAGGGCCTGGACGTGGGACGCGTCATCGGCCGGACGCTGGTCGAGCTGTGCATCACCGTGGGCGCGCTGATCGTGCTGCTCACCTGCTATCTGCTGTTCTGGACCGACATCTCCGCGAACAACGCCATGGCCGGTGAGCTCAGCCGGCTGCAGCAGCAGTGGAGCTCGGCGCAGGCCGCGTCGTCGGGGCAGGGGGCGGTCGGGCCGACGGACCAGCCGACGGTGGCGACGTCCGGGACGACGCCGAGCCCCGCGCCCTCGCCGTCACTGCTGGCCTATCCGCCGGGCCAGGCCTTCGCGGTGCTCTACATCCCGCGGTTGGGCCCGGACTGGAAGAAGCCGATCATCGAGGGCGTCGCCGAGACCGACCTGCAGAAGGGCATCGGCCACTACACCGGCACCGCGGAGCCGGGCCAACCGGGCAACTTCGCGCTCGCCGGGCACCGGCGGACGTGGGGCAACCCGTTCAACGACTTCCCGCTGCTGCGGCCGGGGGACAAGATCTTCATCGACGACGGCCACTACTGGTACGTCTACGTCCTGGACCGGGAGCCGTTCCGGACCCTGCCGACCGACATCCACGTGCTGGACCCGGTCCCGCCGGAGTCCGGATACACCACGCCGGGCTCCTACCTGACGCTCACCACCTGCGACCCCGCGTGGGGACACAGCCACCGGCTGATCGAGTGGGGGCACCTGGTCTCCACCACGCCGGTCTCGCAGGGCCCGCCGCCCGGGGTGAACGCGTGAACGGGGGTCTCTGCGTGAACGGGGTCAACGCGTGAACGGATCGCTCGCACAAGTGTCAGAGTGCACTGCGTATGAGCGGGGCCGCTCTACCACCTCGGCTGTGAATCGTCCGAAGCTTGGAGCGATCCGGCCGGGAGCGGGAAGGCCGCCGGATAATCTGGTGCGGACAGAGCGAACAGTGACGGACAGGCAGAGCGGACGGGAGTGAGGTCGGTCGATGTACGGCTTTCTGTGGCGCAAGCTGCCCGGCGGCACACCCCTGCGCGCACTGCAGTGCCTGCTGATCTTCCTCGCGGTCGTCTTCGTGCTGTTCCAGTTCGCCTTCCCGAAGCTGGAGCCGCTGCTCCCCTTCGGTGACGTGACGGTCAACGGCACCGGATCCGGGACGGGCACGAGCAGTACCGCCCCGCCCTCCCCCGGCCCGTCCGCGTCCACACTCAACGGCGCGCCCCGCATCCCGGTCGTGGGCCCGGCCCTGAACCAGCACCAGACGTACGGAGTCGCAGCCTGATGACCGCCGCCCGGATCTCCCCGCTCGACCGTCCCGCCCGGATCCTGGTCGTCGACAACTACGACAGCTTCGTCTTCAACCTGGTCCAGTACCTGTACCAGCTCGGCGCGGAGTGCGAGGTGCTGCGCAACGACGAGGTCGACGTCGCCTCGGTGACCCGCGAGGCGTACGACGGGGTGCTGCTCTCCCCCGGTCCCGGCACGCCGGAGGAGGCCGGGGTCTGCGTCGAGATGGTGCATCACTGCGCCGGGATCGGCCTGCCGGTGTTCGGTGTCTGCCTCGGTCTGCAGTCGATCGCGGTCGCCTACGGCGCGGTGGTCGACCGGGCGCCGGAGCTGCTGCACGGCAAGACCTCGCCGGTCAGCCACGAGGACGGCGGCGTCTTCGCCGGGCTCGCCTCGCCGCTGACGGCGACCCGCTACCACTCCCTGGCCGTCGAGCGGGACACCGTCCCGGCGGAGCTGCACGTCACCGCGTGGACCGACAGCGGCGTCATCATGGGCCTGAAGCACCGTGAACTCCCGGTCGAGGGCGTCCAGTTCCACCCGGAGTCGGTCCTGACCGAGGGCGGCCACCGGATGCTCGCCAACTGGCTGGCCGCCTGCGGCGACGCGGAGGCGGTGGCCCGATCGACCGGGCTGGCCCCGGTGATCGGCCGGGCGGCGGTCGCGTGACCGCGCTGCGCCCGGAGTTCGGGGCGCAGAACGAGTACGGCGACGAGCCCGGTGAGGGCCCCGCCGTACCCGCGTACGACCCGGCGGACGTGGAGAGCTGGGCGCTCGACGAGTCGACCATGCAGCTGCGCGTCCCGCCGGGAACGACGACTGCCGCCGCCACCGGGGCGCCGACCGGGTCGCGCTCCGGGGGGCGAGCGGCCCGGCGGCGGGCGGCGAAGCGACGCAAGGAAGGACCGGGCATCATCGCGGTCCGCGTCTTCGGTGAGATGATGATCACGTTCGGCGCGGTGATGATCCTCTTCGTGGTCTACCAGCTGTGGTGGACCAACGTCCGGGCGGACGACTACGCCCACGCGCAGGCCTCGACGCTGCAGCAGCAGTGGGGCGGCACCTCCGGGTCGGCCACGCATCCGGCGTATCCGTCGTCGTTCCCGTTCGGGACCAGGTTCGCGATCATCTACATCCCCAAGCTGGACGTGGAGACGCCGGTCGCGGAGGGCACTGACAAGGAGTCCATCCTCGACAACGGCATGGTCGGCCACTACACCGGCGCCCAGGAGACGGCGTTCCCGTGGGACGCCACCGGCAACTTCGCCCTGGCCGGTCACCGCAACACGCACGGCGAGCCGTTCCGCTACATCCCCAAGCTGGTCCCGGGCGACAAGATCGTGGTCGAGACGGCGTACGACTGGTACACCTACGAGGTCACCAGCCAACTGCCGCAGACCTCGCCGGACAACGTCAGCGTCATCGCCCCGGTCCCGCCGCAGAGCGGCTTCACCGGGCCCGGCCGCTACATCACGCTGACGACCTGCACACCGGAGTTCACCTCCACCTACCGGATGGCGGTCTGGGGACGGATGATCCAGGACCTGCCGAAGAGCGAAGGCATCAAGCCCGCCGCGCTGAACGGCGGTTGAGCGACCAGGCTCAGGCGGGGCAGAGCCGCCACACCGTGGTGTGCTTGATCTGCGCGTCCTCCAGCTCGCGTTGGACCGGGACCGGGTAGTCGGCGAGGGCCTCGAACTCGGTGCGGGGGAGATAGGCGCGGCCCGGGTCGCCGACGAGCGCGGTCGTGCCGAGGGCGCGGGCACGCTGGAGGAAGGCCAACACCCGGGTGGCCATGGCGCGTTCGTAGAAGGCGTCGCCCACGAGGACGAGGTCCACCTCGCCCAGCGCTGCCGGATCGGTGTCGAGGACGTCGCCGAGGGTCGCGCCGACGGACACGTCGTTGGCTGCCGCGTTGAGGGCCAGGGCCGCAAGGGCCAGGGGGTCGATCTCGCTGACCGCCACGCTCGCCGCGCCCGCGCGGAGGGCGGCGATGGCGACGAGGCCGGAGCCGGAGGCGAGGTCGAGCACCCGGCGGCCCGCGACGGTGTCGGGGTGGTCCAGGACGTGGCGGGCCAGCGCCAGACCGCCGGCCCAGGCCTGGGCCCAGAAGGGCGGTGGGGGATTGCTGGTCCCGCCGGCGGACTCGGTCTCCGACCACAGGTCGAAGACCTGGTCGGCGAGGTGCAGGCGCACCTCGGGGACGAAGGGGTTGGCGGACAGCCGGGTGTGGGTCCGGATCAGCTCCGCCGCAGTGGTCGTCGTGCTCACGTTCATGTTCCCGCTCACGGCGCCAAGTCTGGTGACCCGTAAAGACGGTGACAAGGCGGCAGCAAGGCGGCAGTAAGGCGGGACAAGTCGGGGACGGGCGGGGCACAAAAGGAGCGCCCAGGGACCCGAGGTCCCTGGGCGCTCCTTCGGCGCTGCTACGTACGGCCTCAGCCGCCCGGCCACCCGCCGAAGGGGTTGCCGGTGTTCCCGTTGCCGTTTCCGTTGTTACCCGGTCCCCCCGTGGGGTTTCCGGTGTCGGTAGGGTTTGGCGACGGCGACCCCGAGGGGCTCTGCGACTGCGGCGCGGTCCAGTACTGCACCTGGGTGCCCGGAGCCACCGAGGTGCCCGCCGCGACGGACTGGCGCGAGACCGTGCCCGGCGCGTACTGCGTCGCCTGCGGGTCGTCGCCCTGCGGGGCCGGGACCAGGCCCAGCTTGGTGAGCGCCGTCTGCGCGTCGGCCGGGGAGAGCCCGAGCAGGCTCGGGACCTGCGCCTGGGGCTGACCGGAGGAGACCACCAGGTTGATGGTGGCGCCCTTCGGCTGAGCTCCGGTCGGCGAGTAGGAGACGACGTCGCCGCTCGGAACCGTCGCGCTCGCCGCAGTGGACTGCTGGCCGACCTGGAACCCGGCGTTCTGCAGCGTGCTGGTCGCCTGCTGAACGGTCATGTTCGCGATGTTCGGGACACCGTCGGTGATCGGGCCGCTGCTCAGCTGGACCGTGATGGTCCCGCCGGACTGGACGTTCTGGCCGGCCGCCGGGTTCTGCTTGCAGATCTTGCCCGTTTGGGCGGTGCCCGAGTCGCAGGCGATGGCCGGGCCCTTGACCAGCTTGATGTTGTTGCCGAGGTTGGTGATCTGGCCCTGGGCGGTCGTGTAGTCCTCGCCGACCAGCGAGGGCACGCCGGTGGTGGTGTTGTTGGCGTTGCTGCCGAACATCGACTTCGCCACGAAGAACGAGCCGAGTAGCACCAGCACCGCCGCGACGACCAGCATGATCACCGAGGTGTTGCGGCTCCTGCCGCCGCCGTTCCCGGCCCGCCTGCGGTCCGAACGGCTGCTGTACCCGTCGTCGTCGTACCCGCCGGCGCCCGGCTCGTAGCCGTCGCCACCCGCGTCGTAACCGCCGCCCACGCCGGGCAGGATGCTGGTCGCACCCGCCTGGCCGGAGCCGCCCGGCTGGGCCGGCATGGCCATGGTCCGGCCGTCCGCGCCGCCCTGGCCGTAGCCGCCCATACCGAGCGCCATCGTGGGCGCCGAGGCAGCCGCCACCGGCAGGCCGTCGAGGGCGCGCTCGATGTCCGCACGCATCTCGTCGGCCGACTGGTAGCGGACGTCGCGGTCCTTGGCGAGCGCCTTCATCACGATGGCGTCGTACTCGGGCCGGAGCTCCGGGTCGAAGACCGAGGGCGGCTGAGCCTCCTCACGCACGTGCTGGTACGCCACCGCGACCGGCGAGTCGCCGATGAACGGCGGGCGCAGCGCCAGCAGCTCGTAGAGCAGACACCCGGTCGAGTACAGGTCCGTCCGCGCGTCCACCTGCTCGCCCTTGGCCTGCTCCGGGGAGAGGTACTGGGCGGTTCCGATCACCGCTGCGGTCTGGGTCATGGTCATCCCGGCGTCGCCCATGGCGCGGGCGATGCCGAAGTCCATCACCTTGACCTGGCCCTGGCGCGTCAGCATGACGTTCGCGGGCTTGATGTCGCGGTGGACGATGCCGTTGCGGTGCGAGTACTCCAGCGCCTGGAGGATGCCGATGCACATCTCCATGGCGCGCTCCGGCAGCAGCCGGCGGCCGCTGTGGAGCAGCTCGCGCAGCGTGGAACCGTCGACGTACTCCATCACGATGTACGGGATGGAGATGCCGTCGATGTAGTCCTCGCCCGTGTCGTAGACCGCCACGATCGAAGGGTGGTTCAACGAGGCAGCAGACTGCGCCTCGCGGCGGAAACGGGCCTGGAACGACGGGTCGCGGGCCATGTCGGTCCGCAGCGTCTTCACAGCGACGGCGCGTCCGAGCCGGATGTCGTGGCCGATGTAGACCTCGGCCATGCCGCCGCGTCCGAGAACGCCGCCCAGCTCGTACCGGCCGCCGAGGCGACGCGGTTCTTCCATGGTTCGAGCCCTCTCCCTCTCCAGTCTGCCCAGCCCGGCTTCGTATCGGTCGCAGGCGGACAGACCGCTGCTGGCGGATACGCTACCGGGCCCGGAAGTCAAAGCGGGCCCACCGAGCGACCTGATACAAGACTGGAATACGTCTGCGCTGGACGAATGTGGCAAACGTGTTGTCGGTCACCCGTTTCGTCCCAACCGGTCGGAGGATACCCACCCGGGGTGTGCTACTGGACGTATGCCTGCATCATCGCCTTGGCGATCGGCGCGGCGAGCATCATGCCGGAGATGTCGCCGCGCTGCGTGTCGCTGTTCTCGACGACGACCGCGACGGCGATCTCCTTGCCGTTCGTTCCCTTGGCCCAGGAGACGAACCAGGCGTAGGGGTTGTCCGAGTTGTTCATGCCGTGCTGGGCGGTACCGGTCTTGCCGCCGACCTGGACGCCCGGGATCTGCGCGGTGGTTCCGGTGCCGTTCTGGACCACGTTGACCATCATGGTCTGGATCTGCTGGGCCACGTCCGGCGTCGTCGCCTGCGACAGCTGCTTCGGCTGCCACTGCGAGACCACCGAGTTGTTGGCGGCGCGCTCCTCGGAGACCAGGAACGGCTGCATCAGCGAGCCGTTGTTGGCGATCGCCGCGGAGATCTCGGCCATCTGCAGCGGCGTGGCCCGGGTGTCGTACTGGCCGATGGACGACTGTGCGGTCTGGGCCAGGTTCATGTTGCTGTCGAAGTTGCTCGCGGTCACACCGACCGGGATGGTCAGGTTGGAGTTGTTGAAGCCGAACTTGTTCGCTTCCTGGAGCATCCGCGAGGGGCCGATCTCCGCGCCCAGCTTGCCGAAGACGGTGTTGCAGGACAGGGCCAGCGCCGTGTTGAGCGAGGCGTTGGTGCAGCCCGTGTCCCCGGCCTCGTTGGGCAGCGGGGTGTTGGTGCCCGGCAGCATGTAGGGGTTCGGCGAGTCGGTGGCCGCGTTGATGTCGGTGATCTGGCCGGTCTCCAGCGCCGCCGCGGCGGTGACCAGCTTGAAGGTCGAGCCCGGCGGGTAGGTCTGGCGCAGCGCCCGGTTCAGCATCGGCTGGTTCGGGTCGGCGTTCAGGTTCGTCCAGTTCTTGGAGAAGTCGCTGGTGACCCCGGCGATGCTGGTCGGGTCGTAGGACGGGACGCTGACCAGGCCGAGGATCGCGCCGGTGGTCGGGTCGAGGGCGACCGCGGCGCCCGTCTTGCCCTGGAGGCCGTTCCAGGCCGCCTGCTGCACCTTGGGGTCGATCGTGGTGACCACGTCGCCGCCCTGCTTCTGCTTGCCGGTCAGCATGTCCAGCGTGTTGCCGAAGAAGAGGCGCGAGTCCGTGCCGGAAAGGATCGGGTTCTCGACGTTCTCCAGCAGGTTGCTGCCGTACGCCTGTGAGTCGAAGCCGGTGACCGGCGCGTACATCGGGCCGTTCACGTAGGCCCGGCGGTACTTGTAGTAGTTGCCGTTGACCAGCAGGTTCTTGGTGACCGGCTGGCCGCCGACGATGATGTCGCCGCGCGGGTAGCTGTACTCCTCGATGATCGTCCGCTTGTTGTGGGCGTTGGCGTTCAGCGCGCTCGCGTCCAGCCCCTGGACCCAGTTGGCCCGGATCATCAGTGCCAGCACCAGGAGCAGGCAGAACACGGAGACCCTGCGGATCGGCTTGTTCACGGTGCGCTCACTCCGGTCGTCGACAATTACGGCACGATACAACGACGGCTAAGCGGCCTTTTCCGGTTCCGTTTGCCGACCCGGTGTGACGGGTACCGCGTCGGGTGCCGGACGGCGGGCGACGTCGCTGACCTTCAGCAGGATCGCCACCAGCGCCCAGTTGGTGATCACGGAGGATCCGCCCTGGGCGACGAAGGGCAGCGTCATGCCGGTCAGGGGGATGGTACCGGTGACGCCTCCGGCGACGATGAAGACCTGGAGCGCGAAGGCCGCCGAGAGGCCGACGGCCAGCAGCTTGCCGAAGGGGTCGCGGGCGGCCAGGGCGGTGCGCAGCCCGCGTTCGGCGATCAGCGCGTAGAGCACCAGCACCGCCATCACCCCGGCCAGGCCGATCTCCTCGCCGATGGTGCCGAGGATGAAGTCGCTCTTGGCGGCGAAGCCGATCAGCCAGGAGTGGCCCTCCCCCAGGCCGGTGCCGATGGTGCCGCCCGCGCCGAGCGCGAACAGCGCCTGGCCGATCTGGCCGACTCCGTTGCCGCCCTGGGTCAGCAGCGGGTGCAGCCACTCCTGGATCCGGGCCTGGACGTGACCTTCGGCACGCGCCACCGTCCAGAAGCCCAGCCCGGCCATCAGCAGCCCGAAGAGGATCCAGCTGGTCCGCTCGGTGGCGACGTAGAGCATCACCACGAACATGCCGAAGAAGAGCACCGAGGTGCCGAGGTCGGTCTCGAAGACCAGGATCAGCACGCTCAGCGCCCAGACCACCACGATCGGCCCGAGATCGCGTCCGCGTGGCAGGTAGAGGCCCAGCAGCCGGCGGCTGGCCAGCGCCAGGGCGTCCCGCTTGACCATCAGGAAGCCGGAGAAGAAGACCGGCAGCAGGATCTTGACGAACTCCCCCGGCTGGATCGAGAAGCTGCCGAAGTGGATCCAGATCTTCGCGCCGAAGTCGGCGGCCCGCGTCGGGAAGAAGGCCGGCAGCGCCAGCAGCACCAGCGCGGCGAAGCCGGACAGGTAGGTGTAGCGCTGCAGCATCCGATGGTCCTTCAGCAGCCCTATCACCGCGATGAAGAGCGCGATGCCGAGCCCGGACCAGAGCAGCTGCAGCTGCGCGGCGGGGAAGTTGGGGTGCAGCTGCACGGACTTGTCGAGCCGCCAGATGAAGACCAGGCCGAGGCCGTTGAGCAGGGCCGCCAGCGGCAGCAGCAGCGGGTCGGCGTGCGGGGCGAAACGCCGCACCGAGAGGTGGGCCAGCAGGACGAAGAAGCCCAGGCCCAGCGTGTAGCCGAGCATGCCGGCGGGCAGTCGGCCGTCCATGGCGATCCCGGTCTCCGCGTAGGCGAGGACCGGGACGAGCACGGCGAAGGCGAGCAGGGAGAGCTCGGTGTTGCGACGGTTGGGCGCCCCTTGCGGGGCGAACGTGGCGGTCAAGCTCCCCGTGCCGCTCACCGTCAGGGCCTCCCGGGAGCGTTCCGGGTCGGCCCGACCGGGCGGCGCGCGCCCGGAAGGCTCAGCTCAGCGAGCGGCCTCAGGAGGTCACGCACTGCTGCGCCAGGGTCTGGTCGGCCGCGCTCAGCGACGGCGAGGGGCTCGCCGACGGGGTCGCGCTGGGCGAGGTGCTCGGGTGCGGCGTGGCCTTGGGGGTGCTGTCCGCCTTCGCCCCTGACTTCGCCGTCTGCGTGGGGCTGGGCGACGTGACGGGCTTGGTCTTCTGCTGGGCCACGATCTGGCAGACCTGCGCCTGGTGGGCCAGCTGGCTCACCCGGTCCTGAGCGTCCGTCAGACTGCTCGCCGAGATGGAGTCCTTGAGGTTGGTCTGCTCGTACGGCGGCAGGTACTTGAGCGCCACCTGCGGCTGGTCGGCGTAGACCGAGGACAGCTTGAGCCCGGCCAGGTTCTGCGAGACGCCCTTGTAGATCGCCACGTGGTCGCCGTTGGCGCCGACGTAGTACTGGGTCTGCGTCCACTGGTAGCCGAAGTACGCGCCGCCGCCGAGCAGTACCACCAGGGCGGCTGCCAGCGCGGTCGGCAGCACCCAGCCGCGTCGCTTGCGCTCCTTGGCGCGGCGGCGGCCGCGACGGGTCTCCGGCTCGTAGTCGTCGTCGAAGCCGCCCTCGAACTCGTCGTACTCCTGGTAGCCGTGTTCGCCGTCGGCGCCGTCAGCGGCTGCGCCGTCGCCCTGCTCGGGCTGCTCGCCCTGCTCGGGCTTGCGGCCCAGTGAGGCGGCGCGCGAGGCGGGGGTGTTGGCGACGGTGGGGTGGGCCACGGTGGGCGGGCCGTCGGCGACCGCGCCGACCACCATCGGCGCGTGGTCGAAGTGGGTCGCGGCCGGGTCCGCGTCGTCGACCTCGAGCACGTCGGCGACGACGCAGGTGATGTTGTCGGGCCCGCCGCCGCGCAGCGCGAGCTGGATCAGCTCGGCGATGGTGTCCTCGGGCGAGTAGTAGCTCCCGAGGGTCTCCTCGATGGTCTGGTGGCTGACCACGCCGGAGAGGCCGTCGGAGCAGAGCAGGTAGCGGTCGCCAGCCCGGACGTCGCGGATCGACAGGTCGGACTCGACCTCACCGGTGCCCATCAGCGCGCGCATGATCAGCGAACGCTGCGGGTGGGTGGAGGCCTCCTCCTCGGTGATCCGGCCCTCGTCGACCAGGCGCTGCACCCAGGTGTGGTCGGTAGTGATCTGCGTCAGCGAACCGTCGCGCAGCAGGTAGGCGCGGGAGTCGCCGATGTGGATCATGGCGGCGCTCTGACCGGTCCACAGCAGGGCGGTCAGCGTGGTGCCCATGCCTTCGAGGCTCGCGTCCGCCTCGACGAGGACGCGCAGTCGCTCGTTGGCGCGCTCGGCGGCGTCGCGCAGGGCCGTCATCGGGTCGGTACCGGGGACGTCCTCGTCCAGGTCGACGATGCTGGAGAGCACCTCGGACGAGGCCACCTCGCCGGCGGCCTGGCCGCCCATGCCGTCCGCGACCGCGAGCAGGCGGGGACCGGCGTAGCCGGAGTCCTCGTTGCCCTCGCGGATCATGCCCTTGTGCGAACCGGCGGCGAATCGCAGCACGAGGCTCATGCCCTGTCCGCCCCCTTCCCTCGGTCCCCTGCGCGATGCCCCGGTGCAGCGTGCGTTGCTGCATCGTACGGCCCACCGGGCCGGAGCGGCGGAACCGGGGCGGGCCCGTTCCCCCCGGGCGGACGGGGCGGCGTCGTCGCGTCGGTCACTGCGTCGGTCACTTCCGGAGCTCGATCACGGTGCGGCCGATGCGGACGGCCGACCCGGGCTGGAGCGGCATCGGGCTGGTCAGCCGCATCTGGTCGAGGAAGGTCCCGTTGGTCGAGCCCAGGTCTTCGACGAACCAGGAACCGGTCGCCTGGTCCGGGTAGATCCGCGCGTGGCGGGAGGACGCGTAGTCGTCGTCCAGCACGATCGTGGAGTCGTGGGCCCGGCCCAGCGAGATGGTCTGCCCCTGCAGCGCGACGGTGGTGCCGGACAACGAGCCCTGGGTGATCACCAGGTGGGTCGGCATGCCACGGCGCTGCCGGCCCCCGCTCTGCTGCTGCGACTGCTGGCGCTGCGGCGGCGCAGGCGTCGCAGCCTGTTGGCGGCCCGTGCTCGGACCGCCGCCGCGGCGGGCCGTGGCGGCGCGCTGCGTGACCTTGGTCCCGAACAGGTCCGAGCGGATCACCTGGACCGCGACGATGACGAACAGCCACAGGACGGCCAGGAAACCGAGCCGCATGACCGTGAGGGTCAGCTCTGACATGTGTCCCGCGTCACCCTTCGGCTTGCCGGTAGACGATGGTGGTACTGCCCACGACGATCCGTGAGCCGTCCCGGAGCGTAGCGCGGGTGGTGTGCTGGCCGTCGACCACGATGCCGTTGGTCGAGCCGAGGTCGAGCACCATCGACGGGTTTCCGATGCGGATTTCCGCGTGCTTGCGGGAGACGCCCGGGTCGTCGACGCGGAGGTCGGCCTCGGTGCTGCGGCCGAGCACCACGACGGGGCGGTCGAGCTGGTGGCGCTGGCCGTTCATCTCCAGCCAGCGGCGCGGCGTGGCACCGGAGCCGGGCGCGCCGGGGCCGCCCATGCCGACCGTCGGCGGGTGCGCCGGCGGCGGGCCGGGGTAGCGGGCGTCGTCCTGGCCGCCCGAGCCGCCGGAGTTGCCGAAATCACTTCGGCCGCCGGGACCACCGGCACCGGGAGGACCGGCCAGCGGGTTGATGGCGGGGAAGGCGGGCGCGGTCGGCGGCAGCGGCGGTTCCTCGCTGCGCTGCGGCGGCTGCGCGGGACGCTGCGGCTGCGGTGGCTGCCAGCTCTGGGCCTGCTGGCCGCCGTAGGGCGCGGGCGGAGCCGGGCGGTAGCCCGACTGCGCCTGGTGCCCCTGGGTGGCGTCGGGAGAGGCCTCGATCCGGCTGCGCACGCGGTAGAGGCCGGTGTCCAGGTCCTCGGCCCGCTCCAACTGGACCTGGAGCGGGCCCATGAAGGAGTAGCGCTGCGCCTGTGCGTACTCGCGGACCATGCCGGCGAGCTCGCTCCCGAGCTGCCCGGAGTACGGGCTCAGACGCTCGTGGTCGTGCGGGCTCAGCTCGACGATGAAGTCGTTGGGCACCACGGTGCGGTCCCGGTTCCAGATGCTGGCGTTGTTGTCGCACTCGCGCTGGAGCGCTCCTGCGATCTCGACGGGCTGCACCTCGGACTTGAACACCTTGGCGAAGGCGCCGTTGACGAAGCCCTCGAGTCGCTGCTCGAACTTCTTCAGGGCTCCCACGGGGCACCCCCTTCCCTCGGGTGTCGTCGTCCCGCCCACCGTGTCGCTTCACTGCGGCGGCGTGCGGGCGGCTGCTGCTTGTCTGCCTTACTGATCGTATCTACGCCCGGGGCGCACGTGTGGTTCCTCGCTCTTCCGGCCCACAGCAGGATGCCAGTGGACTGGTACCCCTCGCCGGTAGGGGGCATCCGCGTCTCACTCGTTCGGCCGGGCCTGGTTGCGGTCTCCGGCCAGGTGGCGGGCGGGTGAAGCGAGTGTGAGCGGACCCCCTCCGACGTGCTACTGTTCTTCTCGTCGGAAGGCGACACCGCAGAAAACGCGGAGCGGAAACAACCGGGAAAAGCCGGTTTGGAAGCTCCGGGAGACCTTCGGTAGAGTCGAAGACATCACCCAGATGCGCGGGTGGCGGAATAGGCAGACGCGCTGGATTCAGGTTCCAGTGCCCGAAAGGGCGTGGGGGTTCAACTCCCCCCTCGCGCACCATGAGAGTGGGCCTTGATCGTGACGGAAGTCACAATCAAGGCCCATTTTCCTTTTCCCTGTTCTGTAATTCCGAGGCTGATCGGGGGCTGATCCGGGCTGATTCGGGACTACTCCGCCTCGTCGGTTCTGCCGTTCCGCAGCAGCTCTGCCGCGTGGTCCGGCACATAGTGCTGCTCGTCACGCGGCGGGCGGACGTAGCCGGTGGGCCCCGGGCGGTCGGGGAACGCGATGGTGCGCGCGGGCTGCTCGGCGTAGGGGACGGCCGAGAGCAGGTGGGCGATCATGTTCAGCCGTGCGCGCTTCTTGTCCTCGCTCTCGACCACGTGCCAGCGGGCCTCGGGGATGTCGGTGTGGACGAGCATCTCGTCCTTGGCCCGGGAGTAGTCCTCCCAGCGGGTGATCGACTCCAGGTCCATCGGCGAGAGCTTCCAGCGCCGCATCGGGTCGTCCCGGCGGGCCCGGAAGCGGCGTTCCTGCTCGCGGTCGCTGACGGAGAACCAGTACTTGAGCAGGATGATCCCGTCCTCGACCAGCATCCGCTCGAAGATCGGGCACTGGTGCAGGAACCGGTGGTACTCGTCCTGGGTGCAGAAGCCCATGACCCGCTCCACCCCGGCGCGGTTGTACCAGCTGCGGTCGAAGAGGACGATCTTGCCCGCTGCGGGCAGGTGCTCGACGTAGCGCTGGAAGTACCACTGGCCGCGCTCGCGCTCGGTCGGCGCGGGCAGGGCGACGATCTGGGCGATGCGGGGGTTGAGGTACTGGGTGACGCGCTTGATCGCGCCGCCCTTCCCGGCGGCGTCGCGGCCCTCGAAGATGACGACCACTCGGGCGCCGGTGGCCCTGACCCACTCCTGGAGCGTCACCAACTCGGCCTGGAGGCGGAACAGCTCGTCGTCGTAGAGCTTCTTCGGCAGTCTGCCGCCGGCGTCGCGACGCTTCCCGGTCTTGCCCTTCTTCGTCATCGGACCACGATAGGTCCGCGAGATCGTTTCGGCGCGGTGGATCAGCGCTCGGCGTTGTAGCGCTCCAGCAGCACCGCGAAGTGCTCGACGTCGTCGTCGGACCAGTCGGCGAGGCGGCTGAGGAAGGCCTGACGGCGCTGTTCGCCGGCGGCGCGCAGCAGTTCCGCGCCGTGGTCGGAGGGCCGGATGATCTGGCCGCGCTGGTCTTCGGGGTCGGGGCTGCGCTCGACCAGGCCGAGCTTCTCCAGAGTGGCGATCTGGCGGCTGACGGTGGACTTGTCCAGCAGGAAGTGCGTGGCCAAGTCGGTGCCGCGGCAGCCGCCGCACTCGCGCAGGTGGTCCAGGATGGCGTAGCTGACCAGGGTCAGCCCGGGGTGGATCTGCGAGGCCATCGCCCGGGCGCGTCGGGAGAAGGCCGTCAGTTCGCGCTGGATGCTGTCGATGCCCTCGGTACGGGAGCGCGACTGAAGCGGGGTACTCATGGTTGCACTATACAACCAAGACTCGCGCTCCGCACACCGGTCTTCAGGCCCGGACCGGCAGAGGCAACTCGAACCAGACCACCTTGCCGACCGCCTTGCGGCTGGTCCCCCAGCGCGCCGACAGCTGACTGACCAGGCTCAACCCGCGTCCCTCCTCGTCCAGCGGCTCGGAGGGCTCCAGCGACGGCAGGTTGTGGTCGTCGTCGCTGACCTCCACCAACAGTTTGCCCACCCGCATCAGTTGGAGCTCGACGCTGCCCTTGGCGACCCGCAGGGCGTTTGTCACCAGCTCGCTGACCAGCAGTTGGGTCACCTCCGACAGCTCCGTGAGCCCCCAGCGGGTCAGCTGGTCCTGGACCAGGCTCCGGGAGCGGCGCACCTCGCTGGTGTCCAGGCGCAGCGACCAGGAGATCACGTCCTGCGGCGGAATGCCGTCGAACCGGGCGATCAGCAGCGCCAAGTCGTCGCTGCGGTCCTCCGTGTGCAGCCGCTCAAGCACGGTGTCGCAGACCTCTTCCGGGCTGCGCCGCGGGTCGACGATGTCGCCGCAGAGTGCGGCCAGGCCGTCCCCTATGTCGCCGCCGCGCATCTCCACCAGGCCGTCGGTGCAGAGCACCAGCATCGAGCCGTCGGTGACCTTGACCTCGCGCGAGGCGAACGGCACTCCGCCGACGCCGATCGGCGCGCCGGACGGGATCTCCAGCAGTTCACCGCGCCCGTCCGGATGGACCAGCACCGGCGGCACGTGCCCCGCGCTGGCCAGCGTGCAGGTCCGGGCGATCGGGTCGTAGACCGCGTAGAGGCAGGTGGCGAGATGGTCGTCGCCCAGACGCTGCGACAGGTTGTCGAGGTGGCGCAGGATCTGACCCGGCGGCAGGTCGAGCGCGGCCAGCGTCTGCAGCGCGGTGCGGAACCGGCCCATCGCGACGGCGGAGTGGAGACCGTGGCCCATCACGTCGCCGACCACCAACGCGACCCGGCTGCCGGGCAGTTGCACCGCGTCGAACCAGTCTCCGCCGACCTCGGCACGGCGGTCGCCGGGCAGGTAGCGGTGCGCCACCTGGACGCCGGGGATCCGCGGCGGTCGGGTCGGCAGCATGCTGCGCTGGAGGGTGAGGGCGGTGCGCGCCTCCATCCGGTGCAGCCGCGCGTTGTCGATCGAGAGCGCGGCGCGGGCTGCCAGTTCGCGCAGGTAGGAGGCGTCCGCCTCGTCGAAGGCGGGACGGTGGGCGTCCCGCAGCAGCACCAGCACGCCGAGCACCGTGCCGCGCGCGGCCAGCGGCAGCGTCAGCATGGACCGGCCCTCGAAGAGCGCGTCCAGCGCGGGCCCGCCCCGACCCGCCGCGCAGGCCCGGGCGGTGGCCGGGTCGACCCGCGGCACCAGCACCGGCTGGCCGTGGTCCAACGCGTAGCCGGACGGGGTGTCCTCGGCCAGGCTGACCAGGCTCCCCTCGACGACCAGGTGCTTCCACGGCAGCGTGGTGGGCCCGAAGGCGCAGGCGACCCGGCGCAGCGGGGCGGCGTCGTCCGCCCGGTCGCGCGGGGACTCGCTGTCGCTGATCAGCCGGTCGCTCAGCTCCACCGAGGCGAAGTCGGCGATGCCGGGGACCACGACGTCGCAGAGCTCGTGGACCGTCCGGTCCAGGTCGAGCGTGGTGCCGATGCGCGCGCCGACGTCACTGAGCAGGCGCAGCTGGGGGTTGACGGGCTGTTCGCCGTCGTCCGGCTCCGGGGTTTCGCTTCCGGTCAGGCTGACGCTGGGCCGGGAGGGCGGTCCGGTGAACGGGCCGTCGTCCTCGGCGCGTTCGCCGAACTCCGGGGGTTCTGCGAGCTCCGCGGGTTCGGTGGGTTCGGCGCGGGGGCGTGCCTGGGCCGGGACGGCCACGTGGCTGCGCAGCTCGCCGGTGTGCTCGGTCTGTTCGGTGAGGGCGTCTGCGAGAAGACCGTCGTCCTCGACCAGGTCCGCGCGCTCGGGGCGGAGCGGGGCGGGCGTCGTCTTGCTCGCGCCCTTGGCGTTGGTGTTGACGGTGGCGTTGGCGTTCGTCTTCGCCGTGCTCCGCGCCCTCGCGGGGACGGGAGGCTCGTGGTCGGGCACAGGGCTCAACGGCAGCGTCAGGCCGTCCAGCCGCAGCGCCGGTGCGCCCGCCTCGACCAGTTGTGCCAGCAGCGCCCGGCGGCGCTCGTCTGCGGCGCGGGGCAGCAGCGGCAGCAGGCGTCGGACCGTGCGTTCGCACGCATCCTTGCTCCCGCACGGCATGTGGACCGGCTCCGCGCTCAGGGCGCCGCCGCCCGGTCCGCCGGGCATCGCCGCGGTGAACGGCAGCAACTGCTCCCCGACGGCGATCCGCAGCCCCGGGCCGCGCAACTGCCGCGCGTCGGCGGCGAGGACGAGCATGCCGCGTCCGCTCGGCTCGACGGTGCGCCAGGCCCAGCAGTGGATCTTCACCAGCCGTCCGTCACGGTCCGTCACCGCCAACTCGCCCGCCCAGGGCCTGGCCACGCTGACCAGGTCGTCGAGACGGTCGAGCGCGTCGCCCGCCGACGGGCCGGAGAGGGGGAGAAGACCTGTGGTGGTGCGGTCCAGCACGTCGTTGCGGCGGTGCCCGAAGAGCTCCTCCGCGCCGAGGTTCCAGTGGGTGAGCCGACCGTCGGAGTCGACCGTCAGTGCGGCGAGTCGGGCCAGCACGACCACCCCGGGCACACCCTCCTCGGCGCCCGTCGCCTGCTGCGACGCCGCTGCGAAGGTCTCCTCCGTCATCTCACCCTCTCTCTGCGGCTCCGAAGGCTCCATGGGTTCGGGTACCCCAGGCAAGCACGATTCCTGCGGAGCTAACCCGATATTGGAGAACATTTGCCGTGTCCGGTTGTGCGCGCTGGCGCGCACGCCCTAGTGTGCGCCCTTCGTGCCGGAGACGGGGACAGTAGGGTGACGCGACGGATGCCCGCGTCAAAGAACGACCAGTGAGGTTCCTGATGACTACCGACCGTGTCGGCGAGCCGACGTCCCAGGCCCCCGTGCCCTGGACCGACCCGGAGGAGGCCGAACTGGAGGCGCGCGTCGTCCGCGCCGAGGCCGAGTGGGTCGACGCGGAGGTCGCGGTCGAGACTCTCCGGATCGAGCTCGACAACTTCGCGCTGGTGCACCACCAGCGGCTGGGCCCGATGTACGTCCGCCTCGACGAGCTGGACGCGCTGATCGCGGAGGTGCGCGCCGCCCGCAGCGGTGACGCGGAGGACCTGCGCCGCGCGTACGAGGCCCGCAGCGTGCTGGACCCGATGCCGGATCTGGAGGCCTTCTTCAACGGCACGGGGTCGGAGGGTGCGGAAGGCTCGCAGGATGGGGAGCAGCCGGCCGTCGCCATGCCGCAGGCCCCGGATCGCATCCGCCCGGACCGCGAGGCCCAGCGCCTCTTCCGCGACCTGGCCCGCCGCGCGCACCCCGACCTGGCCCAGGACCCGGAGGAGGTCACCCGTCGCGGCGAGTTCATCGCCCGCGTCAACGAGGCCTACGCGGCCGGCGACGTGCTGACGCTGGAGGCGCTGGCCCGCGAGTGGGCCGAGGGCGACCCGTCCGGCGTCCCGGCGTCCGGGACGCCGGAGCGTGCGGGGTGGCTGCGCCAGCGGCTGGACTGGCTGGAGAGCCGACTGCGCAGGCTGGAGCAGCTGCGCGCGGAGCTCGCGGACGGCCCGATGGGCCAACTGCTGATGCTGCTGCCGGACGACCCGGACGCGCTTCTCGAAGTTCTCGCGGAACAGTTGCTGGCGTCGGTGGCCGAGCGGCAGGCGGAGCTGGACTCTCTGCTCCAGTAGCCGGGGCAGCGGGGAAGTTGCACGTACCTCAGGGGCGCGGGGCTCTGCTCATGTGCGGCTCCGCCGCGTGGGCGCGACAATCCCCCTGCCTTCGGCGGGGGGACCCCCACCCCTGCCTTCGGCGGGGGGACCCCCACCCCTGCCTTCGGCGGGGGGACCCCCACCCCTGCCTTCGGCGGGGGGACCCCCACCTCACGCAGGTAGAGCACCGAATGCGCAGGGCCATCCGCTCATCAGTGGCTTCTCGCGCCGTTCCCCGCGCCCCTGGATGGTGCATGGCCCCCTGCGCACCGAATGTGTGCGTCACAATGGATGGGCCCACTCAGGAGAGCCTCAGGAGATCCGCATGTTCCAGCAGTCCGTCCCCACCGTCGACATCGCCTCCGTCCCGGCGGACGCCGTGCTGTTGGACGTGCGGGAGCAGGACGAGTGGGACGCGGGCCACGCGGAGAGCGCGCTGCACGTCCCGATGAGTGAGTTCGTCGCGCGGATCGGTGAGCTGCCGGAGGCCGAGCCGCTCTACGTCGTGTGCCGGGTCGGCGGGCGGTCCGCGCAGGTCGTGCAGTACCTGGTCCAGCAGGGCCGGAAGGCCGTCAACGTCGACGGCGGGATGCTGGCGTGGGACGCCGCCGGGCGCGGGATCGTCAGCGAGCAGGGTGACGCGTTCGTTCTGTAGTGCCGCGCCCGCACCCTAGCCAGCCGACCCGGAAGGGTCGAGCCGCGCTGCGCGCAGGCCGAGTTGGAAGCGGCTGCTTACCTCCAGGCGGCGCATCAGCTCGGTGATCAGGCGGCGTTCGGTGCGGAGCGAGACGCCGAGACGGCGGGCCGCCGCCTCGTCGGTGAGGCCCTGCGCGAGCAGGTCAAGCAGGGCCCGCTCCTCCGGCGTGACCAGGTCGTCGTTCCGCACCGGCACGTCCGCGCCGAAGGGGAGCGCCGCGCGCCAGACGGTCTGGAACAGCTCCCGGAGTCCGGCGACCGCGCCAGGCTCGCGGACCAGGGCCGCGCCACGGCCCGGCTCGGCCGGGTCCGCGGGGACGACGGCGACCTCGCCGTCCAGCAGTTGCAGCCGCAGCGGCAGCACCGGCGCCGTGCGGACTTGCGCGCCGAGGGAGACCAGGTGCTCGGCGTGGGCGCGCTTCGCCGGGTCGTTGACGACGCTGTCCAGGTAGACGGTGCGGACCGTGACTCCGCGCCGCAGCAGACCGTCGACCGTCGGGCCCAGCCGGACGCGCGGCGCCAGGGTCAGCACCTCCCGCCGCGCCTGGGCGGCCAGTTGCTCGACCCGGACCCGGACGGAGTCCGCGCCGAGCACGTACTCGGCCGGTGCGGCCGGGCCGCGCTCCGCGGCGGCGGCCGAGACGTCGGCGACCAACTCCTCGATGGAGTCCCGGGCCTGGGCCAGGTCGCGCTGGTCGCGGGCCGCCTGTGCCTGCCGCTCGGCGAGCAGCGCGTGCAGGGCGGGACCGGGGCTGACCGGGCGCAGCTCCCCGCCGGCCCGGCCCGACCCGCCGGACCAGGAGAGCAGGGACAGCTCCACCAGCCGCTCCACGATCGCGTCGACCTGCGGACGCGGGAGGCGGAGGGCGGTGGGGAGCGCGTCGAGGCGGGTGTCCGGGCGGGTGAGCAGCAGGCGGTAGAGCCGCTCCTGCTCGGGTTCCAGACCCAGCGCGGCGAGACCCGGCGCGGTCGGCATGACGTCCCCCTTCGTCCAGTGCGCGCTACGTTCGGTGGTCAGTCTGCCAACGGACGGGAACCGCAGGTCGTCGTGGTCCGCAGGGTGAACAGCGGCAGCAGGCGTTGGGCCAGCGGGCCGATCGAGACCGCGTAGGCGACGGTGCCGATGCCGACCGGGCCGCCGAGCAGCCAGCCGCCGCCGAGCGCGCCGAGCTCGATCAGGGTGCGGGTGCCGCGCAGCGAGAGACCGCGGGCGGCGAGCCCGGTCATCAGGCCGTCCCGCGGACCCGCGCCCAGGCCCGCGCCGATGTAGCAGGCGGTGGCCACGCCGTTGAGCAGGATCGACCCGACCAGCAGCGCCACCCGGACCGGCAGCGCGTGCGGAGTCGGGCAGAGGGCCAGCGTCGCGTCGGTGAAGGGGCCGACGAGCAGGCCGTCGAGGATCGTGCCGAGGCCGGGCCGCTGGCGCAGCGGCAGCCAGAGGGCGAGCACCAGCAGGCTGGTGAGCACCGCGGCGGTGCCGACGGAGAGGCCGGTGACCTGGTGCAGGCCCTGGTGCAGCACGGTCCACGGGTCGACCCCGAAGCCCGCGCGGAGCAGCAGCGCGGTGCTCGCGCCGTAGAGGACCAGGCCGATGTTGAGCTGGACCAGCGGCCGGATCTGCCGCCGCAGTCGCGGTCGCGCGCCCGGGGTGGACTGGGTGGACGGGGTGGACGAGGAGGTCGGGGACGGGGTCGGGGCGAGGGCGGTCTGGCTCATGGTCGTCAGTCTGGTCGGCGCGGGCAGCCGTGCGGGGCCCGTGGGCCTGGCACAAACCGTCCGGGACGGAACATGCCAGCCGTGCTCCGGCCCTGGCGGCGCCCTTGTCCTGGGACGGCAGCCGGGGTATCAACGCTGTGGCACATCAGCTGACGATGCGTCAGAAACGAAGCGTCAGAAACGGATGGAGGCTGCCGGATGAGCGCACTCGTGGACGCGGTGCTGGCGCAGCGCGGCGGGGAGCGGCCCGCGCTGGTCGGGGAGGGGTTCCGGCACTCGCGGGACGCCGTGCTGCGGATGGCCTGTGCCCGCGCCGCGCTGCTCGGCGAGCGGCTGGCGAGGGCGGAGTACCCGCACGTCGGGCTGCTGCTGGAGAACACCCCCGAGTACGTCTGCTGGCTGCAGGCCGCCGCGCTGGCCGGGGCGACCGTGGTCGGGATCAACCCGACCCGGCGCGGACCGGACCTGCTGCGCGACATCCGGCACACCGACTGCGCGCTGCTGGTCACCGAGCAGCGGCTGCTGCCGCTGCTGGCCGGGCTGGACCTCGGCGGCAGCCACGGCACCGACGGCGGCCACGTCACTGGCGGGAGCCACGGCACTGACGGCGGCCACGTCACCGGTGGCAGCGGCGGTGCCGCCCCGCCCGTCCTCGTCGTCGACGGTCCGGACTTCGCGGCGACGCTGCTCCCCTACGCCGACGCCGAGCCGCCGCGCTCGCTGCCCGCGCCCGACACCCGGCTGCTGCTGACCTTCACCTCCGGCTCGACCGGTGCGCCCAAGGCGGTCATGTGCAGCCAGGGCCGGATCGCCCGCGCGGGCGACAAGCTGCGCGCGCAGTACGGGCTCACCGACGCCGACACCGGATACGCCTGCATGCCGCTCTTCCACGGCAACGCGCTGATGGGCCTGTGGGCGCCGCTGCTGACGGCGGGCGGCGCGATCGCGCTGCGCCGCCGCTTCTCCGCCTCCCACTTCCTGGACGACGTAAGGGAGTTCGGAGCGGGCTACTTCACCTATGTGGGTCGCGCGGTCTCCTATGTGCTGGCCACCGACGAGCGCGCCGACGACGGGGAGAACCCGCTGCGGCTGGGCTTCGGCACCGAGGCGGGCGCGGTCGACGCGCGGCGGTTCGAGCAGCGCTTCGGCTGCCGCCTGGTGGAGGGGTACGGCTCCTCCGAGGGCGGCTGCAACCTGCAGCAGGATCCAGCCGCGCCGCCCGGAGCGGTCGGCAGGAAGGGCTCAGGCCCGAACGACGACCTCGCCGTCGTCGACCCCGAGACCGGCGCGGAGTGCCCGCCGTCCCGCCGCGACGCGGCCGGTCGGCTGCTCAACGGCGACGAGGCGATCGGCGAGCTGGTCAACCGCAACGCCCGTGCGGGCTTCGAGGGTTACTGGCGCAACGAGGAGGCGGGCTCGGCCCGGCTCCGCAACGGCTGGTACTGGACCGGGGACCTGTTCCACCGGGACGCCGACGGTTGGCTCCACTTCGCGGGCCGCAGCGCCGACTGGCTGCGGGTCGACAGCGAGAACCTGGCCGTCGCCGACATCGAGAACATCCTGGCCCGCTGGGACTCGGCCGCGGCCGTCGCCGTCTACGCGGTGCCGGACCCGGTGGCGGGGGACCAGGTGATGGCCGCCGTCGAGCTGCGCCCGGACGCGGCCGGGCGCGCCGCCGTCGATCCGGAGCAGCGGCCGGAGCAGCTGGCCGCCGCGTTCGCCCGGTTCCTCGCCGCGCAGCCCGACCTCGGGACCAAGATGCCGCCGCGCTTCGTCCGCTTCGTGTCCCGGATGCCGGTGACGGCGACCCACAAGACCGCCAAGACCGGCCTGCGCGACGAGCGTTGGGACGCGGTCGGCCCGGATCTGGTGCTCTGGCGGCCCTTCGAGCACTGGGACGCCGACGCCGCCCTCGCCTACCGCCGGTTCGAGCCGTCCGACCGGGAGAAGGTGGCCGCGCTCTTCGCCGAGCACGGACGCGCGGACGTCGTCATGCGAAACCGCGTCGCCCAGAACCGGGTAGCCCAGAACCGGGTAGCCCAGAACCGCGACGCCCAGATCCTCGTCGCAGGAAACTCCGTCGGGCCAAATCAGGTGCCCGAGCAGGGCTGATCGGCAATGATGAGCCCGGACGGGTGAATCCCGCCCCGACGGCCGGATCGTTGGAGAGGCTCACATGACCGACAGCACCGCCGAGACCCAAGCCCAGCAGGCCCATCAGCTCCGCGACGACCGCGTCGAGCTGCGTCCGATCACCATCCCTGCGGCGGCGGACCTGCGGTCCGGCGGCAAGGGCGGCTTCGCCTGGGTCCACGACGGCCCGTTCGGGGGAACCCTGGACGCCTGCGGTGCGCTGCTCAAGGCGGACGCCGCGGGCGTCTACCAGCAGGCCTGGGGTGCCTGGGCGGTGATCCGCCGCGCCGACGGCTTGGCGATCGGTGGCTGCGGCTTCCACGGTGCGCCGCTCGACGGTGTGGTGGAGATCGGCTACGACCTCGCGGCGTCCGCGCGCGGCCAGGGCTTCGCCAGTGCCGCCGCACGCCTGGTCACCGCGTACGCGCTGGCCCACGACGGCGTGGACCTGGTCGTCGCCCACACCGACCCCGCCAACGCCGCCTCCCAGGCCGTGCTGACCCGCGTCGGCTTCGCCCGCGACGGCGCGGACGGCGACCTGTTCCGCTTCGTGCATCCGCGTCGCTGACGCGCACTGGTGGGTGACGCAGGCGGGCGGCTGGGACAACTTCCCTGCCGCCCGCCCGCCGTATGTGTCGTACCGTCCGCTCAGACGAAGCGCAGCAGCCGGGCCGGGGACTCGACCGCGTCGGCCACGAAGCGGAGGAAGCCGCCCGCCGTCGCGCCGTCGCAGACCCGGTGGTCGAAGGTGAACGACAGCTGCACCACGCTGCGCACCACGAGCTCGTCGTCGCCGACCACCCACGGCTTGCGTGCGATCCGGCCCACCCCGAGCATCGCCGCCTCGGGGTGGTTGATGATCGGCGTCGAGCCGTCCACGCCGAAGACGCCGTAGTTGTTGAGGGTGAACGTCCCGCCGGTCAGCTCGGCGGGTGTGAGCGTCCCGGCTCGCGCGGACTCGGTCAGCCGCGCCATCTCCTCGGCCAGGCCCGCCGTGGAGCGCAGCTGCGCGTCGCGGACGACCGGGACGACGAGGCCGCGATCGGTCGAGGCGGCGAAGCCGAGGTGGACCGCGCCGTGCCGTCGCGCGCCGGTGGGCCTGCCGTCCGGGCCTAGCTCGACGCTCGCGTTCAGCGCCGGGTACTGGGCGAGCGCCGCCACGCAGATCCGGGCGAAGAGCGGCAGCACGCCGACGCCGACGGCGGCCTTGGCCTCCAGCAGCGCGGTCGCATCCGCGTCCACCCAGCAGGTGGCGTCCGGGATCTCGCTCCGGCTGCGGGTGAAGCGTTCGGCCGCGACCCGCGTGGCGGCCCGGAAGGCGACGAACTCGCCCTCGGCGGTGGAGGGTTGGAGCGGACCGCTACTCGCCGCCTGCACAGCTTTCTCGACGTCTCCGCGCATGATCAGCCCGTCCCGGCCGGTGCCAACGACGGTGGCCAGGTCCACCCCGCTCTCCCGCGCGAAGCGACGCACGAGCGGGGAGATGACGGCGACCGCACCGGCCTCACGAGTTGGGGCCGGCGTTGCGACAACGACCGGCTGCGCCGGGGCGGTTGCCGCTGCGGTTGTCGCTGCGGTTGTTGCTCCGGGGTGCGCAACCCGCCTGCGGCGCGGACCGGTCGCGTGGCTGGTTCCGTAGCCGACCAGCACGTTGCCGGAGCCGGAGTCCTGCGAGCCGGAGGACGTGCCGGACGCCACGCCGGCCGTCGCCGACTCGCTCACCGCGACGGTGATCAGCGGTGCGCCGACCGGGACTTCGGTGCCCTCCGGCCCGGCCAGCGTGGTGACCACGCCGCCGTACGGGCAGGGCACCTCAACGACCGCCTTGGCCGTCTCCACCTCCGCGATCGGCTGGTCGACGGCGATGACGTCGCCGACCGCGACCAGCCAGCGGACGATCTCGCCGGAGGTGAGGCCCTCGCCGAGGTCGGGCAGGGCGAATTCGCGTACCGAGGCCATGGCCGTCACTGCTCCCACTGGAGTCGGGCCACGGCGTCGAGGATGCGGTCGACGCCGGGGAGGTGGTGCCGTTCCAGCATCGGCGGCGGGTAGGGGATGTCGAAGCCCGTGACCCGTAGCACCGGCGCGGCCAGGTGGTGGAAGCAGCGCTCCATGACGCGCGCCGCGATCTCCGCGCCCATGCCGCCGAAGCCGGAGGCCTCGTGCACGACCACCGCGCGTCCGGTCGCCCGGACCGCCGCGCAGACGGTCTCGTCGTCGAAGGGGACCAGTGAGCGCAGGTCGACCACGGACAGGTCCCAGCCCTCGGCCTTGGCCGCCTCGGCGGCCTCCAAGCAGATGGGCACGGACGGGCCGTAGGTCAGCAGCGTCGCCGAGGTGCCCTGGCGACGGACGATCGCGCGGCCGATCGGCGGGGCCGGCTGCGGGGTGAACTCGTCCTTGGACCAGTAGAGCCGCTTCGGCTCCAGGAAGACGACCGGGTCGTCGGAGGCGATGGACGCCCGCAGCAGCCCGTACGCGTCGCCGACCGTCGCCGGGGTGACCACGTGCAGGCCGGGGGTGTGCGCGTAGTACGCCTCGCTGGAGTCGCTGTGGTGCTCGACGCCGCCGATGCCGCCGCCGTAGGGGACCCGGATGGTGATCGGCAGCGGCATCCTCCCGGCGGTGCGGTTGCGCATCTTGGCGACGTGCGAGACGAGTTGCTCGAACGCCGGGTAGGCGAAGGCGTCGAACTGCATCTCCACGACCGGCCGCAGGCCGTACATGGCCATGCCGACGGCGGTGCCGAGAATGCCGGCCTCGGCCAGCGGGGTGTCCAGGCAGCGCTGTGCGCCGAACTCGGCGGCCAGGCCGTCGGTGATCCGGAAGACCCCGCCGAGCGTGCCGACGTCCTCACCGAGGACGTGCACGTCGGGGTCCTCGCGCAGCGAGTCGCGCAGCGCGGTGTTGAGCGCCTGGGCAAGCGTGGCTGTCGTCATTCTGCTTCGGCCTCCGCGGCGAGTTCCGCTGCCAGGAGGGCCGCCTGTTCGCGCAGTTGGGGGGTGGGTTCGGCGTAGACGTGGGCGAAGAGGGACATCGGGTCCAGCTCCGGGTCGGCGTGGAACTCGGCGCGCATCTCGGCGGCCAGGGCCTCGGCCGCCTCGGTCGCCTCCGCGACGCCCGCGTCGTCGATCAGGCCGTGGTCGCGCAGGTGCTGCTCCAGCATCGCCAGCGGGTCGCGGGCCTGCCAGGCGGAGACCTCGTCCGGGGTGCGGTAGCGGGTCGCGTCGTCGGCGTTGGTGTGCGCCTCCAGGCGGTAGGTGACCGCCTCGACCAGCACCGGGCCGCGGCCGGAGCGGGCGTGCTCGACGGCTTCGCGGAGGACGGTGTGCATCGCGGCCGCGTCGTTGCCGTCGACCAGACGGCCGCTGATGCCGTAGCCGACGGCCTTGTGCGCCAGCGTCGGCGCGGCGGACTGCTTGGCCAGCGGGACGGAGATCGCATAGCCGTTGTTCTGCACCAGGAAGACCACCGGCGCGTTCAGCACGCCCGCGAAGTTGAGCGCCTCGTGGAAGTCTCCCTCGCTGGTGCCGCCGTCGCCGACCATGGTCAGCGCGACCACGTCGTCGCCGCGCAACTGGGCCCCATGGGCGAGCCCGACCGCGTGCGGTGCCTGGGTGGCCAGCGGGGTGGAGAGCGGGGCGACCTTGTGCTCGTACGGGTCGTAGCCGCTGTGGGCGTTGCCGCGCAGCAGGGTCAGCGCATCGAGCGGGCGGACGCCGCGCGAGACGACCGCGAGCGTGTCGCGGTAGCTGGGGAAGAGCCAGTCGGTGGGGCGCAGCGTGGTCGCGGCGGCGATCTGGCAGGCCTCCTGGCCGGTGGAGGCGGGGTAGACGGCGAGGCGGCCCTGCTTGGTCAGGGTGGTGGCCTGCTGGTTGTAGCGGCGGCCCGCGACCAGGCGGCGGTAGAGGTCCCGGAGCAGCTCCGGGTCCAGCTTGGCCGCGGCCTCGGTGCCGAGGATGCGGAACGGCTCGGGATCGGGCAGCAGTGGCGCCGGGTCGCGGCGCGGGCCGTGGGCGTCGGGCGGCCAGACAGAGCCGAGCGGCGCGCCCGAGGGTTGGTCGAGAAGGGTCATCTCGGCACCTCCAGGGGGTGGGGTTGGGGGTGACGCTGGGTTGGCCCGGTGAGGGTGGGGTGGTGCGGGCAGCAGAGGTCCACTCGGGGTACCGGGAGGACCGCGGAGAGGGCGTCTCTCCCTACCGATTGTTCGGTCGAGAGATCGAACTGACTACTCTTGCGCCGCAGAGATGGACAAACGGTTCCATCGGCGCTTCATTGGAATCAGGTCGTCCACCATGGGAGGGCAGGGGGCCATGACCGCTGAACAGATGGCCACGGGGGCGGAGCAGCGTCCGCTGGACCGGATCGACAAGGCGATCCTGCGGCTGTTGCAGCAGGACGGGCGTGCCTCGATCCGCTCGGTCGCCGAGCGGGTGCACGTCTCCCGGGCCAACGCGTACGCGCGGATCGCGCGGATGGTGCAGGACGGGGTGATCCGCGGTTTCACCGCCAGGGTCGACCACGAACGCGCAGGTCAGGGCGCGTCCGCCTACGTCACGCTGAAGGTGGTGCAGAACTCCTGGCGGAGCGTGCGCAGTGCGCTGCTTGAGCTGCCGGGGGTGGAGCACATCGCGCTGGTGGGCGGGGAGTTCGACGTGCTGATGCTGGTGCACACGGTCGACAACCGGGCGCTGCGCGAGCTGGTGCTCAATCGGATCCAGTCGATCCCGGGCGTGCTGGGCACCCAGACGCTGCTGGTCTTCGAGGAGACGGACCGGATACCGGTCATGCCTGAGCTGGACAAGTAGCCCGAGAGCCGCAGGCCGGCTGGACGTTCGGCCTCAGGGCGCGCGCAGGCCGTGGAAGGCGAGCTCGGTGACGGCGTCCACCACGCGGGCGGCGGCACGGTCGTCCGCGTCCGGGCGGTACCACTCGACCAGCGAGTTGATCATGCCGAAGAGCAGGCGGGTGGCCAGCCTCGGCTCCACGTCCGCGCGCAGTTGGCCCTCGGCGACCGCCTCGGCCACCAACTCGGCCACCCGGTGGTCGAACTCGCGGCGGCGCTGCAGTGCCCACTGCTCGGCGGCGGTGTTGCCGCGCACCCGCAGCAGCAGTGTGACGTACGGGAGTTCGGCCAGCAGCACCTCGGTGGTGCGGTGCACCACGTGCTCCAGGCGCGAGATCGCCGTGCCGCTCCGGGCCTCGGGCTCGTCGAGGATGGCGAAGAGGCCGTCCAGGGCGCGGCCCACGGCCAGCCGGAGCAGCTCCTCCTTGCCCTTGACGTGGTGGTAGATCGAGGACTTGGAGATCCCGGCCGCCCGCGACAGGTCCTCCATCGACGTGCCGTCGTAGCCACGCTCGTTGAAGACGCCGACGGTGACGGCGAGCAACGTGTCGACCGTGTAGCTGTCTCGGCGCGTGGGGCGGGAGGTCTCGACCATGGGGTCGAGTATCACATCACCTGCTTGCTCCGTCGCTCCAGCATGGTCACATCACGCCAGCGGCCCTGCGGGGTGCGGCCGATCCGCTCGCGGGTGCCGACCACGCGGAAGCCCGCGGTGGTGTGGAGCGCCAGACTGGCGGTGTTCTCCGGGAAGATCCCGGCCTGCAGCGTCCAGACACCGGCCGCCTCGGTGGACGCGATCAGCGCGTCCAGCAGTGCCCGGCCGACACCGCGTCCGCGCGCGTCGGCACCGACGTAGATGCCGACTTCCAGCACGCCGGCGTAGGCGGGGCGGGAGGAGACTGCGCTGGTCGCGGCCCAGCCGAGGACGGTCGCGGCGGCCTCCGGGCCACCGTCGTCGAGAGCGACCAGGCGGTGGGCGGGGAGCCGGCCGCGGTCGAAGGCCTCCCAGGTCGGCACCTCGGTCTCGAAGGTGGCGTTCCCGGTCTCGATGCCCTGGCGGTAGGCGGCGAGCACCGCGTCCGCGTGCTCGGCCCGCATCGGGGAGATGGCGATCACGGAACCAGGGTAGGGCCGCCGGATGATTGTGGTGCTATAACTGTTATAGACGTACAACTACTTCTGATACTGCTTCAGCTACCACTTCCGGGGGCGAGGGATGGACACAGTGGAACTCTCGTCGAGACGACGACTCCTGGTCCTGGCCATTTGTTGCATGAGCCTGTTCATCGTCGGGCTCGACAGCACGATCGTGAACGTCGCACTGCCGTCCATCGCGCGGGACCTGAACTCCGACGTGTCCGGTCTGCAGTGGGTCGTGGACGCCTATGTGGTCGTGCTGGCGAGCCTGTTGATGCTGGCCGGCTCCACGGGCGACCGGCTCGGTCGGCGACGGGTCTTCCAGACGGGGCTGGTCCTGTTCACCCTGGGATCGCTGGCGTGCAGCCTCGCGCCCAGCCTGAGCTGGCTGATCGCCGCGCGCATGCTGCAGGCGGTCGGCGGCTCGATGCTCAACCCGGTGGCGATGTCGATCATCACCAACACCTTCATCGACGCCAAGGAGCGCGCCCGCGCGATAGGCGTCTGGGGCGCGACGGTCGGCTTCAGCATGGCGCTCGGCCCGGTCGTCGGCGGTCTGCTGGTCGGCACGGTGGGGTGGCAGTCGATCTTCTGGATCAACATCCCGGTCGGCCTGGCGGCGATGGTCCTGGCCGGAGTCTTCATCCCCGAGTCCAAGGCGCCGCGGGCGCGCCGGGTGGACCCGTGGGGGCAGTTGGCCGTCATCGTGCTGCTGGGCTCGCTGACCTACGGCATCATCGAGGGCCCCAAGGCGGGCTGGGGCTCGGCACAGTCGCTCGCCTGCTTCGTCCTGGCGGCGGCAGCGCTGGTGGCGCTGCTGGTCGTCGAGACGCACCGTGAGGAACCGCTGATCGAGCTGCGCTTCTTCCGCAGCGCGCCGTTCGCGGGCGCGACGGTCATCGCCGTCTGCGGCTTCGCGGCGCTCGGCGGCTTCCTCTTCCTCAACACCCTGTTCCTGCAGGACGTTCGCGGCTACAGCGCGCTGGTCGCGGGCCTCTGCACGCTGCCGATGGCCGCCGCCACGGTCGTCTTCGCGCCGGTCAGCGGTCGCGTGGTCGGCTCGCGCGGGCCCCGGCTGCCGCTGATCGTCGCGGGCGTCGCCATGGCCGCGAGCGCGCTGCTGCTGCTCGACCTGCACGCGAGCACGCCGCTGTGGGTGCTGCTGCTGTCCTACCTGCTCTTCGGGATCGGCTTCGGGATGCTGAACGCGCCGATCACCAACACGGCGGTCTCCGGTATGCCGCGTACCCAGGCGGGCGTCGCGGCGGCGGTAGCCTCGACGAGCCGACAGGTGGGCTCGGCGCTGGGCGTCGCGGTGATCGGCTCCGCGGTGACCTCGGCGGTCGTCCAGCCGTTCAAGACCGGCTTCGCCGAGGCCAGTCACATCGGTTGGTGGATCATCCTGGGCTGCGCCGTCGCGGTCCTGGTCCTGGGCCTGGCCACGACGGGCAAGTGGGCACGCGGAACGGCGGAACGGGTCTTCGCCCCGGCGAGGACGGAGCGCGTTGGGGGCACGGTGAGTGTGAAGTGAGCGCGGAACGGGTCTACGCGGTGATGCGGCGGCTGGTCCTGGAGTCGGACGACCGGCGACAGCGGGTCGCTGACGCGCTGGGCATGAGCTTCAGCCGGGCCAAGGCGCTGCGTGCCCTGGCGGGCGGCCCGATGCGGATGAGCGCGCTGGCGGGCGTACTGCTGACGGACAAGCCGTTCACCACGGTGGTCGTCGACGACCTGGAGCGGCGCGGGCTGGTCGCCCGCAGTGCTGATCCCGCGGATCGGCGCTGCCGGGTGGTGGAGCTGACCGCGAGCGGGCGGGTGGCCGCGCGGCAGGCGACGGAGATACTCGAGACCCCGCCGCGCGAGCTTGCGGCGTTGCCGCCGGAAGAGCTCGATGCTCTGGATCGCATCCTGGGGAAGTTGCCCAGCTGAGCGGCGCGCGCGGCGGGAAGTTGCAGCACGCTGGGGGCGCGGGGAACGGCGCGACAAGCCACCCACGTAGGTAGAGCACCGAACGAGCAGGGCCACCCGCGCGTCAGTGGTTTCTCGCGCCGTTCCTCGCGCCCCTGGGTAGTGCAACCACCTGCGGGAGTGTTGGTGACGCGTCGCGCCCGCGCGGCGGAGCCGCATATCAGCAGAGCCTCGCGCCCCTGGAGGTTGCCACCTCCCCACCGCTCAAAAGTGACCGTTCCTCCCGACCGATCATTCGGTTACCGTAGGTGCTGGCAGAGTCGCCCGGACCCACGAGGAGTGCGTTGCCATGTCCGCAACCACGGACCACCCGCTGATCGACCGTCATCAGGAGACCCTGGAGCGCGCGGTGAGCGCCCTCGCCGAGCGGGACTACTGGACGCCCTACCCGGAGTTCCCGAAGGCGTACGGTGAGGACGCCCTCGCCGTCGGTGGAGCCGCCTTCGCCGCGCTGAAGGGCACCACCCGCCTGGCCGCCGCGGGAGGCGAACTGGTCGGCCCGGACGCCGACGCCGGAGGCGAGACCTCACCGTTCGGGGAGGCGCTGAACATCGCCTACGGCTACCGCAGCGCCGACGCGCTGATCGCCGCCGCCACCGCCGCCCAGCCGGCGTGGGCGCAGGCGACCCCGCTGCTGCGCGCCGCCGTCTGTCTGGAGATCCTGGCGCGGATCAACGCGCGCTCGGTCGAGTTCGGCTTCGCCGTCCAGCACACCACCGGGCAGGCCTTCGGCATGGCCTTCCAGGCCGGTGGGCCGCACGCGCAGGACCGCGGTCTTGAGGCGGTCGCCTGCGCCTACGCGGAGCAGACCCGGATCCCGGCCAAGGCCAACTGGACCAAGCCGCAGGGCAAGCGCGACCCGCTGACGATGGAGAAGGAGTTCCTCGTCCGCCCGCGCGGCGTCGCCCTGCTCATCGGCTGCAACACCTTCCCGACCTGGAACGGCTTCCCGGGCTTCTTCGCGTCCCTGGCGACCGGCAACCCCGTCGTCGTCAAGCCGCACCCCCGTGCCGTGCTGCCGCTGGCGCTGACCGTGGAGATCGCCCGGGACGTGCTCGCCGAGGCCGGATTCGACGCGGACCTGGTCCAGCTCGCGCCGGAGCAGCCCGGTGAGGGTCTCGCCAAGACGCTGGCGACCCGGCCCGAGGTCGCGATCATCGACTACACGGGCTCGACCGCCTTCGGCGACTGGCTGGAGGAGAACGCCCGCCAGGCGCTCGTCTACACCGAGAAGGCCGGCGTCAACACCGTCCTGATCGAGTCGACCGACGACTACGCCAACGCGCTGGGCAACCTGGCGTTCAGCCTCTCCCTCTACAGCGGCCAGATGTGCACCACGCCGCAGAACCTGCTGATCCCGCGCGGCGGGATCCAGACCGACCAGGGCAGCAAGTCCTTCGCCGAGGTCGTCGCCGACCTGGCCGACGCGCTGGGCAAGCTGCTGGGCGACGACGCGAAGGCCGCGCAGCTGCTCGGGGCCATCGTCAACCCGGGCGTCCGGCAGCGGATCGAGCGGGCCGAGAAGGGCGAGTACGGCGAGCTGGCGCTGGCGCCGCGCGCGGTGGTCAGCCCGGAGTTCCCGGACGCGGTGATTCGCACCCCCGCCCTGGTCACGCTGGACGCGGCCAAGGACGCCCTGCCCAGCGAGTGCTTCGGGCCGGTGGCCTTCGCCATCGCGGTGGACTCCGCCGACGCCGGCGTGGAGCTGCTGCGCGAGACCGTCCGCACCCAGGGCGCGATGACCGCCGCGGCGTACACGACCTCGCCCGAGGTCGAGGCCAAGGTCGTCGAGGCGGCGGTGGACGCGGGCGTCTCGCTGTCGCTCAACCTGACGGGCGGCGTCTTCGTGAACCAGACCGCGGCCTTCTCCGACCTGCACGGCACGGGCGCGAACCCGGCCGCGAACGCGGCCTACTGCGACGCGGCGTTCGTCGCCTCGCGGTTCCGCGTGATGGAGGTCCGCCGTCCCAGCTGACGGGTAGCCGCCGCGGAGAATCAGCTGCTCCGCACACTGACATGGGCCGCCGGGGAGATTTTCCCCGGCGGCCCATGCTGCTTTCCATTGACAGGGGTGTAGGCAGTTTGTTGCGCCTTTTACAGGCTGTAGGTAGCCGAAGAGGCCTGGAATCACGCAGGGTGAGCGGTGATGCGGATCACGTCGCGAATGCGGAGCGTTGATAACGATTCCGCCGCCAGATGGCCATCAGGGCATGGAAAGCGCAGCTTCCGGGCCTTAATCTCGGTCCCCATCGCCACAAACGGAGCAGCTTCGTCCTCCGTCGCATGCCCGCACGACCGTTGCTGGAAAGGACTTCGGCCAGCCCCCGCGTCTTTGAGAAAGGCACTCCTCCCAACATGACGGGTTCCAGCTCTTTCACCGAGCTCTCGCGCTATGTCAACCGCACCAGGTTGGCTGCGACGACTCGCGCCGTGAGTCGTCGCTCGCTGCTGCGCGGCGTGACGGCCGGCGGGCTCGCCGTGGCGGGCGCGGGCGCGCTCTCCGCGTGCGGCGTTCAAGGCCATGTCCTGCCGCCCGGCTCCAAAGATGTGGGCCAGGCCGGCAAGGACTACTCCGAGGCGGAGAAGACGGTCGTCTTCGCCAACTGGCCGGCGTACATCGACATCAATCCGAAGAACTCCAACGACCGGCCGACGCTGGACGCGTTCACCAAGCAGACCGGGATCTCCGTCCAGTATCTGGAGATCATCAACGACAACAACGACTGGTACACCAAGGTCGACCCGTCGTTGGTCAAGGGGATCGACACCGGCTACGACATCATGGTCGTCTCCGACTACATGGTGGCCAAGTACCGGGCGTACGACTACATCCAGGAACTGAACCTGGCCAACATCCCCAACCACTCGAAGCTGCTGCCGAACGTCCTGCACGACCCGACCGACCCCGGTCGCATGCACTCGATCCCGTGGGCCTACGGCTACACGACCATCGCGTACAACTCCGACCTGGTGAAGCAGCCGATCACCTCGATCGCCGAGATCTTCACCCGCCCCGACCTCAAGGGCAAGGTGTCCCTCTTCTCGGAGATGGAGGACACCGTCTCGCTGGCGATGCTGGCCCAGGGCATCGACTCGGAGCACTTCACCGACGCCCAGTTCAACCAGGCGCTGGACTACATCCGCCGCGCCAAGAACGCGGGCCAGGTCCGTGCGTTCTCCGGCAATGACTACCTGAGCGACTTCCAGCAGGGCAACACCGCGGTCACCATGGCCTACTCCGGTGACGTCGCGCAGCTGGGCAAGCCCAACCTGGTCACCGTCGATCTCCCCAAGGAGGGCATGCTCTCCTGGTCGGACAACTGCGTGATCCCCAACTTCGCCCGGCACAAGACCAATGCCGAGAAGCTGCTCAACTACTACCTCGAGCCCACGGTCGCAGCCCAGTTGGACGACTACATCGACTACATCCCGGTGGTCGACGGCGCGGTCGCCGCCCTGCAGCAGCTCGACCCGACCGCGGCCGGGGTGCCGCTGATCGTGCCGACCCCGCAGATGGTGGCCAAGGCGCGCGGCTTCATGTCGCTCAGCGTCGCCCAGTTGAACGACTACACAGCCCGCTTCCAGCAGGTCACCGGCCAGTAACGCCCACGGAGAGAAGAGTTCCGATGAGTTCCCACGACGTACTCGGCCAGACCCAGGGCGGGGACCTCCGCCTGGCCGGCCTGACCAAGCGCTACGGCTCCTTCACCGCCGTGGACAACCTGAGCCTCACCATTCCGCAGGGCTCCTTCTTCGCGCTGCTGGGCGCCTCCGGCTGTGGCAAGACGACGACGCTGCGCATGATCTCGGGTCTTGAGGATCCGACGGCCGGTCAGATCTTCCTGGGCGAGCAGGAGGTGACGGACCTCAAGCCGTACCGCCGCCCGGTCAACACGGTGTTCCAGAACTACGCGCTCTTCCCGCACCTGGACATCTTCGAGAACATCGCCTTCGGCCTGCGCCGCCGTGGCGTCAAGGACGTCAAGAAGTCCGTGACCGACATGCTGGACCTGGTCGAGCTGGGCCACCTGGCCAAGCGCAAGCCGACCCAGCTCTCCGGCGGTCAGCAGCAGCGCATCGCGCTGGCCCGCGCGCTGATCAACCAGCCGCAGGTGCTGCTGCTGGACGAGCCGCTGGGCGCGCTGGACCTCAAGCTCCGCCGCCAGATGCAGATCGAGCTCAAGCGGATCCAGACCGAGGTCGGCCTGACCTTCGTGCACGTCACCCACGACCAGGAGGAGGCCATGACCATGGCCGACACCATCGCGGTGATGAACCACGGCCGGATCGAGCAACTCGGCTCCCCCGCCGAGCTCTACGAGAACCCGCAGACCACCTTCGTCGCCAACTTCCTGGGCCAGTCCAACCTGATCCCGGCCGTGGTCGAGGACGAGACGGACGGCGTGGTGACCGTCTCCGCCAACGGCCAGTCGCTCAAGCTCGACGCCAAGCGTTGCCGCAGCACCACGGGCAGGGTCATCCTGGGCGTCCGCCCGGAGAAGGTCCAGGTCGCCAAGGGCGTGGACGAGGTCCCGGCCGGATTCAACTCGATCACCGGCGGCACCGTCGTCGACACCAGCTTCATCGGCGTCTCCACCCAGTACCTGGTCAAGCTGGCCTCCGGCGAGGAGCTCTCGGTCTTCGAGCAGAACACCGGCAAGGAGATCCAGCGTCCTGGCGCCGAGGTCGTCGTCTACTGGGACCCGAGCCAGGGCTTCGGCCTCGACGGCACGCAGGACATCGAGGCCGGGGCGGACGCGGACGAGGAGGCCGCCGCATGACCGTCCTCACCGAGGCGCCTGCTCCGGCGAAGGAGCAGCTGCCCGAACGCAAGCCCAGGCGCAACTGGACGCCGTGGGTGCTGCTGATCCCCGGTCTGCTGTGGCTGGTGGTCTTCTTCCTGGTCCCGATCCTGACCTCGGTCTCGGCGTCGGTGCAGACCGGTGACTACGACGACGGCTTCAAGCTCACCTGGCACTGGGCCAACTACCACGACGCGCTGCTCAACTACGGGACGCAGTACTGGCACTCGTTCCTGTACTCGATCATCACCACGGTGGCCTGTCTGGCGCTGGCCTACCCGGTGGCGTACTTCATCGCCTTCAAGGGCGGCAAGTGGAAGACGCTGCTGATGGCCCTGGTCATCGTGCCGTCCTTCACCAGCTTCCTGATCCGCACCATCGCATGGAAGACGATCCTCGCGGACAACGGCAGCGTGGTGCACGTCCTGAACGACCTGCACGTGCTGAAGCTCACCACGGCGCTCGGCTGGACCGTCGGCAACCACGTGCTGGCCAGCCCGGTCGCGGTGGTCTGCGGCATGGTCTACAACTTCCTGCCGTTCACCATCCTCCCGCTCTACACCTCGCTGGAGAAGATCGACCCGCGCCTCCACGAGGCCGGCGCCGACCTGTACTGCAGCGGCTACCAGACCTGGCGTCGGGTCACCCTGCCGCTGTCGATGCCCGGCGTCATCGGCGGCACCCTGCTGACCTTCATTCCGGCGGTCGGTGACTACATCAACGCCCAGCTGCTGGGCAACCCGAACACCACGGTGGTCGGTCAGCGCATCGAGGACCTCTTCCTGCGCCAGACCAACGGCTACCCGGTCGGCTCCGCGATGTCGGTGGTGATGATGGTCGGCACGCTGATCATTGTCATGAGCTACATCTACAAGGCCGGGACGGAGGACCTGCTCTGATGGCTACTCAGACTCTGAGCCCCACGGGTGCGAGCACCGGTGCGGGCGCCGGCGACCTGAAGGTGCGGCGCAAGAGCCCGTGGGCGTGGGCCAAGCAGCACGTGCTGCTGGTGGTCACGCTGCTGGTCTTCGTCTTCATGCTGCTGCCGAACGCCGTCATCCTGTGGATGTCGTTCAACCAGCCGGTGGGGAAGTTCAACTACACCTGGAACAAGTTCTCCACCGGGGCTTGGACCAACATGTGCAGCAACAGCACGATGTGCGACAGCCTCGGGCTGTCACTCAAGATCGGCCTGCTGGCGACTGTCATCGCGACCCTCCTGGGCACGATGATCGCCTTCGCGATGGTCCGCTACCGCTTCAAGATGCGGTCCGGCATCAACGCGCTGCTCTTCCTGCCGATGGCCGCCCCCGAGGTGGTCATGGGTGCGACCCTGGCGGCACTCTTCTTCAACACCATCGGCCCCGGTGGGATGGGCTTCTGGACGATCACCATCGCCCACGTGATGTTCTGCATCTCGTACGTGGTGGTGACGGTCAAGTCCCGGCTGGCGGGCATGGACCCGACGCTGGAGCGAGCGGCGCAGGACCTCTACGCGACGCCGACGCAGACCTTCATGAAGGTCACCCTGCCCCTGGTCGCCCCGGGCATCGGCGCCGCCGCGCTGCTGGCCTTCGCGATCTCGATCGACGACTACATCATCACGGTCTTCACCGCGGGCAACTCGGAGACCTTCCCGATGTACATCTTCGGTTCGGTGCAGCGCGCCTACCCGGCGCAGATCGACGTCATCGGTTCGCTGATGCTGCTCGGCACGATGACCATCATCGCCCTGTCGCAGATCCTCAACCGGATGCGGACGTCGAACCGCGCCAAGTGAGCTGACTGTTCGACCCCCGAGGCTGAGTCCCGTCCGGTTCTTCCGGGCGGGACTCAGCCTTTCTGCTGCGCCTGCGCGGTCTGCTGGGCGTAGTGGCGGGCGGCCTTGGCCCGGTTGCCGCAGCGGGCCATGTCGCACCAGCGGCGGCGGCCGTTCTGCGAGATGTCGAAGAAGCACAGGATGCAGCTCTCGTGCATGCACTCGCGGATCCGGTCCGGGTCGCGGGCGAGCAGCCGCAGGTAGTCGTCGGCGGCGAGCCAGGCGGGCAGCCAGGCCGGGTCTGCGACGTCCGGCTCGTCGTGCGGCAGACCGTCAGGCCCGAGGACGCGGCGGATCCGGCCGTGTGCGAGCACGGCGTTGAGCGCGGCGCTGTCGCCCGGGTCCGCGCGGAGGACGAGCAGCGCGTCCCGGGTCTGGAGCAGCGCGGCGAGGGTCGCCTCGGAGTCGGGCGCGCGGTCGGTCAGGCCGTTGGACGCGAGCCAGATCGCGAGGCCGTCGGCGTCGTGAAAGAGCTGGTCACCGTGCCAGCGGGTGTTCAGCAGGTCCAGCGAGATCGGCTCGCCGCGCAGCGGCCGGGGATCGACGAGGGCGTCCATGCCGTCGAGTCTAACCGTTCAGTTGCCTTGTAGTGGTTGCGCTGTCTGGTTCTAACTCCTATGGTCAGTGTTAACGGTTAGAAAGCACGACGCCGCGACCCGCCTTCCCGACAGGAGTCCGCCATGACGACCACTGCCTCCTCGCTCACCCCGCTCACCTCGCTTCGCACCGGACACGTCGGCATCAACGTCACCGACCTCGACCGCTCGGTCGCCTTCTACCGCGACGTCCTCGGTCTGGAGCTGCTCGGCCGCTCCGGCCCCGACGCCCCGCCGGAGCGGCGGGCCGCCCAGCTCGGCAAGGACGGAGCGCTGGTGCTCACCCTGTGGCAGCAGGCCGCAGGCCCGCACGAGCGGGACCGGGCCGGGCTGCACCACCTCTCGTTCCAGGTCGACACGGTGGACGAGGTCCGCGCGGCGGAGTGGTCGCTCAAGGAGCGCGGCGCGACCTTCCACTACGACGGCCTGGCCCTGCACGGCGAAGGCCGCGACTCGGGCGGGATCTTCTTCGCCGATCCGGACGGCACGCGACTGGAGATCTTCACCGCCAGCGGGCTCACGGGCCAGGGCACGGCGCCCTTCACGGACGCTCCGACCTGCGGTTTCTTCTAGAGCGGGGGGAGGGATCAACGCAATGGCTGCCAACGGCTACCACCCGGGCGAGCGGACCGCGCAGGCGCTCAGCGGGGAGACGGAGCGGGCCGAGCATCTGGGGCGCAGCATCCGCGACACCATCCCGCCGGTCGCGGCCGAGTTCCTGGCGCAGCGTCAGTTGTTCGTGGTGGGCGCGGAAGATCGGTCCGGGCGGATGTGGGCGACGGTCCTCGCGGGCGAGCCGGGCTTCCTGGCCGTGCCGGACGAGCGCACGGTGACCGTGGCGGCTGGCCCGCATCCCGAGGACCCGCTGCTCGCGGTGCTGGACGGCTCCGCGGGCCCGACGCAGGTCGGCACGATCGCGCTGGAGCCCGCCACCCGGCGGCGGATGCGCGTCAACGGTCTGCTGGACGGCCGGACATCGGACGGCTGGGTGCTGCGGGCGGAGCAGGTCTTCTCCAACTGTCCGAAGTACATCCAGAAGCGGCGCCCGGTCCCGGCCTCCCCGACCAGCCAGCCGACCCCGGCACGTCGGTCCGCCGAGCTGACGACGGCGCAGCGGCTCCACGTCGGTACGGCGGACACCTTCTTCGTCGCCACGGCAGCCTCGGACGGCCGCGCCGACGCCTCACACCGTGGCGGATTCCCTGGTTTCGTCGAGACGCTCTCGCCGACGACGCTGCGGTGGCGCGAATACCCGGGCAACGGTGCCTATATGACGCTGGGCAACATCGAGGTGAACCCGCGTACGGGTCTCGTCCTTCCGGACTGGGAATCCGGTGACCTGCTCCTGCTCACGGGTGAGGCCCGGACGGACTGGCAGGAGCACGCGGTGACCTTCACGCTGACGGAGGCGGTCGAACTCCCGGGCGCGCTGCCGATGCGCTGGAGCGAGCCGGAGTTCTCGCCCGCCAACCCGCCGCTCCGTCGCACGGGGTCCTAGGCTGAGCCGGTGACGACGAACGACCTCGACGACCGCTGGTCCGCGCTGCGGTCCTCCCCGGACACGGTGCTGCTGGACGGCTTCCACGCGCTCAAGCACGCGCTCCGCTTCGGCGCGACGGTGCCGCTGGTGGTGACCACGGATCCGGCCGAACTGCACCGCCTGGCGGAGGAGCTCGCGCCGGATCTGGGAGCGGTGGACGAGCGGGCCCACGTCGAGGCCGTGTCGGCCGAGGTGCTGCGGCGGCTGGTCCCGCGTCCGCATCCCACGGGCGTGGCGGCGCTGGCTCTTCGTCCACAGCCTGTGGACAGTGGTGACAGTCGGCGGTTCCCCGCTCCGTACATCGTTCTGGAGAACCCGCGCAACCTCGGCAACATCGGTGCGGTCGTCCGCCTGGCCGCCGGCTTCGGCGCGGCAGGGGTCCTGACCACCGGCGACGTCGACCCCTGGCACCCCACCGTCGTCCGCGGCGCGGCGGGCCTCCACTTCGCCACCTCGGTCTCCCGAACATCCTTGCAGGACTTGCCCGTTGGTCCCGTCTTCGCCCTCGACCCGGAGGGCGAGAACATCCACACGGTGGAATTTCCCGACGACTCTCTGCTCGTTTTCGGTTCGGAACGCCACGGCGTGACGGATGATGTGAAGGGGATGGCCACCCGAACTGTGGCCATCCCCATGCGTCCCCTGGTGTCCAGCTTCAACCTCGCCACGAGCGTGGGGATGGCGCTCTTCCACTGGCAGGGGGGCAGTTATCCACGGGCTGTGGACACTACGACGACGCCGGAACCCCCATCAGCTTGAGCACCTCCGCGACATAGTCCGGCGGACCCGCGAGCGTCACCAGAGGCGGGTGGGCGGGCTTGGGCGGAGACGGCCGGATCGTCCAGGTCCATCGCCTTGGCGAAGGTCTCGGCCATGCGCTCGCGCTGCGCGCCGAGCGCTGACGACGTTGAGCACGGGATTGCCGCGTTGGTATCCATTCCCACCAGCGGAAACGCGATCAACCTGACCTGAGGTGAGGTTAATCGTCCGGGTGTTGACCCGGCGCGTCTCGGACCTGTGCAGGACGGGGAACTCCGCGTTCATCATGCGTGCCGTCATGACGCGTGACCGTTCGGGCAGACACCGTTGAGGACTTCGACCACCTCGCGCGGCTCGCCCGAGATGACAAGGAGCGGGCGTCGGGACAGCGCGGTCGCGGGCTGCGGCGGGTTGAGGAACTGACGGGCCAGGTCGATGAGCCGGACGGTCGGGCACGGGCGGAGGAGTCGGCCGCCCAGGATTCCGACGCGCTCCACCTCGGCGCAGCGGAAGCCGGGACCGTACGGCGGGCCGTCGTCCTCGTCGGGTGTGGGGAGCACGGGATCCATCGGGCCGTGCTGGCAGTGCAGCGAGCCGTCGGCGTAGAGCTCGAAGGCGTGGCCGTGCAGCTCGATCCGGCCCACCGGTGCTTCGTCGAGGTCGGTGTCGCCGCGCCGGACGGCGGGGAGGAGTTCGCCGGTGATCCAGTCCTGGAAGGGGCGGGCGGTGGGGTTGTCGCAGCGCATGATCAGCCGGTAGAGGCCGCCCTCGCTGACGACGTCGAGGTGGGGGATCGCCCGGAGGTTCACCACCCGGTGGTCCCCGGGGCGGAGCATTCGGTTGGTCCGGGACGGGCTGGTGGTGCCGAGGATCCGGCAGACGTCGGCCGTGGCGAACCACGGTTCGCCGTCGATCGTCACGACGCGGACCAGTTGCCCGGTGTCCGGGAACTCCGCGTTCATCGTTCGCGTGTGCATGGCGCGCGCTCTCTCGTGTGGGTGACAGTGCGCCCTGCACAACCCCGCTTATCGGATCAGTGACACGGTCTCCTGCTCGCTTTCGGTTGCACGCCGGGGGCGCTTGATCGATTGGCGCAAGACTGGCGAGTCAACGGCTCGCGCCACCCCTTTAGCCACCCCCGCGCCGACGCGGGTGAGGAAGCCCGTGGGCAGGAAGACGGCGTCGGCGGCGATCATCGCCAGCGAGAAGAACGGGAGGCCCAGGGTCACCGCGATCGCGGCGTGTTCGACCATCATCAGGACCAGCAGCACGTTCTTGATCCGGCGGTTGAAGACCAGGAACGGGAAGGAGACCTGCACGATGACCGTGCCGTAGGTGATCAGGCAGACCAGGATGCTGTTGCCGCCCAGCAGCGACGCGAGCCCCGGCCAGGGGTCGAAGTAGGCCAGGTGGAGCGGGAAGTAGAGCGCCGTGCCGCCCTCCCAGAGGGAGCCCTGGATCTTGTACCAGCCGGCTGTGGCGTAGATGAAACAGACCTCGACCGCGATGACCAGCATCGCCGAGTTGTGCACCATGGTCGTCAACGCGTCCAGCAGGTCCGCGCCCTCGCTGTCCGGCTGACGGCGCTTCAGCCATTCGCGTGCGCCGATGAAGAGCCAGAACAGCCAGAAGACCGTGCCCCAGTCGTAGACACCCATGTCGAGCATCCCCAGCTTGGCGAAGCCGGACAGCTGGCAGTACGCCAGCGCCGCGCCCAGCACCACCCACAGCGCGAGCCCGGTCCCGTCCCGCTCCACGCGTCGGCCGAGGCGGGCGGCCCGCGCGTCGAGGGACCAGACGGCGCCGCAGCGGGTGAAGGCCAGGTAGATCGCCATCAGGTGGACGACGTTGTCGCCGCCGTCGCCGACCAGGACGCTGCGGTTCTGGATCGAGAGCACCAGCACCATGAAGAGGATCGACATGGTCCGCGTCCGCCAGCCCACCAGCAGCAGCGCGCTGACCACGATCGCCGCCGCGTAGACGGCCTCGAACCACCAGCGGTCGTCCGACCAGGCCAGGACGGTGAAGGCGTGGTTGGACGCCAGCATCTGCCGGGCCAGGTCCGCGCTCCACGGTGCGAGATCGCCGTAGAGGACCCGGCGGTTCGGCCACTCGCGGAGCAGGAAGCCGCCGAAGCAGAGGGAGATCCCGATGCGGACGATCGCCGCCTGGTACGGAGCGATGGTGTGCCGGGTGAACGCCACCCAGGCCCTGAGCACCGCGGCCGAGACGACGGAGTCCCAGCTCGGTCCGGAGGACGGCGCGTTGCCGCTCACCGGCTGACTCATCGGCTGGCTCACCGGCTGACCCCCAGGCCCTGGTAGTCCTCGTCGTTGGCCGGCCACCAGCCCAGCGTTCGGTAGCTGGGTGTGGTGGTCGCGGGCGCGCCCGTCCAGGCGGGGCCGGTGACGGAGGTGGTCGAGGAGCGGAGCTGGATCTGGATGACCGGCTGTCCGTTCCAGTGGCGGCCGATCCGCTGGAGCGCGATCCGCTTGAGGTACTCGACCGAGAGCGGGCCGCCGAAGCCGGTGGAGTCGTCCTGCTGGTCGTGCCAGGCGGTGTAGTAGTCCCAGGCGCGGCGGAGCAGGTTCTGGTTGACGTGGCTGGGGGCGATGTTGCCGCGGATCGCGGCGACGTCGGCGGCGGTGAGGTCGATCCAGGGCGAAATGGTGCGGCTGCCGTCGGGGGCGAGGGTCTGCACCCGGGCCTCGACCGCGATGTTGTTCTGCAGCGGGTTCGGGGCGAAGAGCTGCCAGTTCTGCTCGAACTCCGGCATCACATGCGCGGTGACGGCGGCCGACGCCTGCTGCGATATCGGGTTGCTGGGCGCTATGGAGAGGAAGATCGTGCCGAGGTGGTAGGCCACGGCGATGACCAGCGCCACGGCCGCCGTGCCGAGTATCGCGAGCGACGGCGTTGACCAGCGGCGTTCCGTCGACGCGGGGTCACCGGGACCGCCGGGGTCACCGGGATCGCCGTCGTCGGCTGGTGGGCGCGGACCGGGCAGAGCCGGTGCCGGTGCCTGTGTCGTTGCTGGTGTCGGTGGAGCGGCGGGTATGGACTCGGCCGCCCGCGCGGCCTCGATGCTCGGCTCGTCTGCCACTGGTACCTGCCCTGCCACTCCGGTGAAGTCCTGAGCACGGTACTGACCCGCGGCGGTTCCGCGCGACCCTTCCCCCCACTTAGAACTTGTTCTAATCTGACGAATCGTCAGAGCGAGGCGGGCTGGGAAGGGACGAGCCGTGGATTTCACCTTCACCGAGGAGCAGCAGGCCGCGGCCGAGGCGGCCAAGGCGGTCTTGGCCGACGTGCCGCCGGACGGCGGCGTTCCGAGCCCCGCCCTCGGTATCGAGCCGGTCGCGACCGACATCGACCGGGAGCTGTGGCAGCGCCTGGCCAAGTCCGACCTGCTCGGCATCGCGCTGGCCGAGGAGTACGGCGGCGGCGGGCAGGACGAGATCGCCTGGTGCCTGGTGCTGCGCCAGGCGGCCCGGGTGCTGGCCCGCGTGCCGCTGCTGGAGACGGGCGCGGCGGCGCTGGCGGTCCAGGCTTTCGGCGCGCCCGAACTGCGGCAACGGCTGCTGCCGGAGATCGCGGCCGGCCGTCTGCTGGTCGGCGTCGCGCCGCACGGCCGCACCGGGCACGAACCCGCCGACGAGGCGGTCACGGCCGAACCGGCCCCGGGCGGCGGCTGGTCGCTGCGCGGTTCGCAGACCGGTGTGTCCTGGGCGTCGGTGATGGACCTGGTCCTGGTCCCTGCCCGGGGACCGGAGGGGACGCTGCTGCTCTTGGTCGACCCGCGCGGGCAGGGCGTCACGCTCAACCGCCAGGTGTCCACCAACGGCGAGTTGGCGGGCGAGCTGGTCTTCGACGGAGCGGTCGTCGAGGCCGCGTGGCAGGTGGGTCCGGCGGCGGCCGACGGGTCCAACTGGCGTGCGGTACGCGGGTTGCTGATCATCGGCTGCGCCGCGCTCTGCCTGGGCCTGGGCGAGGCGGTGGTGCGGATGACCTCCGAGTACGCGTCCAAGCGCGAGCAGTTCGGCCATCCCATCGCGACGTTCCAGGCCGTGGCCATGCAGTCGGCGGACCGGTACATCGACCTGCGGTCGATGGAGGTGACCCTCTGGCAGGCTGCCTGGCGGATCGCGGTGGGCGGTGAACTCGCCGACCGGCTGCCGCTGGACGCGGACCTGGCCACGGCCAAGATCTGGTCGGCGGAGGGCGTTCGCGCGATCGCCTCGACCGCCCAGCACCTGCACGGCGGCATCGGCGCGGACCTCGACTACCCGCTGCACCGCTACCACGCCTGGGCCAAGCACCTGGAACTCTTCCTGGGCCCGGCGGCGGCGTTCGATCAGGAACTGGGCGACCTGCTGGCCGTGCACCAGCTGTAACCCGACGTGGGCCCGGACGGAGCCTGGACAGGGCCTGGATGGAACCCGGATGGGGCAGAGTGAGGGGTGTGCCCTCGCTTACTCCTCCTCGCTTCGACGCGGTTGTTCTCGCCGGTGGCGCGGCCCGGCGGCTCGGCGGTGAGGACAAGCCCGGCCTGGTGGTCGGCGGTGCCTCGCTGCTGAACCGGGTCCTTGCGGCCTGCGCCGCCGCGCAGCGGACCGTCGTGGTCGGGCCGGAGCGCGCGACGGCCCGGCCGGTGCGGTGGACGCGGGAGACGCCGCCGGGGGGCGGCCCGGTCGCCGGGTTGGCGGCCGGGCTGGAGTTGGTGACCGCGGACGTTGCCGTGCTGCTCGCGGCCGATCTACCGTTCCTCGACGCGCCCACCGTCCACGCACTCGTCGCCGCGCTCCCTGCTGAACTCCGCGCCGAGACCGGTGCTGAGACCGGTGCCGGTGCCGATGCCGTACTACTGGTCGACGCCGACGGCCGGGACCAGCCGCTGGCCGCCGCCTACCGCACCGCTGCGCTGCGGACCGCGCTCGCCCAACTCCCCGCAGCCGAAGGCGCTCCGCTCCGCGCGGTGACCCGGGGCCTGCGCCTGCTGCGGCTGCCGGACGTCCGCCGCGCCGCCGTCGACTGCGACACCTGGGACGACGTGCACGAAGCGCGACTCCGCGCCGACGGGGACGCCCACGCCGACGGGGACGCCCGCGCGGGCAGCCCTCCGTACACCCCGCCACCACCTCGGTGAACCGCGGACACGCACTCGACACAGCCCGTTGCACGGACTGAGCCTGATCATCGGCGACGATGGTGTCGTGCTGCATGACTGGATCGCCGCTGTGAAGACCGAACTGGGCATCGACCTCGACGTCGACGTGACCGGACTGCTCGACATGACCCGTGACGTGGCCCATGGTGTGGCCCGCCCGGCCGCGCCGCTGACCGCCTTCCTGGTCGGCTATGCCGCGGCCTCCGCCGGAGGCGGCCCGGAGGCCGTGGCCGAGGCCAACCGCAAGGCTGCCGCGCTGGCCGCCCGCTGGGGCGCGGAGCACAGTGGGGAGCATGGCACCGGAGAGGACAAGAGTCAGGGCAAGGGGCGAGGTACGGAAGAAGGCGTGGAGCAATGAGCAGCGCGGCTGACGCCGAGGCTGACCTGCTGGCGGCGTATCCGTACCTGCTGCCACGCTCGCCCGAGCCGGAGCAACAGCCGGAGCCGGACCGCCCGTTCGACTACGAGGTCGCCGATCGCTCGGGTGAGGAACCGGCGCAACCGGGGCGTGATGCGTCCCCTGTGGCCGACTTCGACCAGGCCTTGGACGACGCCCTCAGCCTGACTCACGCGTCCCGACCAAGATCGCCAAATGTCACGCGCGTGACAGTTAGCGATCATGGAATGCCCAGCTCGGACGATATGTACGCCTCTGTCTCGCCCCCGGCCGGCTCCGCCGCCGAGCTGAGCTGGCCGCAGGCGCGGGCCGTTGCCGTCCGCGCCGGACGGCGACCGCTCGGCGTGGAGCGCTGCTCGCTCGCGGATGCGCTCGGCGCCTCGCTCGCCCAGCCGTTGGCAGCGACCACGCACGTGCCCGCGTTCGATACCTCGGCGATGGACGGTTGGGCTGTGGCCGGACCGCCTCCGTGGCGGCTGCGGGTGCCCGCAGCCGGTGAGGGGCTGGCCGGACAGCCCGTCGCCGCGGCGCTGGACGATGGTGCGGCCTGCCGAATCGCCACCGGAGCACCCGTCCCGCCCGGGACCACAGCGGTGCTGCGCCGCGAGGACGGCGAAGTGGCGTCCCCCGACCGGAGCGCAGGCGTGACGACCGCGCTCCGTCTGCGCACCGGGGTCACCGCTCCGCCGCTCGGGCGGGACATCCGGCCGCGCGGGCAGGAGTGCCGTACCGGTGAGGCGCTGCTGGTCGCAGGCACGCTGGTCACGCCCGCGGTGCTGGGCCTGGCCGCCGCCATCGGCCACGACGAGCTGACGGTCCATCGGCGGCCCACCGTCGAGCTGCTGGTACTCGGCGACGAGCTGCTGACGGAGGGTCCGTCCCGAGACGGGCGGATCCGCGACGCGCTCGGTCCGATGCTGCCGGGCTGGCTGGCCTCCTACGGCGCGCGGTTCACCGGCCTGCGCCGGGTCGGCGACGACCGTGACGCGCTGGTCGCCGCGCTCCGCTCCTGCCGCGCCGACGTCGTGGTCACCACGGGCGCGACGGCCGCCGGTCCGCGCGACTTCCTCCACCCTGCCTTGGCCGAGATCGGCGCGACGCTGCTCGTCGACGGCGTCCTGGTCCGCCCCGGCCACCCGATGCTGCTGGCCGAACTCACTACGGCCGAGCTCCCCACCGCCGAACTCCCCAGCGCCGCAGGGGAGACGAGGCCCCGGTATCTGGTCGGCCTGCCCGGCAACCCCTTCGCCGCAGCTGTCGCCGCCGCGACGTTGGCCGAGCCGCTGCTGCGCGGGCTCGGCGGGTGCCCGCAGGCGGAGCCGTACCGGGTCCCGGCCGCAGCCGCGCTGGCCGGGCAGCCGGGGCACACCCGGCTGGTGCCGGTGACGCTGCCGGAACGCGGAGCCGTGCCGCTGCGGCACGACGGGCCCGCGATGCTGCGCGGGTTGGCGCTGGCCGAGGGCCTGGCCGTCGTCCCTCCGGGCGGGGTCGCCGAGGGCGAGCCGGTCGAGGTGCTGGACGTCCCGTGCAGCTGAGCTCCGCCCCGGGTCCGAAGAGATCCGTCGGACAGACCCTCCGGGCCCGTCGCCGAGTAGGCGGCCCCGAGGAGCTGGCGGACCTGCAGCAGATCATGCTGCCCGCCCACAAGGTCGCCGAGCCGCCGTTGCGCGCGGTCCGGCGCCGGCTGGCGTTGGCCATGGCCGTGCTGCTGCTGACCACCTTCATCGTCTGGCTCGGCCGTGCGGGTTACCACGACAACGCCCACGACCACCTCGACCTGCTCGGCGCGTTCTACTACGCCACGGTCAGCCTCTCCACGACCGGCTACGGCGACATCACACCGGTCAGCGACGGGGCCCGGCTGGCCAACATCCTGCTGATCACGCCGTTGCGCGTGCTGTTCCTGATCATCCTGGTCGGCACCACGTTGGAGGTGCTGACCACCCGGACCCGCCAGGTCTGGCGCATCAACCGCTGGAGGCAGGACTTGGACGGGCACATCGTCGTGGTCGGCTACGGCACCAAGGGTCGCAACGCGGTGGCGACGCTGCTGCTCAAGGGCACGCCCAAGTCCGACATCGTGGTCGTCGACCCGCAGCGCCGGGTGATCGAGGCGGCCAACGCGGACGGCCTGGCCGGCGTCGTCGGCGACGCGACCCGGACCGACGTGCTGCTCCGCGCGCAGGTCGAGCGGGCGGCACAGGTGGTCGTCGCGCCACAGCGGGACGACACCGCAGTGCTGGTCACCCTGACGGTCCGCCAGCTCAACAAGGGCGCGGTGGTCGCCGCCGCGGTCCGCGAGGACGAGAACGCGCCGCTGCTGCGCGAGAGCGGGGCGACGGTGGTCGTCTCCGGCTCCAGCTCGGTGGGTCGCCTGCTCGGAGTCTCCACGCTGAGCCCGAACTCGGGCGCGGTGCTGGACGACCTGCTGACCGCCGGGCACGGGCTGGACGTCATCGACCGCCCGGTGACCCGCGAGGAGGTGGGCCGGTCGCCGCGCGACTGCGGGGACCTGGTCATCGCCGTGGTGCGCGGCAGACGGCGGCTCAGCTACTCCGATCCGGAGGCGGCGGCGCTGCAGCCGGACGACCGCGTCATCGCGGTCCATCGCCGGTAGCCCTGCCGCCCGCCGCAGGAAACCGGCACGGCCTACGGCGGTCCCGGGCCCAGCAGCCAGATCGCCCCGTACGCTGCCGAGACGGCGGTCAGCACGCCCAGCGTCGCCGCCGCGCGCGAGGTCCTGATCCGTGACAGCCAGGCGGCGAGCGGGAGCAGCAGCGGGAAGCCCGGCAGGAGCAGCCGTGGCTTGGAGTTGAAGTAGGCCTGCGCGCCCAGCGCCAGCGCGACGATCACCCCCGCGTAGACCACGGTGGCCAGCGGTGGCCGCCGCCGGATGCAGGCGACGAGCGTCCAGACCACCAGGCCGACGAAGACCAGCAGTCCGACGCCCGCCGCTGGGCTGGTCGTCAGCTGGTGCCAGACGAACCGCCCGTAGGCGGCGCCGAAGTCGAAGCCGTTGCCCCAGCCGTTCTGAATTCTGAGGTAGGCCGGGATGCCGCCGACCCACCCGGCGTAGGCGAGCAGGCCCGCGGGCGCGAGCAGCATGCCCGCCACCGCCCGCAACAGCGGGGCCTCGCGCCGCCACAGCGCGAGCAGCGCCCCGGCCCAGACCGCCGCGATGATCGCGGCCGCGCTCGGCCGGGTCAGTCCGGCCAGCGCGGAGAGCAGACCCGCCGTGATCCAGTTGCCACGCAGCACGCACCAGAGCGACCAGGCGGCCAGCGCGGTGAACAGCGCCTCGGTGTAGGCCATCGACTCCAGCACGCCGATCGGCAGCGCCGCCCAGAGCACCACCAGCACGAGGGCGGCCCGTCGACCGGCGATCCGCTCGCCGACGGCGAAGATCCCGAGCGCGGCGACCAGCGAGGCGACCGTGCTGACGGCGAGTCCGGCGTCCGCGTAGGAGAGGCCGGTGGCCACGTGCAGGCCCCGCTCCAGCCAGGGCAGCAGCGGGAAGAAGGCCAGATGGGAGTGGACGCCCGCGCCCCTGGTGCCGGGGGTCGCCTGGTAGCCGGCCCAGTGGTACCCGTGCCCGGCGATGTCGGTGTACCAGAGCGCGTCCCAGCGGGCCGAGAGCACCTGGTGCGGGCTGCGGCCCTCCGCGCCCGACCAGACGGCGAGAACGACCAGGCCGAGCACGCGGATCGCAGCGAACAGCGCGAGCGCCGGGGCGGCCCGGCGGAGCAGGGTCCGCACGAGGGTGCGTTCCGTGTCGGAGGCGTGCTCTGTACCGGTCACGTGTTCCGTGCCGGTGAGGGGTTCTGTGCGGGTGGTGCCGTTGGTGCCGTTCGTGCGAGTCAAGCGGTCCTGCTGTCGGTCGAACTCGGGCACCGACAGGTCAGACGGCGTGTCCACGAGCCAGCTCCTCGGCCGCCTGGCGGCCGACCGTCGCGCTCCGTGCCAGCGCCTCGACCACGCCGGGAAAGCCCTGTGCTCCGACGGCGGGTCCGAAGACCGCACCGACGGTCGTCGTCGTGTCTTCCGCGAGCTGGCTGACGATCAACCGGACCACTGCCGCGAGATACGGGTCGTCGACCAGGTAGACCTGCCGTCTCCCCTCGCGGCGCGAGCGGACCAGCCCGGCCAGGCGCAGCTTCGCCAGATGCTGACTGACCGCAGGCAGCGTCCCGCCGACCTGCTCGGCCAGGCTGCTGACGTCGCACTCGCCCGCCGCGAGGATCCACACGATCTGCAGCCGGGTCGGCGACGCGAGCAGCCCGAAGGCCGCCGCGGCCTGCTTCAGCACGCCCTGGTCGGGCCCCTCGTACCGGTCTGCCGCCGCGCTGCCTGCCACAGCCCCCGTGGCAGCGCTGTCATCCATTCGCGTGCTCCCTCGCCCTCCCGCATCGTGCGGATCCTCGGCCTCGCCGCTCCGGTCGCCCGACCAGACTAGGCCCTCTCAACGCACAGACCCTGCAGCCGCCCGCCCTCCGGGCATGATCATGGCGCGGAGTTCGGGACGTTCGCGGACTCGGCGTAGGCCTGGGTCGGGGTCATCCCGACGCCGTTGAGCTCGACCGTGTCGTAGGTGCTGACCGGCGCGCAGACGTTGCTGTCGTTGGCGGTCTGGGAGTGCGAGTCCTGCAGTGCCGTCTTGGTGTCGACCGGCGCGGGCTTGGCGGTTCCGCCGGGGTAGGTGTCGCCGGTCGTCCAGTCGGTGCCGACCAGCAGCACGACGCCCTGCATCGAGGGGTCGGAGGAGATGTGCGAGGCGGGGATGCCCAGCGACGCGGCGACCGTCTCGGCCTCCGCCTTGTCGGTGCTGTACGAGCCGTAGTGCAACTCGGTGGTGCTGACGTTCTGCGGCGCGGTCACGGCGGTGGTGCCGGAGCCGTAGCCCTTGCCGGTCAGGTAGTTGGCCAGGTCGCCGCCACGGCCGTTGACGCCGCTGCCGTTCTCCACCTGCACGTCGATCTGCGCGGCCGGGAACGCGGGGGCCGTCGGGGACGCGCTGGCGGACGCCTTCGGCGAGGCGGAGGCCGAGGACGACGACGAGTCGCCGCTGCCCGAGGGCTTGCCGCCGCCGGAGAGCGACTGGTCGTTGACGATCGCGGCGAACAGCGACTGCGCGCTCGCTGCCGGAACCACACGGTTCTGGTTGGTCGGGTCCGCCATGGTCTGCATGGTGGTGAATGTGATGTGGCTGGTCGGCACCTTGGCCGCCTCGGCCGCCAGATTGAGCAGCGAGCCGACGCTGCCCAGGCCGCCGTCGACGGTCAGCGCCTTGGTCGCGGAGTCCGCCAGGCTGTAGAGCGCGGTCGGGCTGGTCAGCGTTCCGGCGCTCTTGACCGTGCGCATCAGCGAGCTCAGGTACATGTGCTGGGCGTAGGTGCGGCCCAGGTCGCTGCCGTCGCCGAAGCCGTGCCGGGAGCGGAGGAACTCCAGCGCCGAGACGCCCTTGAGGGTGTGGCTGCCCTTGGACAGCTTGAGGTGCGAGTAGGTGTCGTAGACGTTGTTGTCCACGCAGACGTTGACCCCGCCGACCGCGTCGGACATGTTCACCACGCCGCTGAAGTCGATCATCATGAAGTGCTGGAGCGGGATGTTCGTCAGGTCGTGGATGGTCTGCATCTGGCACTGCGGACCGTAGGCGAGGGCGCTGTTGATCTGCCCGTAGTAACCCGTGGTGGAGTTCTTCGCGTCGTTCGGGTCGGTGCAGGCCGGGACGTTCACCATGGTGTCGCGCGGGATGCTCATCACCGTGGCGTTCGACCGGTCGGCCGATATGTGGACGACCATCTCCACGTCGGCGTTGCCGTAGCCGCTGGAGCCGCAGTCGCCGCCGAGCTGGCAGTCCTCGGCGCTGTTGCGCGCGTCGGTGCCGATGACCAGGAAGTCGATGGGGGTGCGCCCGTAGGGGTCGGCCTTCTCGGCGCCCATGGAGCCGCCGATGGCGACCGTGTGGAGGTTGCCGCTGAACTTGTTGTAGAGCCAGGTACCCACGCCGGCGACGATCAGCACGAGGACGGAGAGGACGATGCCGGCGATCTTGGCAATGCGGTAGGCCCGGGACTTGGGTTTACGCCGCTTGCTCCGTCGCGCCTTGTTGCCGTCCACCTCGTCGGTCATGCTCGGTTTCCTCAGGTTTCACTTGCGTCGGGTGCCGGGTGACACCGACGGGGACGTCGGGGGCGGGTCCAGCGGTTGCACGGTTGCGCAATTCAGCAAGCGTACGCCCGTTCCCTGTGCGACTCCTGCCGACCCACGGTCGTCCTCACGCCCCGTAGTGTCAGCACCTTGTCCAAGGTTCCGTGCACCTTCCCTGGGGGCTCCCAGGAATCACCAAGCTCCAGCTCAAGCGGTTCTCACCCCTGCCGGGCGGGCTTCCGGGGCCGGGCTGCTTCGATCACGATGCGTAGCTGTCGTTGAGCCGGACGTGCCTCTCTGCCGTCGCCGGGGAGTACTGACCGAGGAGTGCTGAGGAGTGCCGAGCAGTGCTGGGGAGTGCTGTGCTCGGGGGTACCGAGGAGTAGCGTCGGCACCATGCGAGCGATCACGATTGAGACCCCCGGCGGGCCCGACGCACTGGTGCTGCGTCAGGCGCCCGATCCCGTCCCCGGTCCCGGCGAGGTGCTGGTCGACGTCGCGGCCACCGCCGTGAACCGTGCGGATGTGTTGCAGCGTCAGGGCTTCTACAACCCGCCTCCGGGCGCGTCCCCCTACCCGGGCCTGGAGTGCTCGGGCGTCATCGCCGCGATCGGCGAGGGCGTCACCGGCTGGGCCGTCGGCGACGAGGTCTGCGCCCTGCTGGCGGGCGGCGGCTACGCGGAGAAGGTCGCCGTCCCTGCGGGACAGCTGCTGCCGGTCCCCAAGGGCGTCGACCTGGTCACGGCGGCCTGCCTGCCCGAGGTGGTGTGCACGGTCTGGTCCAACGTCTTCCAGGTCTGCCACCTGCGGCCCGGTGAGACGCTGCTGGTGCACGGCGGCTCGTCCGGTATCGGCACGATGGCGATCCAGCTGGGCCGGGCGATCGGCGCGAAGGTCGCGGTGACGGCGGGTTCGGCGGAGAAGCTCGCGGCCTGCCGTGAGCTGGGCGCGGAGGTGCTGATCAACTACCGCGAGCAGGACTTCGTCGCGGAGCTGGCGAAGCTCGGCGGAGCGGACGTCATCCTGGACGTGGTCGGCGCGAAGTACCTGGACCGCAACATCGACGCGCTGGCCCTGAACGGACGGCTCGTCATCATCGGTATGCAGGGCGGCGTGCAGGCGGAGCTGAACATCGCGAAGCTGATGTCCAAGCGCGGCGCCGTCGCCGCGACCTCGCTGCGTGCCCGCCCGTTGGAGGAGAAGGCGGCCGTGGTCGCGTCGGTGCGCGAGCACGTCTGGCCGCTGATCGAGTCCGGCGTGGTCAAGCCGGTCGTCGACCGCACCCTCCCCCTGGCCGACGCGGCGGAGGCGCACCGGCTGATGGAGTCCTCGACCCACATCGGCAAGATCCTGTTGCGGGCCTGACCGCTCCCGGCGCGGGGCCGCCGAGGTCAGCGGTCCCGCGCGGTGGCGTCAGGGCGTGTCCAGCCAGCCGGCCTGCGCGGCTTTGATCCCCGCCTCGAACCGGCTGCTGGCGTCGAGCCGTTCGCACAGGTCGTTCATCACCCGGCGGACCGTGCGGTCGCTGACCGCCAGGCGGGCCGCTGCGGCCTCGTCGGTCATGCCTGAGGCGAGAAGCTTCAGTACCTCCCGCTCCCGTTGGGTCAGGCCGTGGCGACCGGGTGCGGCGCTGGCACCGAGCGGGGTGGAGGTGTTCCAGATGCTCTCGAACATGGCCGCCAGTGCCTGCACCAGGCTGGGGTCGGTCACCAGGAGGGCGCCCTTGCCCGAAGCGCGGGCGTCGATGGGGACGAAAGCGGTGGCCCGGTCGATGACGATCAGACGGTGCGGCAGCGTCGGAGAGGTGCGGACCTCGCTGCCCGACTCGGTGAGCCACTGGGCGTGCGCCGCGGTTGCCGGATCGTTTCGGCAGGAGTCCTGCATGATCTCACGGATCGTCAGCCCGCGTTCCAGCGCTCGGGCGTCGTTGCGTCTCGCCGCCTCGAGGTCCGCCGGTTTGCGTGCCGCTCCCGGGGTGATGCCCAGCACGTCGCAACGAGCGGTCTCCACCTGCTGTTCGATGCGGGCGATCACCACGTCGGTGCCGGTCAGACGCTCGGTGCCGGTGTCCCTCGGCAGCGCCGCGGTCCGTTCGGCGATCATTGCGGCGATCTCCGCCTGGGAAGCGGCGATCCGGGCCCGCTTCCGTTCCAGGTCTGCGTTCTGCCGGGCCAGCAGCGTCTGCAGGCCGGTCTGCGGGTCGACCGCCCGCCAGCCGCCGGTGCGGTCCGAGGAACGGCGGATCAGGGCGAGCGCGAACATCTGGTCGAGTGCGTGTCGGACCTGGTCCTCGGTCAGGTCCAGGGCCAGGCAGAGTTCGTCCACGCCGAATGTCTTCTCTGCGAGCAATGTCCGGTAGACGAGCTCGGCAGTGCGGTCCAGTCCCAACGCGTCCAGCACGAGCGTGGCCCCCCTCGTCGTCCTTCGCCGAGATCCTCCACGGTTATCGGTGTACAAGCAAGCGCTGGCGCGTGACAGCCGTGTGACGAACCGCGACGCTGCCGTGGGGCCGTGTCCGGGTCCGGCCAGTCCGCTTTCGTACAGGTCAAAGCCCTGGTCGGTGCTCGGTCTCGCCGGGCAGAGTCATTCCTGTCAGCGGCTCACCGCTCCGGAACATCGGTTCCGGAATCTTCGGTGGACCGGCCGGAAAAGTCTTTTCTGGAGGAGATCCACATGGGCAACGACGCAAAGCAGCTGATGGCGAACCTGTACGCCAACGGTGCCGAGTTCGACGCCGACTGGAGCGGTGTCAGCGACGAGGCGATGACGCGTCTGCGTGAGGCGTCCGAGTCGGGCGACGCGGCGGTGCAGAGCGTGCTCACCAACCTGGCCTTCTCGAAGTTCGAGGACGCGGACCAGGCGCGCCGTCTCGCCGCGTCCCTGGCCGGCATCAAGCAGGCCGTGACCGCCAGCATCTTCGACGAGCTGCCGACCACCTCGATCGACGACCTGCGCGCCGCCGCCGAGGCCGCGGGCTACGAGGTCGAGGTCCTGGCCTGAGGCCACGGTCTGAGCAGGCGCACGCGCATTGATCCGGGTCACCGAGCCGTCTCGGCCCGGTGCCCCGGATCGGGCGCGACGCATCGGACGCACGAAGAAGGAGGAGTCGGATTCATGAACGATTCATTTGCGATCCAGGGCCTCGAGTGGCGGGCGAACTGGCGGATTGAGAATGGGAACGACTCCTACGTCGTGCCGTTTCCGACTCTGCGTCCGGCCACCCTGGTTTTCCACGGGGAGACCGAGTTCAGCTACGGCCACTACGGGATCCACCTCGGGCAGGCTGACGTCCTGACCTTCCTGGGTCCCAGCGAAGGCACCGTCACCGGCTATTTCATCGACTGCCGGGTCGGCTCGCCGACCGCCGGGATGCGCGAGACCGTGACCTGGTCCCCCACGTCGGCCCGGGCGTTGTACATCCCGAACGGAGTGGCGCACACCTTCGACGGGCTCGAGCGCGTGAACACCATCAACAGCTACGAGCTGTTTCTCCCGTCGCCGGAGGACTGGGTCCACGGCGACCTGGACTGGCAGCCCGACGCGGACATCATCAATCTCCCGCTGGACGTCGCGGACGAGGACCTGCCCTACTTCGTCCCGAACAGCCACCCGGCCGGCGAGGCCTGGTACGACCTTGTCGCCGCGCGGCAGCGCGCGTCCATCCCCCAGACAGCGCCGCTCGAGTACCCGATGACCCGGCAGATGCGGCTGGCCGACGGCACCGTCCGACGGGTCGAGCTGCGACGCCGGCTGACACGTACGGCGAAGCCGGCCTGGGAGCCCTTCGCCGGCGTGTTCGGGGTCGGCTGGGTGCGCCATCCGGTGATCCCGAGTGGGGAGGAGTCGGGATTCTCCGTCCTGGTCGACCGGTACCCGCTCTACTTCATCGACCACGGCGAGACCGGGTACACCCACGACGCCTACGGGATTCACCTCGGGCAGGAGGACCGACTGACCTTCGTCGGCCCCAAGGACCAGACCGTGACGCTCCGGCTGATCGACACCAGGCCCGACTCGCCCACCTACGGGGCGGACACCAGCTTCACCTTCACCCCGGACCCGGAGCGTTACCTGCTCCTGCCCCCGGGCGTCGGGCATGCCTTCGAGCACATCGAGAAGGTCTACACGATCAACCGTCCCCGGACGCTCCTGCCGGTGGACGGCAAGGAGTACCTGCCGGGCAACGACGTGATCGACTGGCCCGTCGAGAAGCGTCCGATCCCGCGGCTGGAGGTGAACTCCGTCCCCGCCGGAAGCGACTACTACGAGGCCAGGGTCGCCGAGCAGAAGCAGCTGCGGCAGACCCAGGCTGTCCGGTCCACCCCTGCGGTGCTGCTGACGCGGGACGAGAACGGCCGGGAGATCCGGGTGGCGCTGCGGAGAAAGGTCGAGGCGGCCTGAGCCCCACCCCGCCCGGGTGGCCGGCCAGGTGCCTGGCCATCCGGGCGAGTGTCCGCCCCGGGCGGCTGTCCGCCCCGGGTGGTCGATCCTGACCCGCCGTCACCACGCGCAGTCCCTGTCGCAGTCACCAGCCTCGAGCAATCGCGGAGGAGAGATGGAAGCACCGCCCCCGGACCTCGGTCGGAGTACGAGCCTGTGGCGCAACCGGGCGTTCCTGTTCCTGTGGGGAGGCCAGTCGGTCAGCGTCCTGGGATCGACCGTGTCAGGGATCATCATCCCTCTCTACGCGGTGCTCGTGCTGCACGTCTCCACGTTCGAGATGGGCCTGCTGGCAGCCGCCGGTTCCGTCCCCTACATGCTGGTCGGGCTTATGGCGGGAGCCGTCGTCGACCGGTTCCCGCGGCGTCGGCTCATGTTCTGGTGCGACCTGACGCGCGCGCTGGCGCTCGCCTCGATCCCGCTCACCATGCTGCTGTCCGGCACGCCGCCGATCGGTCAACTGCTTGCGGTCGCAGTGCTGGTAGGGGTCATGACGGTCTTCTTCGACGTCGCGTACCAGAGCTATCTGCCCGGTCTGGTCGAGAACGAGCAACTGATCGACGGTAACGGAAAGCTGTCCACGACCGAGTCCGTCGCCGAGGCGGTGGGTCCCGGCCTGGCGGGCGTGCTCATCACGGTGCTCGGCAGGGCGGGCGCGATCCTGTTCGACGTCGCCACCTATGCGCTCAGTTGCCTGTCCCTCGTCCTGATCAGGACTCCGGACGAGGTCATCGAGAAGCGCGCCGTGCCCACACCGCGGCAGCTCGTCCGTGATGTGGCCGAAGGCGCCGGGTATGTCGCACGCGATCGGATCCTGCGCAGGCTGGCGCAGTTCGCGGTGACGGTCAACCTCTTCGGCTCGGCGTACGGCTCGCTGGAGATCGTGTTTCTCAACCGCGACCTGCATGCCCAAGCCTGGATGATCGGAGCGGCCGCGGCGATCGGCAGCACCGGAGGCGTGCTCGGCGGTCTGGCCGCGGCGGCACTCGGGCGCCGCATAGGTTCCGCACGTGCCACGTGGCTGCCGCTCCTCGCGCTCGGCTGGCTCGTCCTCCTGGTTCCCCTGGCCCAGCCGGGGTGGGGCTTCGTCCTCGTGGGCCTCGGGACGGCCGGCAACGTCGCCTCCATCGTCATCTACGCGACCGGCGCGGTGAGCTACCGTCAGGCGACGTGCCCGCCTCACCTGCTGAGCCGGGTGACGTCCTGCCAGCGCTGGATCTCCTGGTGCTCGATGCCGGCCGGAGCACTCTTCGGTGGCTTGCTGGGCACCCTTGCGGGTCTGCGGGCCGGGATCTCGATCGCGGTGGTCGGCTGCTTCCTCGCCGGTCTGTGGCTCTACTTCTCCCCATTGCGCGGGATGCGTGACCTCCCGCTGGCGCGCACCGGCACGGAAAACGCCGGAGAAACCCTGGAAGAACAGCTCGAGCCGAGTTTGGCGACATGACAGAAACGGACCAACCAGGCCAATCCGTCTGGTATCTTTGTCTGCCACACAGCCAATTCTCCAGGGAGTTGCCATGAATTCTTCGGTCGAGCTGGACCGCGAAATGCGCGAGGCGATCGGACTTCGGGACAGCGGACAGTTCGAGAAGTCGTGCGCCGCATTCCAGGATCTCGCCCGCCGATTTCCCGACAGTGCCGAGGTGAGCTTCCAGGCCGCGTGGTCGCACGACCGGGCGGGACTCGAGGAGGAAGCCTGTGGTTACTACGAACGGGCTCTGCAGCTCCCGGGCCTGTCCCGGGAGGACCTCCAGGGAGCCCTGCTCGGGCTGGGGAGCACCTACCGCGTGCTGGGGCGGCATGACGAGTCCGTGGTGACCCTGGAACGGGCCGTGCAGGAATTCGCCGACTTCCCCGCTCTGCGTGCTTTCCTGGCGATCTCCTATTTTTCCGCGGGTTCGCAGGAGAAGGCGCTCGGAACTCTGCTGCGCCTGCTGGCGGACACGAGCTCCGACCCGTCGGTCGAGGAATACCTGAGGCCCATCCGGCAGTATGCCGATGAATTCCTGGAGCTCTGAGCAGCGGAATCGGCCGAGCGGGGCCTGATGGGCGGGTGTCCGGCTCCGGACATTCCGGTTCCGTCCAGGGGTGGAACCTGTTTCGGACGGGCTGCTGCAGATAGTTTCTGCCTTGCGGGCGATTCCGGACCGGAAATCTCCGACGATTCGGCCGCCGTAAGGAATCTGCTCGTCCGAGCCCATGACCCAAGGCGGACCCATGTCGAAAACCGCTCGTAATCTCCTCGTGGCGCTGGCCCTGACCCTCGGCCTCGGCGCCGCCGCCGTTCCGGTGGGCGCTTTCCACCACGCCGGCGTCGTCGACGCAGCTTCGGGGTCCGCCGCGTCCACTGCCTCGCCGAACGACTTGTCCTGGGGCTGAGATCCCGTGTCCGCACCCGGTGGACCGGCCCTTGCTCCGGTCGGCGCGTCGATCGGGGCTACCAGCGGGCTGAGCCCGGGCGGCGTGCGGACGCCGGCTCTGACCCTCGCTTCATCGACGGAGGAAGTACGGCGGTGTACCTCGCCATCATCACCCTGGTTCCCGGCGCCGAAACGCCCCGGCAACCCATTGATGCGCAGGTGCTCGTAGACGTCCTGTGGACCCGGGTCGCACCGACCGACCGCATCGAGCACATCAGCACCGCGGTCTCTGCGGACGCCATCGAGCTGGGCTTCTACCTCCACGCGGAGAACCGTCGCGAGGCCGACCGGGCGGCGCAGTCGATCGGCGACCGGGCTTGCGGGACCGTCCCCGTCCTTCGCGAGTGGCGCCCGGTGCCGGGGGCGCGGGGCCAGTGAGCCGCCCGGAAAGTGATGTGCCGTCCGGACCCGGTCCGCCCGGCACATCACCATGCTGTGACTACCTGTCAGCTCAGCGACTTGAGCGCGGCGGCGTCGTACGGCTTCAGCTCGTCGAGGCGGCCGGCCAGGACCTTCGCGGCCCACTCCGGGTCCTGGAGCAGGGCACGGCCGATGGCGACCATGTCGAACTCGTCGCGCTCCATGCGGTCGAGGAGGTTCTCGATGCCCTGGACCGGGGAGCCCTCGCCCGCGAAGGCGCGGATGAAGTCGCCGTCCAGACCGACCGAGCCGACGGTGATGGCGGGCTTGCCGGTGAGCTTCTTGGTCCAGCCGGCGAGGTTGAGGTCCGAGCCGTCGAACTCCGGGATCCAGTAGCGCCGGGTGGAGGCGTGGAAGGCGTCGACGCCCGCCGCCGCGAGCGGGGCGAGGATCTCGTCGAGCTCCTCCGGGGTCTCGGCGAGGCGGGCGTCGTAGGCCTCCTGCTTCCACTGCGAGTAGCGGAAGAACACCGGGAAGTCGGGCGAGACCCGCTCGCGGACCGCGGCCACGATCTCCGCGGCGAAGCGGGTCCGGGAGACCGCGTCGCCGCCGTAGGCGTCGGTGCGGCGGTTGGTGCCCGCCCACAGGAACTGGTCGACCAGGTAGCCGTGGGCGCCGTGCAGCTCGACGCCGTCGAAGCCGATCCGCTCGGCCGCAGCGGCGGCCTCGGCGAAGGCGCCGATGACGTCGTCCAGGTCGCGCTGGGTCATCGCCTTTCCGGTGCCCTCGGTCCCGTCGACGCGCAGCCCGGACGGGCCGACCGCCGGGGCGTCGGCGAAGGGCGGCTCGCCCTGGTTGCGGACCATGCCGATGTGCCACAGCTGCGGCACGATCGCGCCGCCCGCGGCGTGCACGCCCTCGACGACCTTAGCCCACCCGGCCAGCTGCTCCTCGCCGTGGAAGCGCGGCACGCGGTCGCTCTGTCCGGCCGAGTCGTGGCCGACGTAGGTGCCCTCGGTGACGATCAGCCCCACCCCCGCGGCGGCACGCCGCGAGTAGTACGACCGGACGTCCTCGCCGGGGACGCCGCCCGGGGAGAACATGCGCGTCATCGGCGCCATGGCGATGCGGTTGCGGACGGTCAGACCGTTCAGCGCGACGGGCCGGTCGAGGATCTCGGCGGCGCGGGAAGCGGAGGACGCGGTGGTGGTCATGGGGTTCCTCATGGGGTGCCGGGCAGGGGTGCGTGTGCAGCAAATGCTTGAAGAGGTCAACTGTTGTGCCGGACGGAAGATTTCTCCCAGGGGGTCCCACCGCATGTGATCCCGGACACGTTCGGGCCCTGAGAATCGTGGCTGAACGGCCGTGGCCCTCCCGCTTCTGCGGGAGGGCCACGGCGATGTCCCTTGAGAGGGCAACGGGTTGCTACGAGCTGTAGACACCGTCCGGTTCCGCGCCGCCTCGGACCCGAACGGAGGAGCCGTTGCGGACGTCGATCTTCCCGTCGGCGACCGGGACGACAACCTGGTGGGAGATCGCCTGCCCGCTTGTGAAGTCGCCGTAGACGTTGTTCAGGGTCCGCGCCGGGCCCACCGGCTTGAACAGGCCCTTGGGCGGTCCCGCTACCGCGGCCGTGACCGAGTAGGCACCGGGGTAGTAGCCGGGCGAGGGCGTTCCCGCGGTGTAGCCGACGCTGTTGAGCACCAGGTCGTAACGGCCCGGGGTGAGCCCGGACGTCGAGAGCTGCACGGTGAGCGACGTTCCGGCGGCATTGGTGGCGACGACATGATTCTGCTGGTAGTTGCTCACCACACTGCCGTTGCTGGCCAGGTTGATCTCGGTGCCCAGGTTGAGACCTGTGCCCGTCAGGACGACCTGGTTGGTGGCGTCTGCGGGGCCGGAGGCGGGCGAGATCGAGCTGACTGTCGCCTGTACCGGCGGGGTCGCGCAACCCTGCACGCAGATTCCCTGCATGGTGTAGCTGATCGGGGTAGGGCTCGTGTAGGGCATCACCAGCAGCACGCCCTGGACGGCCGCCTGCGAGGTGTTCTCGCACTGGACGGCGAGGTCGCTGACGCCACCGGAGATGCCGCACAGCCCGTACATACTGGTCCAGTCCGCGTCGTCGTAGATCGTCGCGTCCGGGGCGGCGGTTCCGCCGGACGCGACCAGGCCGATGCCGAACAGCTCCGATGGCGGCATCGACACCACCGCGCAGTACCCGGTGGTGCTCTCGGTCAACGTGCCGCTCTGCGGGGCGAAGCCGGTGCCGGACAGCTGGTGCGCAGTGCACTGCGGTGCCCAGCCCGACGCCGTCTCCACTCGCCAGGTGTCCACATGTGCGGGGATGGCGACGCCGGCGTATCCGGAGGCCAGCACGAGGACCTGGTACGACGTGGAGCCGGTGACGTTGCAGGACGGACCCCACTGACGACACACGACGGCGCCAGACGGATCGGCGACCTCAAGCACCACCCCGGCCTGGCCGGGCGCGTCGGACCGGGCGGCGAACCAGACCTTGTCCGTCGCCGCGGCCGAGACCTTCAGACATTCCGCGTCCAGAGCCGAGGTCAGCACCAGACCGGTTGATGGCCCACCCACGGTGGTAGACGTCGGGGCGGTGCAGGCGGCCGTCTGCGTGACGTCGCGGCGGACCACCTTGTAGGTGTCAGGGGCGGTGAGGCCGACGGCCATCACCAGAGCGGTGTAGGCCGTCCCTTGCGAGTAGGAGCAGACCGTGGTGGTGGAGTCCTGACAGATCAGCTTGCCGGTCGCATCGTTGACGTTGATGCTTCCAAACTCGGTGTTGCTGTCATTGGTGTAGTCGATCATCTCGCCGGTGGAGTGCTGCGCGGCGGGGATGGTCAGGCACTGCACGGTCGAACTGGGCGTGAGCGTGACTTCAGCACCCCAGGACCCGCCGAAGCCCGACTGCGGCCAGGCCGAGCAGCCGGAGGTCGAGTCGGTGCGCTGCACGAGAACCTGGTAGCCGCCGTTGGCCTCCTGCGCGTTCAGGACCACGTGGAACGGCGCGGTGCCGGTCAGCTGGCAGACGGCGTAGGTGAAGGAGGCGTTGGGGCACTGCTGGACGCCGGTGGCGTCCAGAACCTGCATCTGCGGCGAGCTGCCGTCGGCCGTCGGCTGGTCGAACATGTAGTCCGTCAGGCCGGAAGCGGTCGGCAGGGTCAGGCAGATCTCCTCGCCCATCCCGGCGAAGTTGCCCTTGGCGGCGCCACTCGCGAAGTCGGTGTCCGAGGCCGCGGTGCAGCCACCCGCCTCGTCCGCGGCGATGAAGGCCACGCCGAAGGCCGAGGGGGAGGGGAGGTACTGCTCGGCCACGAAGTCGTAGCTGCCCGCGGCCAGCTGGCAGGTGGGGCCGAAGTTGGCGCAGGCGGCGGTGCCGCTGGTGGTGTAGAGGCTGCCGGTGACTCCGCCGGAGGCCGCTGATGCCGCGTAGACCTGGTATTGGTCGGCCTTGGTGACGGTCAGGGTCCGGCACGCCACGGTGGAGCCGGTGTCCGGCACCTGGCCGTAGGTCAGCTGTGCTGCGGTGACGCAGCCCTGTGGCTGGGTCAGGTCACTCAGCTGCAGGTAGTAGCTGTCGGCGCTGCCCTGCTGGTCGTAGGCCAGGACGCGGTAGGGGGCTGTGCCGGTCAGCGCGCAGTCGCTGTTGGTGTATGCGGAGCACACCTGCGTGCCGGTGGCGTCGTACACCGTGACCTGGACCTGCTGGTACGAAGCGGCGGTCAGGGCGGTGTGCAGGACGCTGCCGCTGGTCATGGCGAGCGTGTAGCAGTTGCCCATGCTGCCCGCTGCCAGCGTGCCCTGGACCGCCGACGTGCCGAAGGAGGTGTCGGCCGCCGAGCAGGAGGTGTCCGAGAGCAGGGCGACGTAGGACAGCGTGAAGGCGTTGCCGCCGTCCTGGATCGCCAGGGTGTAGCTGCCGGACTGGGTGGTCGGGCAGACGGCCGTGGGCGAGTAGGACGACTGGCAGGTGACCACGGAGCCGTTCGGAGCCGTGACGGTGATCATCAGTGCGCCGCCCGCCGACGACATGGCTCGCACGGCGAGCAGGTCGGTGGCGGAGGGCAGGCTGAGCGTGTAGGTGTCCGTCCCGGCCGGCGCTGTGCAGGGGTAGACGGTGTCCGCCGTGATGGAACCCGAGCAGGTGCTCGCCACGGTGCTCTGGGCCAGGAGGCGGTGGGTCGTCGCGGCGCGCAGCGACGTCGCGCGGGTGGCGGCGGGGCCGGTCCGGGGCGCGGTCGGCAGGGGCTTGGCCGCGAGCGGAGGCACTGGCTTGGTGACGGTCTTCCGGTGCGCGGCGGCGGGTGCGGTCTGGATCGCCTTCGCGGTCTGCCCGGCGTGGGCGGCGGAAGAGCCGTGCGCGGTCGCCGCACCCGCGACCGGCTGGGAGACGACGGCGTAGGCAGCGCCGGTCGGGGCGAGCAGCGCGGCCAGGACCGCGACGAGCAGCGCGAGCACCGACCAGGCCGACCCGCGCCTGCGTCCGGGTCTCGGGCATATGGAGTTTGCAGGTGTTGGCATGCTTTTTCCGATTCCCCCTCAATGTGGAATAAAGAGAATTTCGAGAAGTTCTGACGGGAGACGTTCTGAAACGTCCGAGGGCCCGTGGGCCGCTGGTCACGACCCTTGTGGGCCTTGCGGTGAGGCGGGCAGGGCGGAGCGTAGCAGTGGGTCTGCATCCGTGGATGTGAATTTCCCGGCAGGCACGACCGCCGTGAATTGAGTCGAAGGCGACAAATACGTGGTGCTGCTCGGGGGCGTCGGTCCGGGTGGCCAGGGCGGCCTTGGTCGCGGCGTTCGGGGGAGGGGCGGCCTGAACGGCGTAAGCCTGCTTGCTCAGCGTTCGAGTCGATGCCCTAATTGCCCTATATGAGCGTGTTGTCGGGTGGGTCGATGCCGGTTGCGGCGAGCGTGGTGGGGCTCGCGGTCGCTGCCGTACTCGCGCTCGGTACGCCGCTGGCCTGGGCGAACGAGGCAGGTACCGGTTCCGCTTCGGCCGGCATCACGGTCCGGCTGCCCGACGGCCATCCGCTCCGCTTCGTCTCGGTGCGGTCCGCCCGGACGCCGACCCGGACGCCCGCGCACCGCCCGTCGCACGTGCCCGGCCACCGGCCGCCCGGCGGTGTGGCGAGCGCCCCGCCCGTGAATCCCGCGCCCGGCGGGCCGCCCGGCGCGGACCCGTCCGTGAGCGCGCTGCCGCTCCCCGTGGTCAGCCCGTTGTTCCCGTCCCCGCCCGCGAGCGGCAAGCCGTCGGCATCGAGCGCGGCGTCGAAGGAGCCCCGTCCCGGCGCACCGGGGCGTCCCGCGCCGGGGGGCACGCCGTCTCGTGCGCCGGGCGGGGGCGGGTCGGGGAGCCGCTCGCAGCAGGTGGTTTCCGTGCCCGTCGGTCAGGACGCGGTCCAGCCGATCGACCAGGCGCCGCGACCGGCCGCCAGCGTCCCCCCGCCGCTCGGCCCGCAGGCGGTCCTGCCGCCGGAGTCGGTGCAGCAGGCGGGCCCGAGGGCGCGGCTGGCCGCCCGGGACACCGGCCTGGACCTCGGCCCGCACGCCCGGATGCTCGGCGTGGGTCTGGCCCTGATCGGGGCCGGAGCTGCGCTGTTCGGCTGGCGGATCCGTCGGCTGTAGACCGCACGCAGAGCGAACCGCACACGTGTTCTGTCGAATATCACGCCCTCTTGACACCCCTGTGGGACAGAATGTCGTTCATGAACAGCCCGAGCTCTCGGCCAGAAGAAGGCCCCCAGGTCCTGATCGTCGGCCCCGACGGCATGCCCGTCGGCGCCGGCTCCTCCGTTGAGGGTGAGCCGAGGGAGCTGCCGATAACGGAGATGGTGGAGCAGCCCGCCAAGGTCATGCGGATCGGGAGCATGATCAAGCAGCTGCTCGAAGAGGTGCGCGCGGCACCTCTGGACGAGGCCAGCCGGGTGCGGCTCAGGGAGATCCACGCCAGCTCGGTCAAGGAGCTGGAGCAGGGCCTCGCGCCCGAGCTCGTCGAGGAGTTGGAGCGGCTGTCGCTCCCCTTCACCGAGGACGTGGTCCCCAGCGAGGCGGAACTCCGCATCGCGCAGGCGCAGTTGGTGGGTTGGCTGGAGGGTCTCTTCCACGGCATCCAGACCGCGCTCTTCGCCCAGCAGATGGCTGCCCGGGCGCAGTTGGAGCAGATGCGGCGCGCGCTGCCGCCGGGTGCGCCGGGCCACGACGAGGGCGAGCCGGGCCACGGCGGTATCCACGCCGGTCCGTACCTCTAGTTCTTCCCGCTCTCCTCGCTCCCGCTCTTCTCGTTGTTTGGGCTCCTTTTCCGTAGCCGTACGCGATTTCCCTCTGCGTACGGAAGTTCGCAGCGGTTCAGGGCGGACGCACTGCCGACTGCCTGCGGAGGCTCAGGTTCCGTCCGGTTCAGGGTTGGACCGGACGGAAAACCCGGCTGTGTGAGGCCCTGCCCGTACCGCTAACGTTGGGCCCTGACGGCGCGCCAAGGGGTAGGCCGGTTGGGGGAGACGAGCGCATGAGCGAGCAGGGCGGCGCGGACGGCGCGGGGCGGACGGTCGGCCACGGCCGTTATGCGCTGCGGGACTTGCTCGGCCAGGGCGGTATGGCCACGGTCCATCTCGCGGACGACACGGTGCTGGATCGGCCGGTGGCCGTGAAGACGATGCTCGGCGAGATGAGCCGCGAGCCGTCGTTCCGCGAGCGGTTCCGCCGCGAGGCGCAGGCGGTCGCCCGGCTCAACCACACGAACATCGTCGCCGTGTACGACAGCGGCGAGGACGACACCGACGGCACCCCCGTGCCGTTCATCGTCATGGAGTACGTCGAGGGTTCCTCGCTCAGCTCGGTGCTGCGCAAGGACATCACCGAGCTCGGCGCGATGCCCACCGAGAAGGCGCTGAAGATCACGGCCGACGTGCTGGCCGCGCTGAGCGCCTCGCACGAGGAGGGCCTGGTCCACCGCGACATCAAGCCCGCCAACGTGATGCTGACCAAGCGCGGCGTGGTCAAGGTGATGGACTTCGGCATCGCCCGCGCGATGCAGTCGGGCGTCACCTCGATGACCCAGACCGGCATGGTCGTCGGCACCCCGCAGTACCTCTCGCCCGAGCAGGCGCTCGGCAAGAGCGTGGACGCCCGTTCCGACCTCTACTCGGTCGGCTGCATGCTCTTCGAGCTGCTGACCGGTCGCCTGCCGTTCGAGTCCGAGTCGGCGCTGGGCATGGCCTACCAGCATGTCCAGGAGACGCCGCCGGCGCCGTCCAGCATGAACGCGGCGATCCCGCCCGCGGTCGACGCGCTGGTCGCGCGGGCGCTGCGGAAGGACCCGGCGCACCGGTTCCCGACCGCCGACGCGATGCGCGAGGAGTGCCAGCGCGTCGCCCAGGGCGCGGGCACGGCGGCCAACCAGCCGCAGATGCTGGTCGACGGCCCGCACCAGGGGCACGTCGGCGGCTCCGGCCAGAACGCCGTCTTCCCGGCGGCCCAGGGCCCGTTGAACACCCCGATGCCGCCGGTGCAGACGCCGTACCCGCAGCAGATGGGCGGGCAGCAGATGGCCCCCCAGCACATGGGCCAGACGCCGCCGCCCTACCCGCAGCGTCCGACGCCGCCGCCGTTCGCGCAGCCGCGCCCCACGCCGCCGCCCTTCGCGCAGCAGGGTCCGGCGCCGACGCCGCCGCCGTTCGCGCAGCAGCGGCCCACGCTGCAGCCGTTCACCCAGGCACGGCCGACCCCGGTGCCACAGCGTCCGGCGCCGACTCCGCCGCCGTTCGCCCAGCCCCGGCCCCCGGCGCCCGCGCAGGCTCCGTACGTGCCGTCGGGGGCGCCGCAGACGGACGCCGCGCGCGGCTGCGGCCGGCTGGTGCTGATCCTGTTCATCGTCGGCGTGGTCTTCGCCGGGTTGATAGTGCTGATCGCGGTGCTCGCGTTCAACAGCTCGTCCAACGACAACACCGGCGGACTTGGCAGGACGCCCGTGGCCGGAGTGGTTCAGGCGGACCGTGGTGTGTAGGCCACTTCGTGGTTTCGGCCTTCTGACCTGCGGCGCTCCGCATCGTCCTCCGGAAACCGGTAGCGTGCGGAGTTGGTTCCTCCCTCTCGGGAACGGCTGAGAGGCGCGGCGAAGCGCGATCCCCGGCGCCCGCCCGGTTCAACCGGGCAGTACAAGCAGTACGGGACAGCAGTACGGGACAACGGGGCAGTACGGATCGACGACGGCACGGAACGACGGCGGAGAACGATGGCAGACACGCAGCACCCCGGGGACGAGGACGCCATGGATCCCCGGTCCGGGTACGGCGCTGCGGGAGCAGCCGACGCGTCCGGTCCCTTCGTCACCACCAGTGGCCTGAGCGTCGTGGGCGACGGCCGCTACCGGCTGGTCCGCCGGCTGGGCCGCGGCGGGATGGCGGAGGTCTACGCCGCCGAGGACCAGCGGCTCGGCCGCACCGTCGCGATCAAGGTGCTGCGGCCCGAGCTGGCCGAGGACTCCATCGCCCGCACCCGCTTCACGCGTGAGGCGCACTCCGTCGCCGCGCTGAACCACCACGCCGTCGTCGCTGTCTACGACACCGGCGAGGAGGCGCGCGGCCACGAGACCGTCCCGTACATCGTGATGGAGCTCGTCGAGGGCCACACGGTCCGCGAGCTGCTGCAGAGCAAGGAGCCGCCGCCGGTCGACCAGGCGCTGATCATCACCGCCGGGATCCTCGAGGCGCTCGCCTACAGCCACAAGCACGGGATCGTCCACCGCGACATCAAGCCGGCCAACGTCATCATCACCAACTCCGGTGCGGTCAAGGTGATGGACTTCGGCATCGCCCGCGCGCTGACCGGGGCCACCTCGACGATGACCCAGACCGGCATGGTCATGGGCACCCCGCAGTACCTCTCCCCCGAGCAGGCCCTCGGCAAGGCGGTCGACCACCGCTCCGACCTGTACGCCACCGGCTGCATGCTCTACGAGCTGCTGACGCTGCGTCCGCCGTTCACCGGCGACACGCCTCTCTCCGTCGTCTACCAGCACGTTCAGGACATGCCGGTGCCGCCGTCCCAGGCGAACCCGCGGGTCCCGGCGGTGCTGGACGCCCTGGTGATGCGCTCGCTGGCCAAGGACCCGGACGACCGGTTCCAGTCGGCGGACGAGTTCCGCGCCCACATCCAGCACGCGCTGCGCCAGATGCACGGCGGGACCGGCCCGACCCAGATCCTCGGCCAGGTCGGCGGGGTCTCGCCGACCGCCCCCACGGCGATGATCGCCTCCGCGCCGGGCGACGACTACCACCCGACCACGGTGCTGGGCGCGGCGACCCCGCCGCAGCCGATGCCGGCGGCAGGCGGCGGCATGGGCGGCGCGGTGCCGCCGACCTACGACGACCACTACGACGACGAGGGCGCGGGCCGCAACCGACGCGGACTCTTCGCGGTGATCGCGGTCCTGGTGGTCGCGGCGGCGGTGGCGGTCGGTGTCGCGCTCGCGATGAACGGCAGCGGCGGTAGCGGAGGCGGGCCCACGACGTCGTTGTCGCCGACGGTCACCCCGAGCACGACGCCCTCGCAGACCCCGAGCCAGAGCATCACGCCGTCGCAGAGCCAGACGCCGAGCTACACGCCGTCGTACACGCCGAGCTACACGCCGTCGTCCACGCCCCCGGTCTCCCCGTCGACGACGCCGAGCACGACACCGTCGCAGACCACCTCGGGATCCCCGAGCACGACGCCTTCGGCGCCGGCGACGTCGCCGTCGACGCCGTCCGCGCCGCCGTCGACCGACCACACCACCCCGCCGGGCTCGCCGTCGGCGGGCTCGACGTCCTGACGTTTCGCTCCCGGAGGTAGTTGCAACCCCCAGGAGCGCGGGGCTCTGCTGATGTGCGGCTCCGCCGCGTGGGCGCGGCAAGCCTGGGCGTTCGCTCCCGCAGGTGGCTGCACTTTTCTCAGGGGCGCGAGGCTCTGCTGATGTGCGGCTCCGCCGCGTGGGCGCGACAAGCCACCCAGTGTCGTGAGTCCCCGAACTACCAGGGCCATCCGCACAGGGTGGTAACTCGCGCAGCTCCCCGCGCCCCGAGACAGTGCGACGTCCCTCTGCGAAACAGTGACCCTCACTGTGTGTACGCCTCCGCGACGAGCGGGTAGCGGTCCGTCCACCAGACGATCTGCGCCGCCGCCGCGGGAAACAGCACGCTTGCGCGGTCGTCCCGCCGCGCATAGCGCCAGCGGAGCATCCAGAAGTCGTTGAGCCGCTCCCACCAGACGCGGTGGACCGCCGCGGTCAGGTGCTCGGGTGTCGCGCCGGAGGCCTCGCGGTAGGCGCGGGCATAGGCGGTGATCCGGGTCAGGTCCATGGCACCGCTCGCCTCGTCGGAGAAGAACTGCGTCGCCGCACGAACCGCCTCCTCCGCGACGGGTTTGATGCCGAGCCGGTCCCAGTCCAGGACCGCCGCGACGCGTCCGTCGCGCCGCAGCAGGTTCAGCGGGTGGAAGTCGCCGTGCACCCACCCGGCCGGGGGCGCGCTGCGTGGGCCGGGGCGGCGGTGGGCGTGGGCGGCGAGCAGGACGCGGCGTTCGAGCAGCCGACGCTCCGCCAGGGCGTCGAACGGGTCGGCGGGGTCGCGGCGGGCCCGGGAGCGCGCCGCGGAGAGCAGGTCGGCGATGGTGCGCCGGGTGTCCAGCGGGTCCGCGCTGGGCCAGGGGCCGGGGTCGAGGACGGGCGGCTGGATCCGCCGCAGCTCGGTGTGGATCCGGCCGAGCAGCGTGCCGAGATCGGCCCCGGCGGCGAGGGGGAGGGCCCGCCCGGTCGGTGGCGGCGCGCCCTCGACGAAGGGGAAGAGCGCGTAGCGGCGGCCACGCAGCAGCACCAGGGTCCGCCCGTCCGCCGCCGTCACCGGCGGTACCGTCGGCAGTCCGGCCGCCGCCAGCGCGGCGATGGTGCGGTGCTGGGCGGCGAGCGCGCCGCTGGAGGCGTGGCCGCCGTCGTCGAGGTACTGCTTCAGCACCCATGTGGCCCGGCTACGGCTGCCGTCCTGCTGTTCGATCGTGACCAGCCAGACGCGGTTCAACAGCCCGTGCCGGGTGCGCTCCACCGCGACCGGGCGACCCACCCCGAACCGGGCGACGACCCCCACCAGCCACCCCGGTACGGAACCCGGAACGGCTGATAATGCACTTGTCGGAGCAAAAGCCTGACCCTGCGTCACGAGCCAGATGGTACTGCCGCGTTGGCGGGTGCGGCCGTTCGCGATCTTCTCTGACCGGCTCTGATCGTCAGCCTTCGGACGCGTGCATCTTCGCGACGTACGCGGCGGCCTGTGTGCGCCGTTCCATGCCCAGTTTTGCCAGCAGGCTGGACACGTAGTTCTTGACCGTCTTCTCCGCGAGGTGCAGCTCGCCGCCGATCTGCCGGTTGGTCATGCCCTCGCCGATCAGGTCGAGGATCCGGCGCTCCTGCTTGGTCAGACCGGTCAGCCGTTCGTCCTCCTTCTCGCCGCCGTCGCGAAGGCGTTCGAGTACGCGGGAGGTGGCGACCGGGTCCAGCAGCGACTTTCCGGCCGCCACGTCGCGGACCGCCGAGAGCAGGTCGGTCCCGCGGATCGCCTTGAGGACGTAACCGCTGGCCCCGGCCATGATCGCGTCGAAGAGCGCCTCGTCGTCGGAGAAGGAGGTGAGCATCAGGCACCGGATCTCCGGCAGCTCGGAGCGGATCTCCCGGCAGACCTCCACCCCGCTGCCGTCGGGCAGCCGGACGTCGAGCACCGCCACGTCCGGCCGGGTGGCCGGGATCCGGGCCAGCGCCTCCGCGGCCGTGCCGGCCTCGCCGACCACCTCGATGTCGGATTCCAGCGAGAGCAGTTCATGGACGCCGCGACGTACCACCTCGTGGTCGTCGAGGAGAAAGACCCGTATATGTCCTGTATGTCCAGGTTTGCTCATGGTCACAGCCTTGCATACGGCTCACCGAGTTGCCGTGCACGGAGGAGCTTTTGTCCCGGTTTAGGGGTGAGCATGGTAGTTGGACGTCCTAGGACAGAGGAAATTGGGTCTTCCCCTGGGTAACGTTCTCGAAGAGGATCAGGGCACACCTATCCGCCGATCCGATGTCGTCGCCCACCCGAAGCGATGACGCACGGAGCAGGCGACCGGACCGGTTGCCGGCAACCCCGGAGGCCGGAAATACCGAGGAGTGAACGTGACCGTCGAGAGCACGGCGGGGACGGCGACCGCTGCCGTCCCGGAGCTGGTGCAGCTGCTCACCCCAGAAGGCGAGCGAGTCGAGCACCCGCGCTTCTCCCTGGAGACCACTCCGGAAGAGCTGCGCTCCATCTATCGTGACCTGGTCCTGGTACGCCGTTTCGACGGCGAGGCCACCGCGCTGCAGCGCCAGGGCGAGCTGGGCCTGTGGGCCTCTCTGCTGGGACAGGAAGCCGCTCAGGTCGGCTCCGGCCGCGCCCAGCGCCCGGGAGACTGGGCCTTCCCGACCTACCGCGAGCACGGCGTCGCCTGGTGCAAGGGCGTCGACCCGTTGAACCTGCTCGGCATGTTCCGGGGTGTGAACCACGGCGGGTGGGACCCGTACGAGAAGAACTTCCAGCTCTACACCATCGTCATCGGCTCGCAGACGCTGCACGCGACCGGCTACGCGATGGGCATCACCAAGGACGGCTCCGACGACGCCGTGGTCGCCTACTTCGGTGACGGCGCGTCCAGCCAGGGTGACGTCAGCGAGGCCTTCACCTTCGCCTCGGTCTACAACGCCCCCGTGGTCTTCTTCTGCCAGAACAACCAGTGGGCCATCTCCGAGCCCACCGAGCGGCAGACCCGCGTCCCGCTCTACCAGCGCGCGGCGGGCTTCGGCTTCCCGGGTGTGCGGGTGGACGGCAACGACGTGCTGGCCTGCCTCGCGGTCACCCGCTGGGCCCTGGACCGCGCCCGCGCGGGCGAGGGTCCGACGCTGATCGAGGCCTTCACCTACCGCATGGGCGCCCACACCACCTCCGACGACCCGACCCGCTACCGGATCGCGGACGAGTTGGAGGAGTGGAAGCTCAAGGACCCGATCGAGCGGGTCAAGTCCTACCTGGTCCGTGAGGACTGGGCGGATCAGGAGTTCTTCGACGCGGTCGAGGCGGAGAGCGAGCAGTTGGCCCGCCGCGTCCGCGAGGGCGTCCGCAACATGCCCGACCCCGACCCGACCTCGATCTTCGAGCACGTCTACGCCGAGGGCCACGCGCTCGTCGACGAGGAGCGTGCTGAGTATGTGGCGTACGCGGCGTCGTTCGACGGCTCCGAAGAGGTTGGGGAGGGCCGCTGAGATGGCCGCTGAGAACTACAGCATGGTGAAGGCCCTCAACGAGGCGCTGCGGCGCTCGCTGGAGGCCGACCCGAAGACCCTGATCATGGGCGAGGACGTGGGCCGTCTGGGCGGCGTCTTCCGGGTCACCGACGGACTGCACAAGGACTTCGGCGACAGCCGCGTCATCGACACCCCGCTGGCCGAGTCCGGCATCATGGGCACCGCGATCGGCCTGGCGCTGCGCGGCTACCGCCCGGTGGTGGAGATCCAGTTCGACGGCTTCGTCTACCCGGCCTTCGACCAGATCGTCACCCAGCTGGCCAAGATGCACGCGCGTGCGCTGGGCCACGTCAAGCTGCCGATCACCGTGCGCATCCCGTTCGGCGGCGGCATCGGCGCGGTCGAGCACCACAGCGAGTCGCACGAGGCGTACTTCGCCCACACGGCCGGTCTGAAGGTCGTCTCGCCCTCCAACCCGCTGGACGCGCACTGGATGCTGCGTCAGGCGATCGCCTCGGACGACCCGGTGATCTTCCTGGAGCCGAAGCGCCGCTACTGGGACAAGGGTTCGGTGGACCCGCTGGGCGAGGCCCCGACCCCGCTGCACTCCGCCCGAGTCACGCGCCCGGGTCGGGACCTGACGCTGGTCGCCTACGGCCCGATGGTCAAGGTCTGCCTGGAGGCGGCCGAGGCCGCCGCTGAGGACGGCCACCAGATCGAGGTCGTCGACCTGCGCTCGCTCTCGCCGCTGGACATGGACACCCTCACCGCCTCGGTCAAGCGGACCGGCCGCGCGGTGGTGGTCCACGAGGCCCCCGTCTTCATGGGCATGGGTTCGGAGCTGGCCGCCCGGATCACTGAACGCTGCTTCTACTCCTTGGAGGCCCCCGTGCTCCGGGTCGGCGGATACTTCTCGCCGTACCCGCCGAGCCGGGTGGAGGAGACGTACCTGCCGGACCTCGACCGGGTGCTCGACGCCGTCGACCGCGCCCTCGCCTTCTGACGGGGGATGGAGAGCACCATGAGTACTGCGGTTGAGAACGTTCGTCAGTTCAAGATGCCGGATGTCGGCGAGGGACTGACCGAGGCCGAGATCCTCAAGTGGTTCGTCCAGCCCGGCGACACGGTCGCCGACGGCCAGGTCGTCTGCGAGGTGGAGACGGCGAAGGCGGCCGTCGAGCTGCCGATCCCGTTCGACGGGGTGGTGCAGGAGCTGTTCTTCGGCGAGGGCACGACCGTCGACGTCGGCACGGCGATCATCAGCGTCGCCGTTGCGGGCGGCGCTGCGGTTCCGGCGGAGGCGGCTGCTCCTGCGGCTGCCTCCGCTGCCGAGGAGGAGACCGAGCCGGAGCGGCGCGAGGTGCTGGTCGGGTACGGCCCGCGCTCGGGCTCGTCGAAGCGGCGGGCGCGGAAGCCTGCGGCTGCGGCGGCGCCGACGGTCGTGCAGGCGGGCGGGGAGGGGACGTACTACGCGCCCAAGCCGGCTGCGGTTGCACCGGTCACCCCGGCTGCACCGGTCGCTCCGGCTGCTCCGGTCACCCCGACTGCTCCGGCCGTTCCCGCGTCCGGTGAGCGTCCGCTGGCGAAGCCGCCGGTGCGGAAGCTGGCCAAGGACCTGGGCATCGACCTGGCCGCAGTCACCCCGACCGGCCCGCAGGGCACGGTCACCCGCGAGGACGTGCACGCGCACGTCACCGCGGCGACGGCGCCCGTGGCCGTCGCGGCTCCGGTGGCGACACCGGCCGCTCCCGCCGCCGAGCCGGTCGCGGTCGTGTCGGGTGCGGTCGTGTCGGGTGCGGAAGACGTCCGGATCCCGATCAAGGGCGTGCGCAAGGCGACCGCGGCGGCGATGGTCAGCTCCGCGTTCACCGCGCCGCACGTGACCGAGTGGGTCCAGGTCGACGTCACCCGCACGATGAAGCTGGTCCGCAGCCTCAAGGAGAGCGGCGAGCTGGGTGCGGGCGTGCGGGTCAGCCCGCTGCTGCTGGTCGCCAAGGCCTTGCTGATCGCCATCCGGCGCAACCCGGAGATCAACGCCAGCTGGGACGAGGCCAACCAGGAGATCATCCACAAGCGCCGGATCAACCTCGGCATCGCCGCGGCGACTCCGCGCGGCCTGATCGTCCCGAACATCAAGGACGCGGGCAGCATGGCTCTTCCCGAGCTGGCGGGCGCGCTGACGTCGCTGATCGAGGTGGCCCGCGAGGGCAAGACCTCGCCTGCGGCGATGCAGGGCGGGACGGTGACGATCACCAACGTCGGCGTCTTCGGCGTCGACTCGGGCACCCCGATCCTGAACCCGGGCGAGGCCTCGATCCTGGCCTTCGGCCAGGTCCGGGAACTCCCTTGGGTGCACAAGGGCCGGGTCGTCCCGCGCCTGGTGACCACGCTGGCCCTGTCGTTCGACCACCGGATGGTCGACGGCGAACTGGGCAGCAAGGTCCTGGCGGACACGGCGGCAGTGCTGGAGCAGCCGAAGAGGCTGATCAGCTGGCAGTAGGTGCAGTTGCACCTTCCAGGGGCGCGAGCTGAGGTTGCGCTCCCGCAGGTGGTTGCAACACCTAGGGGCGCGGGGAACTGCGCGACAAGCCACCGTGTGTGGTGAGTCGCCGGGCGCACAGGGCCATCCGTCACAGGGTGGTTCTCGCGCAGTTCCCCGCGCCCCTGTTGTTGCTGGCCACTCGCATCAGTTCCCAGCCCCCTGAGCAACTGCATGGTCCCCACCTGCCGCACCCGGCTCACTCGCGGGGGTGAAGTTGGGCGGGAGCTGTATAGCGGTGAGCGGCACGCGGAGACGATCCGCCCCGTGCGTCGTCACCTGAGTGTGTTTCTGCTGCTCCTGGTCCTGCTCCTGGCGGGCGCCGCCCCGCCGCCCGCGCTGGCGTCCGAGCCGCGCGTTGTCGACGAGGCCACGCTCGTCGACAACGGGCCTGCGGCGAACCGGATCACGCTGGTGCTCATCGGGGACGGCTACACCGCCGACGAACTCCCGCGCTTCCGTGCGCAAGCCGCGGATACCTGGCGGGCACTCAGTTCCGTGGAACCGTTCCGGAGTTACGCGCCGCTCTTCGACGTGCGGCGGATCGACCTGGTGTCGCCGCGCTCCGGGATCGGTGCCGGCTCGCCGCTCGGGATGCACTTCGGGTGCCAGGGCATGCCGCGGCTGCTCTGCGCGGACGACGACGCCGTCACCCGGTACACCGGCACGCCGGACGGGCCCGAGTACGTCATCGCGCTGGCCGACTCCGACCGGTACGGCGGTGGTGGTGGCACCGGGGTGACCACGCTTGCCGCCGGGGCGACGGGCGCCGGGCTCATCATCCAGCACGAGATGGGGCACACCGTCGGGGGTCTCGGCGACGAGTACGACGCCGCGCCGGGCGGGGACAGCGACTTCCCCAACCTCTCCTCCGCCGACGCCGACACGCTCGCGGCCACGCACGCCAAGTGGTGGCGCTGGCTGGGCGCGGAGGACCCCACCGGCGGACTGGTCGGCGCGTACCGGAGCGCCAACGGTCTGTACCGGCCGACCCAGGACTCGATCATGCGGACCCTGGGCGCCACCTACAACCTGCCCTCCCGCGAGGCGATCATCGAGTCGCTCTACCGTCACGTCAGCCCTGTCGACACGGTCTCACCGGCCGCCGACGGCAGCGCGGTCGACGCCGGGACGACGCTCCGCGTCGCGCCCGTGCTCCCCGCAGACCCCGAAGCCGACGGCAGCCGACTGACCGTCAGCTGGACGGTCGGCGGCGGGCCCGCGCCCGGCAGTCTGCTGGGTGAGCGCGGGCTGGCGTTCGACACCAGGGGGCTGGAGCTGCCGTCGGGCGCGCGGGTGACGGTCCGAGTCGTCGTCACCGACCGTACGTCGTGGGTCCGTGACGACGCCTTCCGGCGGCGGCGGATGAGCAGGACGTTCAGCTGGGTCGTGACGGCGAAGTGAGGGTTGTGACGGTTCCGACGGGCTGGAGCCGGGCAAGGTCAAGTTCTGCTAACGGGCTGCAGTCACCCTTAGGGGTGACAGGGAGGCATATGAGAGTGTGTGAGCGCAGGTAGGCACTGGGGTGGGGAGATATCGGGTGGGCGAGCGTAAGCGCGGTCGGAGCGTGGCGATCAAGGCCGCTCTTGCGGGTCTTGTCACGCTGGGTGTGGCCGGTGCGTTCGTCGCGCCGACCGCGTTCGGCGCGAGCGCCAACGGGCCGACACCGGCGGCGAGTTCGAGCACCGGTTCGTCCGCTGCGGCTGCTGCCTCCTCGGCTCCGTCCGGTGGGGCCGCGACGCCCGGTGCGCCCGGTTCGGGCAGTATGTCCGTCGCCCCGCGCGTCGCCACGGTGGCCGCCACCACGTGGAACTCCGCCGCCGCGGCGAAGTTCTGGACTCCGGCGCGCATCGCTGCGGCGATTCCGGACGAGGCCGCCCCGGCCAAGGTCGGCGGTTCCGGTGTCCAGGCCGCGTCCACGACCGTCTCCCACGCGGCCACGACGGCGTCCAACACGGTGACCTCGGCCACGATCGCGCACTCGTACCACTTCGGCGGGACGCCGGAGACGGGCATCATCGTCTACGCGTCGAGCAACCTCACCACCCACTACTGCACCGCCAGCGTGGTCAACAGTGCCGGGCACAACATGATCGTGATGGCCGCCCACTGCAACCCCGGCAGCTGGATGGCCTACGTGCCCATGTACCAGCACGGTGCGCTCAGCCAGCCGTACGGGATCTGGGCGGTCACCAAGGTCTTCAAGGACGCCCACTACAGCAGCGGCGAGTCCGACGCGAGTGACTACGACTACGCCTTCGCCCAGGTCGCGCCGAACGCCTCGGGCCAGCTGATCCAGAACGTGACCGGCGGCTACCACCTCGCCTACACGTCGAGCTACTACCTCTACATCACCGCGCTCGGCTACCCGGACATCTCCTCGGACCCGGCGGACGAGGCGATCCGCTGCAGCCCGAACTACCGGACCGGCAAGCTCGCCGGCTACCGGCAGATGGTGCTGTACTGCACCGGTTTCTACGGTGGCACCTCCGGCGGTCCGTGGGTCACCTACTTCAACGGGACGACGGGCAACCTGATCGGCCTCACCGGCGGCTACGAGGAGGGCGGGCCCAACAGCTGGACCAGCTACAGCCCGATCTTCGACAGCCGGATCTTCTCGCTCTTCAGCTACGCGCAGACGCACTGACGCCACCGGCTGATGCCTGGCTGACCCCGGGTGACTCCCGGCTGACTGCGGCTGAGGGGTACGTCTCACTTTCCAGACGGCAGGAACAGGCCCAAAGGTCCTACCTTTAAGCTGTCAGCATCATGTCTGCTGCCGAGCCTGCCGCCGCGTCCGGTACCGCTGCCACCACCGCAACTGCAGCGACCTCCGCCGACGCGACCACCTCCGACGCGGCGGTCGGCGTCCGGCGGGAGCCGCCCGGCGGGCGGGGCGCGTGGACCGCGTGGGGCATCGGCGTCACCGTCTACGTCCTGGCCGTGGTCCACCGGACCAGCCTCGGCGTCGCCGGGCTGGACGCGGCGGCCCGGTTCGGGATCAACGCGTCGGCGCTGTCGACCTTCTCCATTCTGCAGATCCTGATCTATGCGGGCATGCAGATCCCGGTCGGCCTGCTGGTCGACCGTTTCGGCCCGCGCCGCATCCTCAGCGCGGGCCTGGTGCTGCTCACGGCCGGGCAGCTGGGCTTCGCGCTGGCCACCTCGTTCACCCCGGCGCTGCTCGCCCGCGGTGTCCTGGGCTGCGGCGACGCGATGACCTTCGTCAGCGTCCTGCGCATCGGCGCGCGCTGGTTCCCGGCCTTCCGCAACCCCTTCATCGCCCAGCTGACCGGCCTGGTCGGCACGGTCGGCAACCTGGTCAGCACGCTGGTGCTCTCCCAGGTCCTGCACAGTGCGGGTTGGACGCCGACCTTCGCCACCACCGCGCTGTTCGGCGTGGTCGTGCTGGCCGTGGTCGTCCTCGCACTGCGGGAGACGCCGGACAGTGCGCCGCGCGAGCCGCTGTTCGCGCGCCGCGCACGCGCGACCGAAGCAGCGGTCACCCCGCGTCCGGCGGGTTTCTCGCTGCTGGAGCAGATCCGGGTGAGCTGGCGCGAGCCGGGCACCCGGCTGGGCATGTGGGTGCACTTCACCACGGCGTTCCCGGCGTCGAGCTTCCTGCTGCTGTGGGGGATGCCCTTTCTGATGGACGGTCAGGGCATGTCCCGCGCGGAGGCGGGCGGGATGCTCAGCCTGGTGATCCTCAGCGGGATGGGCTTCGCGGTCCTCTTCGGCCAGCTGATGTCGCGCCGGCCGGGCCTGCGGACGCCGACGGTCTTCGCGGTGGTGCTGGGCACCGGCGCGGTCTGGGCGGCGGTGCTGCTGTGGCCGGGCGGCGGCGCGCACGTGCCGCTGTGGCTGCTGCTGGTCCTGGTCGTGGTGATGGGCAGCAACGGCCCCGCGTCCCTGATCGGCCTCGACTACGCCCGCCCGGTGAACCCGCCGGAGCGGGTGGGGACGGCCTCCGGCATCGTCAACATGGGCGGCTTCATCGCCGCGGTCATCGCGCTGTTCCTGATCGGCTTCGTCCTCGACCTCGCGACCCCGCACGGCGGCGCGGACTACACGCCCGCGGCGTTCCGACAGGCCTTCGCGATGCTGTACATCCCGATGGCGCTGGGGCTGTTCCAGATCCTGCGCCTGCGCGGTCGGGCGCTGGCCCGCGAACGCGAGCTGGCGCGCGGGCGGTAGTCGCAGGGGCATTGCACTATCTGGGGGCGCGGGGCTCTGCTGATATGCGGCTCCGCCGCGTGGGCGCGAGGAACCACCCAGTGGGGATGGCCCTGCCCGTTCGGCGACTCACCACACGGGTGGCTTGTCGCGCCCACGCGGCAGGGCCGCTAGTCAGCAGAGCCCCGCGCCCCCGGACGTTTGCAACGTCCCTTGCGCAGAAAGCTCTGCCCTCAGGGTGTGACCGAGAAGTTGTCCAGGATGCGACGCGCCAGCGCCTCGTCGCCCTCGGACTTCACGTCCGCCGACGATCGGGCGATCCGACCGCACGCGAGGCGGGCGTACGTCTCCCAGTCCATGCTGAACCGCGCCGCAGGCGCCAGCGGGACGGTGGCGTCGACACTGCCGCGGCCCCCCTCGTCGACCCGGACGGTGGTCATGAACTCCTGCGCGCCGTGGACGTCGAAGACGACCGTGCAGCCCGCGGGAGCGCCCGCCAGCTTCGCGACGGCGCGCGGCAGCAGCTCGACCAGGTAGTCACGGGTGATGCCCGCCGCCGCGCTGTCCAGGCCGCCGGGAGCGCGGAGCGCCCTGCGGATGTCCTGCTCGTGGGTCCAGACGTCGAAGACGCGGGTGCGGAGCAGCTGGTGGTAGGGAACGTCCCGGGTGTACGGGCCCATCGGCCAGCGGACCTCGTCCGTCGGCTCGTGGCGTGGCTGCCGCAGCGCGCGGGACCTGCGGATGATCGTGTACTCGAGCTCCGCGGTCATCTCCGGAGCGGTGTGGCAGCGCCGCTTGTCGACCGGCACCTCGCAGTAGCGGGTGAACTCGTCGACCACGTGCCGCAGGTCGCGGGGCAGGGTGTGGATCGGTCGGGGGTCGCCCAGCAGCTCCAGCTCCATGCCTATGACGTGGGAGACCACATCGCGGACGGACCAGCCCGGGCACTCGGTGGGGCGGTTCCACTCTCCCTCACTGAGCGGGGCGACCAGCTCGGATATGGCCTCGATGGACTGGGTCCAGGCATCGGCGTACGCCTGAACCGTCTGCTTGTCGGTCACGTTCACGACCCCTTGAGCGGTGCAGCCAATTGCGCTATCGGCACGTTACGCTGCCTGCTGTCCCCAGGTCAGCGCTTTCCGGTGTTGATCGGTCTTGATCGTAGGGCCCCTGACGGAGTGGGTGGTACGGTGCGCGCTTCTCTTGTCCAGATCGATGTCAACGAAGCGGAGTCCGTGGACGACCGCAGGACGCGCGTGAGCGCGCTGGTGCGGGCCCAGCACGGGGCGGACCTGGTGGTGCTGCCGGAGCTCTGGAACCTGGGCGGATTCGCCTACGACGCGTGGGCACCGGGCGCGGAGCGGCTGGACGGGCCGACCGCGGAGGCGATGTCCGCCGCCGCGAGGGGCGCGGGCGTCTGGCTGCACGCCGGCTCGATCGTCGAACGCGACCCGGACGGGCCGCTGTTCAACACCTCGCTGCTCTTCGCGCCGGACGGCGAGCTGCACGCCGTCTACCGCAAGATCCACCGCTTCGGCTTCGACAGCGGTGAGGCGGCGCTGATGGCGGCCGGGCAGGAGGTCTGCGTCGTCGACACGCCGTTCGGTCGGATGGGCCTGGCGACCTGCTACGACCTGCGGTTCCCGGAGCTGTTCCGGGCGATGCTGGACCGTGGCGCGGAGCTGTTCGTCGTCCCGGCGGCCTGGCCGGCCCGGCGCGCCGAGCACTGGTCGCTGCTGGCCCGCGCCCGCGCGGTGGAGGAGCAGGCCCTCGTCCTCGCCTGCAACACCGCGGGCACCCACGGGGGCGTCCCGCAGGCGGGCCGCAGCGTCGTGGTCGACCCGTGGGGTGCGGTCCTGGCGGAGGCCAACGGCGGCGAGTCCGGCAGCGCGGAGGAGGTGCTGACGGTCGACCTGGACCCGTCGGTCGTCGCCCGCACCCGCGAGGAGTTCCCGGTCCTGCGGGACCGTCAGAAGTGGTGACCGGCCACCAAGTGGCAGGAAGATGCCAGTGGGTTCAGTGATGCCACTGATGGCAGTGGTGGCAGATTGAACGGTGACTCACCGAGGTCGCCATGATGATCCACGCTCTCACCGGATTCTGGTTGGCCTGCGACCAACTATGCGGTAGATGTGATGAGTGCCTGACAAAACAGCGTCCCTCGAGACGCCTCTCCCCTCACAGGCGCGCTCTTCGCTGTGGCGCCATCGTGATTTCATGCTGCTCTGGGGCGGCGGTGCGGCCAGCGATCTCGGTTCGGCCGTGTCCACGCTGCTCATCCCGCTGCTGGCTGTTCAGAGTCTCGGAGCGACGACGTTCCAGGTGGCCATGCTGAGCCTGGCCCGCAGACTGCCCGCAGCGGTCTTCGCCCTGCCGGCGGGGGTCGTGGTGGACCGGCTGCGCAAACGGCGGTTGATGCTCTGGTGCCAGGTCCTCAGCGCGCTGGTCGTGGGCTCGGTGCCCGCCGTCGCGTTCGCCGGGCACGTCCAGCTGTGGCAGCTCTACGCCGTCACCGCCGTGGTGGGCAGCATCACCGTCTTCTTCAGCATCGCCGATGCCAGCTACCTGCCCAACGTGCTGACCCGCGAGCAACTCGTCGACGGCAACGGCAAGCTGAACGCCACCGAGACCGCCTCCGACGCGGCAGGCCCGGCGCTCGGTGCGCTGCTGGCCGGAGTGGTGACGGCCGCGCGGGCCGTCGCCGTGGACGGTGTCTCGTACGTGGTCGCCGCTGTCACACTGCTGCTGATGCGCTCGCCGGACCCCCGGCCCGAGCCGGACCGGACCCGGACCGCGCCCGTCAGCTTCCGCGTGGCGATGACCGAGGGCCTGCGCTTCGCCTGGCGTAACCCGGTGCTGCGGGCGATCACCTGCTGCACCGCGACGGCGAACCTGGGCATCGTCGCCGTGGGCAGCCTGGAGGTGGTCTACCTCGTCCGCGCACTGCACACCTCGGGCCCGCTCGTGGGTGTGGTGATCGGGACCGGCGTGCTGGGCGGGTTCGTCGGCAGTCTGCTGGCCAAGCCGCTGACCGCCCGGCTGGGCAACGCCCGGGCGATGTGGGTGTCGTTGATCGTCTGTGCCCCCTTCGCGCTGCTGATGCCGCTGGCGGGCCCCGGCGCGGGACTGATCCTCTACTCGCTCGGATGGGGCGTCTTCAACGCGGGCGGAGCCGTCTACCAGACCGCGCAGATGGCCTACCGGCAGTCGAGCATCCCCAGGGAGATCCTCGGCCGCGTCAACGCCGGTATCCGCTGGGTGATGTGGAGCACGATGCCGCTGGGCGCCCTGCTCGGCGGCACGGTGGGCACCTGGTTGGGGCTTCGCACCGCGCTCTGGGTCGCCACCGGCTTCCTCGCCGCGACGGGCCTGTGGCTGCTCGCCTCACCGCTGCGCGGCTGGCGGGACATTCCGGAGAGTCAGTCCCGCTGATCCGTCAGGGCGTTGCGCTGGTTGCGCGCCGAGCGGATCAGGGAGAGCAGCTCGCGTGCCGGGCCCTTGGGCTTCGCGCCCTTGGGCCACACCGCGCGCAGGGGGCGCTCCAGCACCAGATCGGCCACGGGCACGGCGACGAGCCGGCCTGCGGCCAGATCGTCGGCCACCGCGAGTTCGCTGACCACGGCGGGCCCCGCACCGCTGGTGGCCGCTGACTTGAGCGCTGTCGTCGACGCGAGCGTGAGCAGTGGCTCGGCCAGTCCGCCGACGGGGGCGAGGGCCGCGTCCAGCACCTCCCGGGTGCCGCTTCCGTGCTCGCGCAGGATCAGCCGGGTGGCGGCGACCTCGGCGGGAGAGAGCGGGCTGCGCCGTCGTGCCCACCGGTGTGCGGGGGCGACGAGCACCAGCAGGCGGTCGCGTGCGACGACCACGCCGTCCAGGCCCGTCGGCATCCGCACACCCTCGACGAAGCCCAGGTCCGCCTCCCCGTCGAGGATGTGCGCGGCCACCTCGGTGGAGTTCGCCGCGCGCAGGGTCACGGCCGTGCCGGGCAGCGCCGCGTGCAGGGCCAGCAGCCAGCCCGGCATCAGGTACTCGGCGACGGTCAGGCTCGCCGACACCCTCAGCCGTGCGTCCCGGCGTTCGCGCAGTGCGGAGATTCCGGCGTCCAGCGCCTGCGCCGCGCCCACGACCTGCGCCGCCCACTCGGCGACGAGCGCACCGGCCTCCGTGGGCCGGGAGCCGCGCGGGGAGCGTTCCAGCAGCGTGACGCCGATCTGCCGCTCCATCGCGGCGATCCGGGCCGAGGCCGCGGGCTGGGTGATGCCCAGCTCGGCCGCCGCCCGGCCGAGGCTTCCGAGCCGGACCACGGCCAGCAGCAACTCCAGCGCGCCGAGCTCCGGTACGTGCGAGGAGAGCGGGACGTTCGCCGGGCCTGGGGTCGAACTCATAGCACCAGCTTATGTCCCCATCGGAGAATGATCCCTACCGGCGGCGACGCGCCGGAGCGACGGTGGACACATGACCCCCACCGCGCTCGCCCTGCCGCTCACCAGGCGATTCACCCAGCACCCCGTCACCCGTCACCCCGTCGTCGAAGCGGCCGGCCGCTTCGGGCCGAACTGGTACGCGGCGGTGATGGGCACCGCCATCGTCGCCAACGGCGCGCACGTCCTGCCGGGCGTCGGGTCCGCGGGCTGGGCGCAGGTGTGGGCGGAGGCGTTCTGGGCGCTGGGCTTCGCGGGCCTGGTGGCGCTGGCCGGTACGCGGCTCGTGGGCCGTCTGCACCACGCGCGGGTCCGGCCCCTGGACGACCCGTCCGTCGCGGTCTTCCTCGGCTGCCCGCCGATGGCGCTGATGGCCGTCGGCTTCGGTGCGCTGGGCGCGGGCGAGCCCCTGCTCGGACCCGGCCTGGCACTGGCGCTGGACGCGGTGCTGTGGACGCTGGGGACGGTCTACGGGATCTGGGCGGCCGGGACGGTCCTGTACCGGCTGGCCATGCACTATGACGTGGCCCGCGCGGACTCCGCGCCGACCTGGCTGCTGCCAGTGGTCGCGCCGATGGTCTCCGCGGCGCTCGGCCCCGCGCTGATCCCCCATCTGCCGTCCGGGCAGGCGCAGTCGACCATGCTGCTCGCGTGCGTGGCGATGTTCGGCATCAGCCTCGTGGCGGTGCTGATGCTGCTGCCGACGCTCTTCGCCCGACTCGCCCACGAGGGGCCGCTGCCACCGGTGTTGATCCCCACGCTGTTCCTGGTGCTGGGCCCGCTCGGGCAGTCCGTCACGGCGGTGACCCAGTTCGCCGCGCACGGCCCGGCGGAGTTCGGCGGCGTCCTGGGCGGCTTCGCGCTGCTCTACGGCGTGCCGGTGTTCGGCTTCGCACTGCTGTGGCTGGCGATCGCGGGCGCGGCGACGGTCCACGGCCTGCGGAACGGGATGCCGTTCGCCATGACCTGGTGGGCGTACACCTTCCCGGTGGGCACCTGCGTCACCGGCGCCGCGGGCCTCTACGCCCGCACCGGTCTCGCCGCCTTCGCGGTCGCGGCGGTGGCGCTGTACGCGCTGCTGGTGTCGGCCTGGGCCGTGGCGGTGGTGCGCACGGCCCGATCGCTGCCGACGTTCCTGCGCGGCTGAGGTCAGGACGCCTCGGGGTAGGTGACCGAGGTGTCGGCCCAGTCGAGGGCGGCGATGATGGTGTGCCGCAGCTGGGCCTCGGTCCAGGTGGTGTCGAACTCGAGCGGCAGCACGGGGGACACCTCCTCGAGCGTCGAGATCATCGGGCTGTGTGCGACTGCCTTGTCGACCAGCAGCACGACGGGCTTGCGAAGCGCGGTGGCCCAGCCGAGCTCCATGCCGACACCGGCCGAGAGGGGCGAGCCGACATACGCGACGGCGAGGTCCGCGGACTGCATCGCCCGGAACGCCGAGGGGACGCGCATGCCTATACCGACACCGCGAGTGGCCCAGACGTCGTCGTGGTGCGTGCTGAACACGCTGACACCGGCGTCGAGCAGAGCCTCCCGCACCGAGGAGATTCTGCCGCGAAGCGCCAGGCTGAAGACACCGTCGGCGGGACCGGTGAGGCGGAGGGAAGGGGCAGCGAGGAAGACGCGCATGGTGCGGCGTGCGTCGGCCGCGAGCTCGGCGTCGGACAGCTCGGTCATCACGATCGGCTCCATCGACAAGGTTGACCGCGAAACGACAAGTCCCGTACGTTGCAGGATGAATGTCGCCCGGTCAGACAGGGATTCAGGTGCCGGCGCCGGCAACCCTTGGGGGGATGCTTCGATGGTGCTGGGAGGAACGTGTGAGAGTCCACGAGAGGCCTGTGGCATGAAGCTGTCGCGCACTGGCATGAGAAGGCGTCACTCGTCGCTGTCCCGTCGCTTCAACAGACCCAGCTGAGCTGCGCGGACGCCTGCCTCGAAGCGGCTTTCGGCGCCGAGCTCCTGCAGCAGGGTGGCGATGTGGCGTCGGCAGGTTCTCACCGACATGCCGAGCCGTCGGGCCACCACCTCGTCCTTGAGGCCTTGGGCGAGCAGTTCCAGCAGTGACCTCCTCAGGTCGTCGGAGGCGTTCTGGTAGCCGGGGCCTTCGTCGAGGAACGGGCTGGAGGTGATCCAGAACTGCTCGAACAGCGTGCAGAGGAACGAGATCAGCACCGGCTCGCGGACGACGAGCGCGCCCGGCATCTGATCGGCGTGGGTGCGCTTGGGGATGAACGCGATCTCGCGGTCGACGATGAAGAGGATGTCGGGCAGTTGGTCGGCGGTCCGTATCTCCGCCCCGGCCTCCACCATGGCGCTGACATAGGACCGCATGTGGAGCTGGGTCCTCGTGGTGTGCTGGTAGATCATCCGGAAGCGCACGCCACGTCGCGCGATGTTGAGGTCGAAGGGCAGGGACTGGAGCTGTGCGGTGCTGCGCTTGCCGCCGGGCTGGACGGTCATGAGGTCACGGGTGCACTTGGTGGCGGCATTGTTGATCAGCAGCTGGACCTCCGCGGGGTCCGAGATGATCTCCAGACCACCGCTCACCGGTCCCGAGATGGTCCGACCGAGGTAGGCCGGCATGAGCTGCAGCAGTTGCTCCCGGGTGCCCTCCGCGGCGGTCCGGTAGGCCCGGATCGCCTCCTCGTAGGGTTCCGCGAGCTTCGCGGCCGCCAGCTCCGGGTTGATCGGCCGTAGCCGTTGGTCGCTGGGGGAGATCGGCTGCAGCAGGAAGTGGGCCACGAGCTCGTCGCGCGCCTGCTCCAGGACATCCTTGTCGAGGCCGGTCGCCGCGGCGGCGTTGTCCCAGACGAACTCTCCGTCCATCAGGGCGCGCCGGTAGATCGCGACTGCCTCCGCGCTCAGAGCGTCGGGGAGCTCCGGGCTGCTCATCGAAGCTATGCCCACTTCATCCCGTTTCATCCTGTGGCCATTTCAGGTCTGGTCATTTGTTGCCACTATCGAATACTGACTGGTGCCAAATGCGTACCCCATTGTGGTGGATGGCCGCCCTCCGGTCGGCGGTCATCCATGGGATCGATCTTGTCCATCTGGTCGGGACGATCCCCGAGAGAGAGGAAATACTCCATGCGCGCGTCGCACCGTACGTTTTGGAGGGCCGCTCTCGCTGGAAGCGTTGCCATCGCGGCACTGATCATCGGCTCCGGCGCGGCGTCCGCTGACACGACTTGGGGCGGTAGTCAACCGTCCGCCGTTGTCGCACAGCAGTAAGAGGCTCCCCGGCCGATCCTCCTCGGCGACCGGGGTAAGCGACAACTGAGGGGCCGTGCCTCCCCGGACACGGCCCCTCAGTTGACGCATTTCTCGTGACATGTCCGCGTCAGCGGGTGTTCCCCTCGCCGCGGGGCTTGGGACGCCAGACGACGAGCGCCGAGCTCTGCTGGTACGGCACCAGGTCGCGGCGGTACGACGCGTGGACCGCCGCGGCTGCGGCCTCCGCCGCGCCCTGGAGTTCGGCGACGCGGGCCTGGAGCGCGGCGACCTGGTTCTCCAGCTCGATGATGCGCTTGATACCCGCGAGGTTGATGCCCTCCTCCTGGGAGAGCCGCTGGACCTCGCGGAGCTGCTCGATGTCGCGGGACGAGTAGCGCCGGCCGCGTCCGGCCGTGCGGTCGGGGGAGACCAGGCCGAGCCGGTCGTACTGACGCAGCGTCTGCGGGTGCAGACCGCTCAGCTCCGCCGCGACCGAGATGACGTAGACGGGGGTGTACTCCGTCAGTTGGTACGCCACCCGCGGGCCGCGTGCCGCTCCGCCGCCGACCGGGTTGGAGCCGACCGGGTTGCCGCCGACCGGGTTTCCTGGAGCCCCCATGCCGGGGCCTCCCACGCCGGGGGTTCCGCCGTCGTTGGTGCCGGGCATCTCACGCCTCCTCGGCTGCCTTGAACAGCGCCGCCCGCGGGTCGTCCGCGGCCGTCGCCTCGCGGTACTTCTCCAGTGCCGCCCTGGCCTCGCCCTCCATCTCCGGAGGGACCGCGACCTCGACGGTGACCAGCAGGTCGCCGCGGGTGCCGTCCTTGCGGACCGCGCCCTTGCCTCGGGCCCGCATGGTGCGGCCGTTGGCGGTGCCCGCCGGGATCTTCATGGTGACCGCCGGACCGCCGAGGGTCGGCACCCGGATCGTGCCACCCAGCGCCGCCTCAGGGAAGGAGACCGGCACGCTCACCGTCAGATTGTCGCCGCGTCGGCCGAAGACCGGGTGCGGGGTGACGTGGACCGTCACGTACAGGTCGCCCGCCGGGCCGCCGCGCTCGCCCTGGGCGCCCTTGCCCTTGAGCCGGATCCGCTGCTCCTCGCCGACCCCGGCCGGGATCCGCACCTGCATGGTCCGGGCCGACGTCGCGCGACCGCTGCCGTGGCAGACCTCGCACGGGTCGTCGACCAGCAGGCCGCGGCCCTTGCAGTCGCGGCAGGGCTCGCTCAGCGCGAAGCTGCCCTGGCCCCGGCTGATGTGGCCGGTGCCGACGCAGGTCGGGCAGACCCGAGGGGTGGTGCCGGCCTTGGCTCCGGTGCCCGCGCAGGCCTTGCACGGGGACTGGCTGGTCATCCGGATCGGGACCGTGGCGCCCTCGACCGCCTCGACGAAGCTCAGCGTGACCTCGGACTCGACGTCCGCGCCGCGCCTCGGCTGGGTGGTGGTGCCCCGACCGCGGCCGAAGAGGCCGCCGAAGAGGTCGCCGACCCCGCCGCCGAAGCTCCCGCCCTGGCCGCCCTGACCGGGCTGTGGGGCGCCGCCGAACAGGTCGCCCAGGTCGAAGTTGAACCCGCCCTGGCCCGCGCCGCCGCGGAAGCCGCCGTTGGCGAAGAGCGTGCGCGCCTCGTCGTAGTCCTTGCGGCGCTTCGGGTCGGACAGGACGTCGTTGGCCTCGGAGATCTCCTTGAAGCGCTCCTCGGCGGCCTTGTCACCCTTGTTGGCGTCGGGGTGGAACTCCCGGGCCAGCTTGCGGTAGGCCTTCTTGATCTCGGCGATGGAGGCGTCCTTGGGCACGCCCAGGACCTTGTAGTAGTCCTTCTCCACGTAGTCCTTGCCGCTCAAAGCTCTCCCTCCTCACGCTCTGATCAACGACGCCCGGATCAATGCACTGATCAGCGGTAGCGGGAGTGGGGGGGCCCCCCCCCCCGCCCCCCCCCCCCCGGGGGGGGGGGGGTGGGGGGGGGGGGGGGGCGGGACGCCGCGGCCCCGGGGGCCAAACACAGGGAGAGAGGGGGAGCCGGCGGAGACCCCCCCGCCGC
>NZ_JBGCCL010000024.1:0-111940 GCF_041262505.1 Streptacidiphilus sp. MAP5-3
TCGCCGGGTGGTGCAGTTCGAAGGCGGGGGACTCGGAGCGGATGCGGGGCAGCGTGAGGAAGTTGTGCCGCGGCGGCGGGCAGGAGGTCGCCCACGACGTGCCCAGGATGTAGGAGCCGATGGTCGAGATCACGTTGAGGGTGGTGAAGCCGTCGGAGGGCAGGTAGGTGGCGTAGCGGCGCGGCATGCCCTCGGCGCCCAGCCAGTGCTGCACCAGGAAGGTGGTGTGGAAACCGATGAAGAGCAGCCAGAAGCAGATCTTGCCGAGGCGCTCGTCGAGCATCTTGCCGGTCATCTTGGGCCACCAGGAGTGGAAGCCCGCGAACATCGCGAAGACGACGGTGCCGAAGACCACGTAGTGGAAGTGGGGGTGGGCCCACACGGTCACGGACAGGCCGGCGATCGCGATCGTGGCCGCGACCAGCGACTGGTAACCGAACATCGGCTTGCGCGAGAAGACCGGGATCACCTCGGAGACGATGCCGAAGAACGGCAGCGCGATGATGTACACCTCTGGGTGCCCGAAGAACCAGAACAAGTGTTGCCACAGGATGGCACCACCGTTGGCCGGGTCGAAGACGTGCGCACCGAACTTGCGGTCGGCCTGGTTGGTCGGTCCTGTCCCGGACCGCGCCCAGGGCCGGGTCGAGTGGGCACACGCGATCCGCCCGGCCGGGCGGATCATGGCGAGTGGGGACACCTGCCCCGGGTCGTCACTCGCGCATCGCTTCCAGGGCCTGGTCCAGGGCCTCGTCCAGGGTGGTGGCCGCGGTGATGAGTGACAGGTGGGTGAACGCCTGCGGGAAGTTGCCGAGTTGCTCGCCGCTGGGGCCCACCTCTTCGGCGAACAGACCGACATGGTTGGCGTAGGTGTGCATCTTCTCGAAGGTGTAGCGGGCTTGGCGCAGGCGCCCTGCGCGGGCGAGTGCGTCCACGTAGAGGAAGGTGCACAGGCTGAAGGTGCCCTCGGAGCCGCGCAGGCCGTCGGGGGATGCGGCGGGGTCGTAGCGGTAGACGAGGCTGTCGGAGACCAGCGTGCGGTCCATCGCGTCCAGGGTGGAGAGCCAGGTCGGGTCGCGGGGGGCCACGAAGCCCACCCGGGGCATCAGCAGCAGCGAGGCGTCCAGGACGGGGGTCCCGTCGTAGTGCTGGACGAACGCCTTGTCCGTGTCGCTCCAGCCGCGGGTCATGACCTGTTCCAGGATGGCGTCCCGGGCCTTGGTCCAGCGCTCGGTGTCGGCGGGACGGCTGAACGCGGCTGCCATGCGCAGTCCGCGGTCGAAGGCGGTCCAGCACATCACCCGGCTGTAGGTGAAGTCCTTGCGTCCGCCGCGGGTCTCCCAGATGCCCTCATCGGGCCGGTCCCAGGAGTCGGCCAGCCAGTCCAGCGCGTCGGCGACGGTCTTCCAGCCCTTGTAGTCCGCCTGCATGCCGACCGTGCGACCCTCGGAGAGGCCGTACAGCGCCTCGCCGTAGATATCGAGTTGGAGCTGATCCGCGGCCGCGTTGCCGACCCGGACCGGGTATGAGCCGCGGTATCCCTCGAAGTGTTCGAGGATCTCCTCCGTCAGGATGGGCTCCCCGTCGACCCGGTACATGATCTGCAGGGCTTCCTTGCTGCCCTTCTCCCGTTCGGCCAGGAGCCGGTTGCGAAGCCAGTGGGTGAACGCGGTCGCCTCCTCGGTGAACCCGAGGTCGAGCAGTGACCGGATGGACAGTGAGCCGTCACGGACCCAGGTGTAGCGGTAGTCCCAGTTGCGTTCCCCGCCGACCTGTTCGGGCAGGCCCATCGTCGCGGCGGCGACCGGCGCGCCGGTGGGCGCGTAGGTGAGCAGCTTGAGGGTGATGGCGGACCGGTTGACCATGTTGGGCCAGCGGCCGCGGTAGCGGGACCCGCGTACCCAGCGCTGCCAGAAGTCGACGATGCCCCAGAGCCGCTCCTCCGTCTCGGCGAGGGTCGTGGGGGGCGGTGGGGGTCCGACGGGGCTGCAGACGGTGAGGACGACTACCGCGGTCTCGCCCTCATGGAGGGTCACGCTGCCCACGGCGTCGTTGGCGTCGCGTTCCACCGGGAAGCTCGTCTGCAGGTGGGCGGTGATCTCCGGAGCTCGGAACACGGCTCCGTCGGGGGTGAGGTCCAGGTCGTGGCTGGAACGGCCGTAGTCGAAGCGCGGACGGCATTCCAGGGTGAACCGTACCGAGCCCCGCACCGAGCGGATCGCCCGAATAAGGGTGTGCCGGTCGGTGGCGGTCCCCGAGCCCGCGGGATCCATGCAGTCGAGTACCTCTCCGACGCCGTCCGGGGACAGGAACCGAGTCACCAGGACGGCCGTGTCCGGGTAGTACAGCTGCTTGCGGGAATCGTCCGGCGCATCCGGCGCGAGCCGGAAGTAGCCGCCCTTGTCGTGGTCGAGCAAGGCCGCGAACATGCTCGGGGAGTCGAACCGCGGAGCGGCGAACCAGTCGACGACACCCTGCGAGGAGACCAGGGCTGCCGTCTGGAGATCGCCCACCAGCCCGTGGTCGGCGATCGGAGGGTAGCGGTCCATGAGCTGTCCAATCGAGAGGATCCCCCCGACCCACTATCCGACGTGCCCCGCGCCTTCGCCTCCGGTGGCCGTGCTCAGCGCGATTCGTGCGGTCGCGGAACGCCCGGATGCCGAATCAGGTTCGGGCCGTGATGATCTGTCGTGAGGGGCACCCCGAGCAGCCGTCGCGGCCGTTCAGCCGGGAGTCGAGTCCGCGCCGGGTGCCCTGATCGCCCCGGTAGTCCTCGGGCCCCACTGCGGCGTGGGCTCAGCCAGATCGGTCAGGAGTCCTGCGATGTCCCAGGAGAGCCACCGGCCCCGCCAGGCCGTGCCGTCCGATCGCCAGCGGCCGCCGGAGTTCGACATGAGCGACTCCGCCGAGACCCTGCCCGGTCCTCGGGAGTCGGTGTGACTGCCCCGAGCCCTCCGGCCGAGCCCGAGGGGAGTCCACCGGCAGCCGCCCCGGACCCGCTCAAGCTCGTCCGCAGCCGCGGATACGTGATGCTGCTCCTGATCGCCGCGGTCCTCGGCGTCCCGATCTCGGCGGCGGCATTCGGCTTCCTCGCGCTCGTCAACGAGCTCCAGTCGCTGACCTACACGGACCTGCCCAAGGCCCTGGGCTTCCACGGCACGCCGAACTGGTGGCCGGTGCCGCTGCTGGCCGTGGCCGGGCTCCTTGTCGGCCCGATCATCCGGTACCTCCCCGGCAAGGGTGGGCACGAGCCGGCCCACGGCTTCGTGGCCTCGGGCCCGACCCCGACGGCCGACCTCCCCGGTGTCGCGCTCGCCGCCGTGGCCTCGCTGAGCCTCGGGGCGGTCATCGGGCCGGAGGCCCCGCTCATCGCCATCGGCAGTGGGCTGGCCGTGGCCGCGCTCCGGCTGACCAGGAAGTCGTTCCCGAAGCAGGCGACAGCAGTTGTGGGAGCCTCCGGGAGCTTCGCCGCGATCAGCACGCTGCTCGGTTCGCCGCTGCTGGGGGCGTTCCTGCTGATGGAGATGTCCGGACTGGGCGGACCGATGCTCGGCGTCGTCCTCGTGCCCGGCCTGCTCGCCTCCGGCATCGGTGCGCTGATCTTCACCGGCTTGGGCTCGTGGACCGGTCTGGGCACCTACTCGCTGATCTTGCCGGACGTCCCTCACGCCGCCCGACCGGACGCTGCCGAGTTCGGTTGGGCACTGCTGATCGGGGTGGCGGCGGCTTTCGTCGGCGCCGGGATCCGGTGGCTGGCGCTCCGCCTGCTGAAACTGGTCGAGCCGCGACGGCTGCCGGCAACGGTGCTCGCGGGCGTCGTCGTCGGTGTGATCGCCCTCGTCTACGCGGAGTGGACCGGCCACGCGGCCTCCGGAGTCCTGTACTCGGGGCAGAGCGGACTCGGCCCCCTCCTCGAGAGCAGCGCGAAGTATTCGGCGGGCGCCCTCGCGGTACTCGTCGTCTGCAAGGCGCTCGCGTACAGCGTGTCCTTGTCCGCCTTCCGCGGCGGTCCGGTGTTCCCCTCGATGTTCGTCGGCGCGGCCGGCGGCATCTTGCTCTCCCACCTGCCCGGACTCGGCGAGACCGCCGGGCTCGCGATGGGCGTGGGGGCGATGTCCGCCTCCATGCTCAAGTTCCCGATGGTCTCCGTGCTGCTGGCCACCCTGCTGCTGGGGACGCAGGGGCTCACCGTGATGCCCCTGGTGATCGTGTCGGTCGTGGTCTCCTACGTCATCACGCTCAGGCTGACCCCGCTGGCAGCCGCCGGAGCCGCCACTCCGGAGGCTTCCCGACCTGCGGGTGGCGAGCCGTCGGGGGGCGAGGGCGGCCGCGCGATCGGGTGACTTCACCCGTGTCGGTCTTGATCCCTGCAGTGTCGACCAGAAGAGTCGCCCGGGAGCCCGCCCGGGAGCCCGCCCGGGAGCCCGCCCGGGAGCCCGCCCGGTGGCGCCGGTGGCGCGGCGCGAAGCCGTGACGGATTGCGAGGAGGCCACGTGTGACCGATTTCCTGACCGGTCGCCAGCACCGGCTCCGGCACGGCGATCAGACGGCCGTGGTCGTGGAGCTGGGTGCTGCCCTCCGCGACTACCGCGTGGCCGGGCAGCCCGTCGTCGACGGGTTCGGCGTCGACGAAGCGATCGACGGAGGACGCGGTCAGCTGCTCGTACCGTGGCCCAACCGCGTCCGGGGAGGCGCCTACCAGTGGGACGGAGAACAGCTCCAGTTGCCGCTGACCGAGGCCGAGCACGGCAACGCCATCCACGGGCTGATGCGCTGGACCTCCTGGGACGTGCAGGACGCAGCGGAGGACCACGTCACGCTGGGCGCGACCCTCTGGCCCCAGCCGGGTTACCCGTTCCTGCTCGAGCTGACGGCTGCGTACGCACTCACGTCTGACGGACTCGACGTCGCGATCACCGCGCGCAACGCCGGCTCGCGCGCCGCGCCCTACGGCGCCGGCCAGCACCCCTATCTCACGGTGGGGACGGAGCTGGTCGACGACATCGTGCTCACGGTGCCCGCCGGTCGTCGGCTCCGCACGGACGAACGGGGCATTCCCTCGGTGACCGAGTCGGTCGAGGGCACTCCCTACGACTTCCGCACCCCGCAGAACATCGCCGGCCGGCATCTCGACACCGCCTTCACCGGCCTGGAGCGTGACGCCAAGGGCGGGTCGGTGGTCCGTCTGGCCCATCCGGACGGGCTGCGCGGCGTGGACGTCCGGCTCGGCGAGGGAGCCGACTTCGTGCAGGTGTACAGCGGGGACACGCTTCCCGAGGCTGCCCGGCGCCGGTCACTGGCCGTGGAGCCGATGACCTGCCCGGCGAACGCCTTCCAGAGCGGCGACGCCCTGGTGACCCTGGCAGGCGGCGACCAGCACAGCCTGCGCTGGGGTCTCATGCCATGGGGGACCTGGGGCTCGGCGACGCCATGAGGTGACTCCGACGGGGTATCGGATTTGCCCATAAAGGCGGGCCCGTAAAGGCGGAGGTGGCGGCTGAGTGGCTGCTGGTTCAAGAACTGAGAGCGCCGTCGTCAATGCGGCCGGCTTGGTGCAGGGCATCGTCCTGGTCACGTTTCCTGCGGCGAGCACCATCTTCACCGAGAAGAGCGAGTACGGGCTTTCGAGCACCCAGTACGGCGTCATGTTCCTGCCGCAGGTCACGACGGCGATTGTTGCGTCGCTGCTCGGCTCGGGGCTGGCTCGCCGGATCACCATGAAGCGGGTCTACCTGATCGGCCTGGCTTGCAGCGCCGTTTCGATGGGATTGCTGATCGCCAGCACCGGCGTGAAGACCGACCAATCGGTCGCGTACCCACTGCTGCTCGTCGCGACGGCGTTCCTGGGCGCCGGGTTCGGCCTGACCGCCGTGGTCGCCGGGGTGATGAGGGTGCTGTCCTTCTTCGTCACATCCGCGCGGTCCCCGACCGCTTCCCCGGCCGCCGAGGAATCCGGGCCTCTCCAACCGCCGGGCCGCAACCAACTGCGGCGCCCGGACCAGCCTTGATGAGGGAGCCGAGGGCCTGGCTCCGTCGTCCGGAGTGTTGTCGTCTCAGCCGCCCTCCGCCATCACCCTCGCGATGGCCAGTGGGTCCTCGCCCAGGGCCGCCAGGCGCTCGGCGAGCCGACGGATCTGGGCGTCCTTCTCGGTCTCTTCGGCTGCGACGTTGGCAAGGGTGTCGTGGGAGCCGTGGTCGGCGCCGCTGTCGAAGACGCGCAGGACGAAGTCCGAGGCGGCCGCGCGGTCCAGATCCTCGGTGAGAGACAGCAGTTCGTTGGTGTACGTGACGGTCGGATGTTCTTCCATGAGGCCATGAGAACTCTCGACGCCCGCTGCCGCACGCCGGTGTGCGGACGCGCGGGGTGGTGCTCATTCAGAGATCGCCAGGTCCCGGCGCCCGCCGGCGGTCGGCTTCGAACCGGTTGACGGCGCTCTGCACCAGGTCGAGGTTGGCAGCGGTGTCCGCGGTCGCGTCCATGGTCAGTCCGGGCTCGCCCGCGCGCAGCGGTTGCAACGCGTCGTACTGGGAGTCCAGCAGCTCCGGCGGCATGAAGTGCCCGGTACGGCGGGAGATCCGCTCGCGGGCGACCTCACGGTCCAGAGCGAGGTGGAGGAACCAGACGCCGGGACTGGCCGCGAGGAGCAGGTCCCGGTACTCGACCTTGAGTGCCGAGCAGACCAGGACACAACCCCGGTGCTCGCGTCGAGTCCCGCGGATCCAGTCGGCCAGGACCTCGAGCCACGGCGCGCGATCCGCGTCGTCGAGCGCGTGACCTGCGGTCATCTTGACCAGGCTCTCCGCCGAGTGAAAGTCGTCGCCCTCGACGAAGGCCACCCCCAGGCGCTGCGCCAGGAGCCGTCCGAAGGTGGTCTTGCCCGACGCGGACACGCCCATGACCACGACGACTGTCGGCGCTGTCCCGGATGTGCCCATGAAGCCCCACCTGGCTCTCGCGTGATCCCCGCGACCACTACGGGCGATCCTGTGCGCGTGGGCAGCCGCGGCGAGCGATGCGCCGCCGTGGCTGCCCGCGGAAATGACCCGGATGGGCCCGGGACGTCCGTCCCAGGTCGTGCCTCCGGGCACGGCCGGTCGAGATGCCCGAGTCGCCGATCGGTGCTGGGATTCGTTCCATGAGCCTCGCGGACCCGTCGCCGGGCCGGTCTCCGGCTCGGATCCTGCTCCCGTATCCGCCGGTGGAGATCGGTCCCCTCCCCGAGCCGTCCGTGGCGCAGTGGGACGGCCGCGGCGAACCGCCGACGCAGAGCGTGCTCGACGAGGTGGAGTTCTTTGTCATCCCGTACGGCCTCGCCGCTGAGTCCGTGCCGTTGTTCGGGCGCATGCCCCGGTTGCGGGTCCTGCAGAGCCTGTCGGCCGGTGTGGAGGATCTCCGGGCATTCGTGCCCCCGGGTGTCGTGCTGTGCAATGCCAGGGGCGTGCACGACACGAGCACGGCGGAACTCGCGGTCACGCTGACCCTGTCGGCCTTGCGCGGCATCCCCGGTTTCGTGCGGGCACAGGACGACGAGTCCTGGCAGGGCGGGTACTTTCCCTCGCTGGCGGACCGAACCGTCCTCATCCTCGGCTACGGCTCGATCGGTGAGGCCGTCGAGGACCGACTCGTCGGCTTTGAGTGCGATGTGTTGCGGGTGGCCCGATCGGCCCGGATGGCACCACGGGGACCGGTGCACGCTCTGTCGGAAATCCCGGAGCTGCTGCCGCGGTGCGACGTGGTGGTGTTGACTCTCCCGCTCACCCAGGGGACGCACCATCTCGTGGACGCCGGCTTCCTCGCCGCGATGCGGGACGGCGCCCTGCTGGTCAACGTGGCGCGCGGGGCCGTCGTCGACACCGCCGCACTGCTGGCGGAGCTGCGGCTGGGCCGACTGAGCGCGGCCCTTGACGTCACGGATCCGGAGCCGCTGCCGGCCGGGCATCCGCTGTGGCATGCCCCCCGCACCCTGATCAGTCCTCATGTGGGTGGCAACACTTCCGCGTTCCTGCCCCGCGCCCAGCGACTTGTCCGCGCCCAGGTGCAGCGTTATCTGGCGGGGGAGGAGCTCTGGAACGTCGTCGTGCCGCCCGGCTGAGGGGTTCCCCGGACGGCTGCCCCGGCCGTGCCTGCTGGTCCATTGGACGGACGAGCGATACCTCCGACGGTCCAACGAAGAGTGCGCCTGCGTGCAGTCGGCCGCTCGGGGTGGTTGCGTCGCGCGTGCAGGCTCGGTCGCTCTCGGCGCCCGGGCACACCAGCGAGGGGAGACGGCAGTGACCTCACCGGCGGACAGTGGACCGCAGCCGATGGCGCTGCCGCTGCTGCGAGGGCAGAAGGCGCTGGTGACCGGGGCGAACTCCGGTATTGGCCTGGCGACGGCGATCGGGCTGGGCCGCGCGGGGGCGGATGTGGTCGTCAACTACGTCTTCGGCAAGGAGGCAGCCGAGGACGTGGTCAGCAAGATCCAGAGCTTCGGGGTACGGGCGTTCGCGCACGAGGCGGACGTGTCCGACGAGGGCCAGGTCGTCGGCATGTTCGCGCGCATGATGGAGGAGTTCGGCACCATCGACGTGCTGGTGGCCAATGCCGGCCTGCAGCGCGACGCCGCTGTGACGGACATGACCGTGGAGCAGTGGCACAAGGTCCTGGATGTGAACCTCACCGGCCAGTTCCTGTGCGCCAGGGAGGCGGCGAAGGAGTTCCTGCGTCGGGGCGTCGTGCCCGAGGTGTCCCGTTCCGCGGGGAAGATCGTCTGCATGAGCTCGGTGCACCAGATCATCCCCTGGTCCGGGCATGTGAACTACGCCGCCTCCAAGGGCGGTGTCCTGATGCTGATGCAGACCCTCGCGCAGGAGCTCGGCCCGCACGGGATCCGGGTCAACGCCGTCGCGCCGGGTGCCATCCGCACCCCCATCAACCGCAGCGCCTGGGACACCCCCGAGGCCGAGCAGGAGCTCCTCAAGCTGATCCCCTACCGCCGGGTCGGCGACCCGGAGGACATCGCCGACGCGGTGACCGTGCTCGCGTCCGATCTGATGGACTACGTCGTCGGCACGACGATCTACGTCGACGGCGGGATGACCCTCTTCCCCGGCTTCGCCACCGGAGGCTGACGCCCGGTGGAGGATCATGTCACCCCGCGCCGGGTGGTCATCCTCGGTGGTGGCTTCGCCGGACTGTTCGCCGTCCGGGCCCTGCGCAGGGCACCCGTCGAGGTGACGTTGGTGGACCGCTGCGCGCACCACCTGTTCCAGCCGTTGCTCTACCAGTGCGCCTCCGGGATCCTGTCCAGCGGTCAGATCGCGCAGCCCCTGCGCGCCGTGCTGCGCCGTCACGAGAACGTGCGCTGTCTGCTCGCGACGGCCACGGACGTGGACGTCACCGGTCGGGTCGTGCACGCCGTGCGCCCGGACGGCAGCAGCCTCACCGTTCCCTACGACGACCTGATCGTGGGCGTCGGTGTGCAGCAGTCGTACTTCGGGCACGACGAGTTCGCCGAGCACGCCCCGGGTATGAAGACCCTGGACGACGCTCTCGGTCTGCGGCGCAGGATCTATCGTGCGTTCGAGATGGCGGAGGCGGCCGAGGATCCGCCAGAACGTGCCGCCTGTCTCACCTTCGCGCTGGTCGGGGCCGGTCCCACCGGGGTCGAGCTGGCCGGGCAGATCCGGGAGATCGCGAGCCTCACCCTGGACCGGGAGTTCACCAGCATCGACCCGAGCCAGGCGCGGGTGCTGCTCTTCGACGGCGCGGACGCGGTCCTGGCCGCGTTCGGTCCGGTCCTGGCCCGCCGCGCGGCCCGGACGCTGCGCAACCTCGGCGTCGAGATTCGCCTGGGTGCGATCGCCACCGAGGTGGACGAGCGGGGGTTGACGGTCCGCCGGCACGACGGCGGCACGGAACGCTTCGAGGCCCGCACCGTCCTGTGGACCGCCGGGGTCGAAGCCCCGCCCCTGGCTGCGGCGCTGGCCCGGGCGACCGGAGCCGAGCGGGACCGGGCGGGGCGGATCATGGTCGAACCGGACCTCACCATTGCCGGCCACCCCGAGATCCGGGTAGTCGGCGATCTCATGAGCCTGAACAAGCTGCCGGGTCTGGCCGAGGTCGCGATGCAGAGCGGCGCCTACGCGGGCCGCCGGATCCGGCACACCCTCGAGGGCCGGACCGGCAAGCCGCGCCCGTTCCGCTATCTGGACCTGGGCAGCGCGGCCTACATCTCCCGTGGCCGGGCGGTGGTGAAGATGGGCCGGTTCCACGCGTCGGGGTTGCCGGGCTGGCTGATCTGGCTGTTCATCCACATCGTCTTCCTCACCGGCTTCCGCAGCCGGTTCGGGGCACTGATCAGCTGGGCGGTGGTCTTCGCCTCCGGTTCCCGGCGTGAACGGGCTTTCACCTCATCCCGATCGCGGGGCGCGATGGCGGACGCGCCGTCCCTGTCCGGTTCCCCGGCTGATCGGACGATCACCCGGCACGATCCACCGAGGCCCGCATGAACACCCTCACGGCCCTGCTGGCCAGCGGCGGCCCCGCGCAAGAGGCGCCCGCCCGCCAGATGATGGCCTTCACCCTGGGCTACCACATCCTCCTGGTGCCCTTCGGCGTGGCACTGCCGTTCATCACCCTGGTCATGCACCACCGGGCGCTGCGCAAGAACGACCCGGTCGCGCTACTGCTTGCGCGCCGCTGGTCGGCCGTGATGGCGGTCCAGTTCGCCGTCGGCATCGTGACCGGCACCGTCCTGACGTTCGAGTTCGGCCTGCTGTGGCCGAAGATGATGGGCACCTGGGGAGACGTCTTCGGCCTGGGCTTCGGGGTCGAGGCGTGGGCGTTCTTCCTGGAGGCGGTGCTCATCGCGATCTACCTCTACGGCTGGCGCCGGCTCAAGCCGTGGACGCACTTCTGGCTCGCCGCGCCGCTGCCGTTCACCGCGCTGATGGGCGCCTTCGGCATCATCGGCGCCAACTCCTGGATGAACACCCCCCAGGGCTTCACCCTGGACTCCAGCGGCAAGCCCGTGAACGTGACCGTCCAGCAGGCGATCTTCACGCCGATGTTCGGCCCCGAGTACTGGCACTTCGTGGCCGCCATGTTCCTGACGGCGGGGTATGTCGTGGCCGGCGTCTACGCGGTGGGCTGGCTGCGCGGACGCCGCGACCGCTACCACAAGCTCGGCTTCTGCGTCCCGTTCACCCTCGCCGCCATCCTCACCCCGGTGCAGTTCTTCCTCGGCGACAACATCGCCCGGCAGATCTACCACAAGCAGCCCGAGAAGTTCGCCGCAGCCGAGATCGTCTGGAACACCGGCACCCACGTCCCCGAGTACCTCTTCGGCCGACTGCAGTCCGACGGCAGCGTCAAAGGCGGCCTGAAGATCCCCGACCTGGACTCCTTCCTCGCCGGATTCAGCGCGAAGACACAGGTCACGGGCCTGACCTCGGTCCCGGCCGACGACCGGCCCACCACGGCGGAAGCCACCCTGGTGCACTTCACCTTCGACATCATGGCCCTGATCGGCAGCGTGCTGATCCCACTCGCCCTGTGGTATGCCGTGTACTGGTGGCGGCGCCGGGACCTGCCCAGGACCCGGTGGTTCTTCCGCTGCGCCGCCCTGGCCGGCGTGGCCAGCTGGATCACCGTGGAATGCGGCTGGATCACCACCGAGGTGGGCCGCCAACCCTGGATCGTCTACCAGTACATGCGGGTCTCCGACGCGGTCACACCCACCAAGGCGAGCTCGCTGTGGACCACGTTCGCCATCATCGTCGTGGTCTACCTGCTCCTGGGCGGCGCCTTCGTGGGAGTGCTCCGGATGATGAGCCGACGCTGGCGCCGCGCCGACCTGGGCCTGGCCCGCCGAACGGACGAAGGCCCCGAGACCGACACGCCCTACGGACCCCGGCCGGAACCGGCAGCCGTCGCCCCGGGGTCCTCCGGTGCCTCCGGGTCCTCCGCGTTGCCGCCCGACCCCGGGACCGGGCCGACGAGGGGAGGCACCCAATGACCGCCGGCGTCGTGGCGTGGATCCTGCTCGTGGCGGTCGCCGCCTACGCCTGCGGCGGAGGAGTCGACTACGGTGCGGGGTTCTGGGACCTGGTCGCCGGCGGCACCCAGCGCGGAGAGCGTCCACGCTGGCTGATCGACCACGCGATGGAACCGGTCTGGGAGGTCAACAACGTCTGGCTGATCTTCGTGTTCATCCTCATGTGGACCGGCTTCCCGGTCTTCTTCGAGGCCGTCTTCAGCGCGATGTGGCTGCCGCTGGCCCTGGCCGCCGTCGGGCTGGTGCTGCGCGGCGCGGGATTCGCCCTGCGCAAGCCCACCACGCGGTTGGCCCGACGCCGGCTCTACGGTGCCGTCTTCGCGGTCTCCTCCCTGGTGACGCCGTTCTTCCTGGGAGCCGCGATCGGCGGAGTGGCATCCGGTCGGGCAGCTCCGGGCGTCACGGCCTCGGCCGAGGTGTGGGCCAACTCCAGCTCCGTCATCGCCGGCCTGCTCGCGGTCGCGGCCACCGCCTTCCTGGGTGCGGTGTTCCTCACCGCGGACGCCCGCCGCTTCGACGCACCTGACCTGGAGAAGTACTTCCGGCTGCGGTCCTGGTGCGCCCTGGTCGTCGTGGGCGTCCTGGCCCTGATCGGCCTCGGCACCACCCATAGGCACAGCTCCTACGTCTACCACGGGCTCACCCACGGACTCGGACTCCTCCTGGTGCTCCTGTCGCTGGTGGCCGCCCTGGCCACCGCAGGGCTGGTCGTCGGGAAAGCGGGTTGGGCCCGGTTCACCTCCGTCGCCGCCGTGGCCCTGGTCATCTTCGCCTGGGGCACCGCGCAGCGCCCCTACCTGGTGCCGACCTCCCTCACCGTGCAGCAGGCCGCCGGCGCGACCAGACCACTGCAGTGGCTCATCCTGGTATTCCTGATCGCGATCGTGCTCGTCGGGCCTCCGCTGTTCCTGCTCTACCGCCTCGACACCCGCGGCCTGCTCGAAGCGCAGACCGAAGCGGACGTCGAGGGCGGCTCCACCCACCCCGACACCCCGTCCACCTGATACGGCGGTTGCGGAGGGGCGCATGACGAAGCGTCGGGCATCCGGAGGCATGTGTTGACGACAAATCAGATTCTGGTGGGCCTCGGCCTGATCGTCGTGCTCGCCGTCGGCTCCCAACTGCTGGCGAGCCGGTTGCGCATCCCCGCGCTCATCGTCCTGCTGCCGGTCGGATTCACCGCCGGCGCACTGACCAGCGACGTCAACCCCGACCGCCTGTTGGGCCCGGCCTTCTCCCCGATGGTGTCGCTGGCTGTGGCAGTGATCCTCTACGATGCCGGACTCGAACTGGACCTGCGCAGACTCCAAGGACACAAGCGCCGTGTCGTGGTCCGGCTGATCTGGATCGGCACACTGGTCACCTGGGCGTCCGCCGCAGCCCTCGCCGCCCCGCTCCTGGGCATCTCATCCGGTTCGGCCGTGATGCTGGGAGCGATCCTCGTCGTTTCGGGACCGACGGTCGTGGGGCCGCTGCTCAACTTCGTGCGTCCGACCGAGCGGCTGCAGCGCATCCTGGTCTGGGAGGGCTCGCTGATCGACCCGGTCGGCGGCATCCTGGGCGCGCTTGTCTTCCACGGCGTCATCTCCAGCACCCACAAGGGTCTGGGCGCCCAGGTGGCGCAGTTCGCGGCGAGTGCGGCGGTCGGCCTGCTCGGGGGCGCGGTGGGAGCCGCCCTGCTCTGGGTGCTCTTGCGCAGTCTGAGGCTCGGTGAGGTCCTCGGGACGACGGTGCAACTCGCCGCCGCGGTGGGCGTTGCGGCGGCCTGCGACGCCATCCGTGACGACACCGGGCTGATCGCCGCGGTCGTGATGGGGATGGCGCTCGCCAACCTTCCCGGCCTGGACCTGCCGGCCCGGCGGCCGTTCTTCGAGACCCTGGTGTCGCTGATCATCGGGCTGCTGTTCATCTCCATCTCCGCCACGGTCACCCCCGCGTCCCTGCGGCATCTGCTGCTGCCCACGCTCGGCCTCGTCGCCGCGCTGGTCCTGGTGGTCCGGCCGCTTGTCGCGGCCCTCTCCACCGCCCGAAGCGATGTCCCGCGCGGGGAGCGCGCGTTCATCGGCTGGATGGCGCCGCGCGGCATCGTCGCCGCGGCCACAGCGTCGACCTTCTCGGCCACGCTGGTCACCAAGGGCGTCGGTGGCGCCGAGAAGATCCTCCCGGTGACCTTTCTGGTGATCGTCGCCACGGTCACGCTCTACGGCCTGACGGCCTTCCCCGTGGCCAGGCGCCTCGACGTGCTGCGACCGGCGCGCTCGCGTCCACTGCTGGTCGGCGGGGAGCCGTGGGCGGTCGATCTGGGGCTGGCGCTGCGTTCGGCCGGCCTGGACGTCCTGATGTGGGCCGGCAGCGACCGCCAGCGCGAGCAGATCAGCGAGGCCGGGCTGGAGCTGGCTCAGGGCGAACTGTTCGCGGCGGCCACCGGCGAGGGCGCGGAGCTGGAAGGGATCACCGGAGTCCTGCTGCTCACCGAGGAGGACGACTTCAACGCACTGGCCGCGGTGACCCTGCGGGGCAGCGTCGAGGGTCCGGTCCAGCGCCTCGGGCCCCCCACGCGCAGTCACGGCGTGGTCGCCCCGTTCACCGGCGGGGAGCCGCTCTTCGGAGCAGGGCTCACCCGACCGGAGCTGGCCCGCAGATATGAGACCGGCGCCCGGATCGTGACGCACCGGGTCGACGGTGGCGGCATCCCTGCCGGGCACGACGCGCTGTTCCTGGTGCACCCGGACGGGCGGCTCACGCCGGTCACTCAGAGCCGGCAGGCGACGCCGCAGGCCGGAGACATCGCCGTCCTTCTCAGCCCCGCCTCCGCGTCCCCGCCCGGGTAGGCGGCAGGCGCGGAGGCGGGAGCCGGGGCTGAGCCGTCGTCAGCGCAGGCGGTCGGTGATGTGGTCACCGACGCGCATGGCGTTGGCGATGGCGGTCAGCGACGGGTTCACCGCGCCGATGCTCGGGAAGAAGCTCGTGTCCACGACGTAGAGGTTGTCGAGGTCGTGGGCCTTGCAGTTGACGTCGAGGGCCGAACTGCTCGGGTCGTCGCCGAAGCGGACGGTGCCCGCCTGGTGTGCGGTGGCGCCGATGGGCATCCCCTTGTGCAGGTAGAGGCTGTGCGGCATGAGGTGGTGCGGATGCATGCCCAGATGCCCCAGCATGCCCTGCAGCTTGCGCTGCAGGTGCTTGAGCCCCTCGATGTTGTTCTTCTCGTCCAGGGCCAGGTGGATGCTCCCCTCGCCGTCCAGGGTGACCCGGTTGTCCGGCTGGGGTAGGTCCTCACCGCACAGCCAGAAGTCCACCGCGTGGTGCGCCAGCACGTCGAACGGCATGTCCGGGGAGGCCTTGCCGGCCCAGCGCGGGGCCTCACCGCGGATCTGGTCGGCGTCGGACTTGCCCAGCATCTGGATGCCGCCGAGTGGGTAGTCCCAGTCGTCCGCCCCGAGGTACCAGTCGTTCATCGCGAGGGTCTTCTGGAACTCGGTGTCGTTCGGCTCCTTCGAGACCGCCATCAGGGCGAGGTTGTTGTGCCGCATGTAGTGGCGGCCCACCACGTCCGAGCTGTTGGCCAGGCCGCGCGGGTGCCGGTCGTTCGCCGACCGAAGCAGCAGCGCGGCGGAGTTCACGGCCCCGCAGGCGACCACGACGATGTCGGCGCTGAAGTCGGCCGTGGATCCGTCGTCGAGCACGGTGACCACCTTGGTGACGACCCGTCCGGTCGCGTCGGTCTCCAGACGCTGCACGTTGGCGCCGGTGACCATCCGCACGTTGTCGTGCTCCAGGGCCGGCTCGACACAGATGACCTGCGAGTCGGCCTTGCCGCGTACCAGGCAGGGAAAGCCGTCCACCCGGTTGCAGCGGATGCAGACACTCTCATGGGTGGCCCGGCCCTGCTGGTCCTGGGTGAGGTTGACCCCGATCGGCAGGTGGAACGGGTGCAGCCCCTGCTTCTCCAGATCATCACTGAGCTGCTGGATCCGCGGCTCGTGCTCCACCGGCGGATAGGCGTACTGCGCGCTGACCGGGCCCTCGCCGGGGTCCTCGCCGTGCCGGCCGTGCACCAGGTAGAGGTGCTCGGCCTGGGTGTAGTACGGCTCCAGATCCTGGTAGTCGATGGGCCAGGCGGGTGAGATGCCGCCGTGGTGCCGCAGTTCGCCGAAGTCCTCGGGACGCAGTCGGAACAGGGCGGCGCCGTAGAACTTGGTGTTGCCGCCGACGTAGTAGTTGACCTCGGGCTGGAACTCGTTGCCGTGTTTGTCGTACCAGGCCTCAGGGGCGAGGTACTTGCCCTTGACGAAGACGGCCGTGGACTCCCAGTTGTCACGTTCCCGCGGCAGGTAGCCGCCGCGTTCCAGGATCAGGACCCGCTTGCCCGAGCCGGCGAGCCGGTGGGCGAGGGTGCCTCCGCCCGCGCCGGTTCCGATGACGATGACGTCGTAGTGCTGATCGTCGGCCATGCTGGCCTCCGTCCTCAGGTCGTCGGCCTCGCCGCGGCGCGGCCAATCCATGTCAAATCGCAAGCTATCGGGCGCTGCTCCCCTGGGCGAGTCGGGCATCGGGGCGGGGCGTTCGTTCACTCGAACGCACCGGCTCCTCAGAGAATCGCGATCGGATTGACGGGGGAGCCGGTGGCCCCCGGCAGGCGCAGCGGCGCGACGACGCACAGGAACGACCAGCGGTCCTCCTGCTCACAGACCGTCAGCAGGTCCTCGAACTGGAGGTAGTCGAGGAGGTGGACCCCGAGAGCATGGATCCCGAGGACGTGCACGGGGAAGTCGACGCCGTCCGTCGAACTGCGGGCCGTGTCGTTGTTGCTGTCACTGCCCAGCACCGCCACGCGACGCTCCGCCAGGAACTCCATGGCGGTGGGGTGGAGCCCGGCGCGGGCGGTTGCCGAGTCCCAGGGTCCGGATTCAGTGCGCCGGCGTCGGTGGCCGACGCGGACGAAGAGCAGGTCGCCCTCGCCGACCCTGACCCGCTGGGCCGTCTCTGCGGCGACGAGGTCGCCGTACGTCACATGGTCGCCCGGTTCGAGCCAGGGCACGCCACGCAGCCGTGGGATGTCGAGCAGCACGCCGCGCCCGACGATCCCGTCGTGGGCGATCTCGACGGAGAGGGCGGTGGCTCCGGTCGGCTTCAGGGTGTCCGCGGGGACACCGCCGTACAGGGTGCCGTCGTAGACCACATGGCAGAGCGCGTCCAGGTGGCTGTCGGCGTCGCCGTGCACGTTCATGCTGAAGTGGTCTGTCGCGAAGTGCAGCCCGACGGGTGCTGCCTGGTCTTCGGGCGGACTGGTGAACCGATGACCGGCGGGCTGCGGATTGTCGGGTCCGGGGTCGGTCTCCACCGGCGCGGCCAGGGTCACGGTCCGGCCGGTGCGGACCTCGGCGGCCGCTGCCCGAACCCGCTCCGGCGTGATGATGTCCAGGGCGCCACGAGCACCGCCGGAGGACTGCCCGCTCAGACGCTCGTACAGTGCCCGGAAGTCGTCCGGGCTCATCCGCCCTGCGCCCGAGGGCCCTGGCTGCGTGTGGGTGTCCATGGACTGGTCCGTTTCCCGTCAGTTCCCGGTCGTACTGCCGGCACGATCCAATATCGGACAGGAGCGGCGGTCCCGCCTGGCCTGCGGCGGAGCTTGGATTGCCGATTTCCGCGGCCGCGCTGTTACTGGAGGTGACCGCAGGGTGCGGAGAGTGCGACGACGGAACGCGGAGGTTCTGCATGGACATGATCCATGTCCGCCTTGTCAGCCCCGCGGATCTCACTGAGCGGGCGCTCGAGATCCTCGGCAGTGAGCCGAGCGTGCTCAACCTGGTCGTCCAGAGGGAAGCCGCGCGAAACCCGGACGGCGACCAGATCGTGTGCGACGTGCTGACCGGAGGGGCGAACGAGGTCCTGCGCCGCCTGCGTGTCCTGCGCTTGGACCGGCGCGGCTCGATCGTCATCGAGCCGGTGGACATGGCCTTCTCCGATCGGGCCGACGAGATCAGAGCCGGCAGACTCGGCGCGCTCGGCAACGCGCCGGTCTGGGAACAGGTCGAGGCCCGCATCCGCGCGGAGGGGACGTACGCGCCGAGCTTCTACCTCTACCTGGTCGTCGCGGGCCTGCTCGGAGCTGTGGGGATCGTCACCAACTCCCAGATCCTCATCGTCGCCGCGATGGTCGTCGGGCCCGAGTACGGGGCCATCGTGAGCATCGCGCTCGGCATCGACCAGCGCTCGCGGCCCAGGATCCGCCAAGGCCTGGCCGCGCTGCTCGTCGGCTTCCTGCTGGCCATCGTCGCCACGTTCCTGTTCAGCCTGCTGATCCGCGGATGCGGGTTCCAGTCGAAGGCGTTCAGCGTCGGACTACGCCCCGTCTCCCATTTGATCGACACGCCCGACTTCTTCTCGTTCGCGGTCGCGGCGCTGGCCGGAATCGTGGGCGTCGTCTCGCTGACGGAAGCCAGGACGAGTGCGCTGCTCGGAGTCTTCATCTCCGTCACCACCATCCCGGCGGCCGCGGACATCGGCGTCTCGACGGCATTCGGCAGCTGGAGCGAGGCTCGCGGATCGTTGGTCCAACTACTTGTCAACATCGTGGTGTTGATCGCGGTCGGCACACTCACGCTCAAGGTCCAGCGAGCCATCTGGCGCCGGGTCGGCCGACGCGACGCGGGCCTGCGCGATCACGGGGCGGCGTGAGGGGCCGCCGCGGCTGCTTCCTGTCGGCTCAGCTCCGGTGGTTCCACTCCGGCTCGACCTGAGCCCACTCGTCCTCCCAGGACCGCTCCACTCGCCGGTTCAGTGCCTGCCCGGCCCAGGCGTGTCCGCCGACCAGGAGCGTGGCGCACCCGGCGAACGCCGCCATCGCGTACGCCACGGCGGTTCCCGCGCTCTGGGCTGCCCCAGGCGGGGCCGCCTGCGGGACGTCGTTCCGGTCGACCCAGAGGACCACGTGGTCGCCCGGCCTCGTCGTGGCCGGAACCGGGTCCTGCACGATGTGCTTGCCGGAAGCGTCAGTCCAGTCGAGCGTCGCGATCCTCGCTCCGGCGCCGCCGGGCAAGGGTTGTGCCACGGCTTCCGCGGTGACCCGATGCAGTCGCTCGGCGTGCCGGACCACGGAAGCGCGGTCGGCGGCGTAGAAGTGGAGGCCCAGCAGGACGCACAGGGCGGCGGTGACGGCCAGGCTCACGACCAAGAGCGCCCGCAACCAGCCCCGGAGGAAGTCACTGCGGCGCCTCAGTGGATTCCGCGTACCGAGCCCGGGCCCCGGTGGCTGCGGCTCGAATGATGGCGTGGCCACCGCCTCCCTTCTCCTCCCGGAGAAGGCAACGGGGTCCGGATGGCCGAGGCTTCTCGAGTGAGGGGCTGCAGAACGTGGCCATTCCATGGTGTGCCGATCGGCCGACCTGCGCCTGCCGAGCAGTGTCGCGCGTCAGCGCCTCATGGGGCCCGGCGGCGCCTCCTACGGGTCCGAGGGTGCGACCGCACGGACGATGAGCTCGACCAGGTCGTCCACGAAACGTCCGTCGGGCAGCTCGCGTTCCGCCAGCAGCCGGTAGACCAGCGGCGCCGCCACGAGCGTGGCCGCAGACCGGATGTCGACGTCCGACCTCACTTCACCACGGACCAGTCCGCGCTCGAGAATGATCCGGGTCTCACTCGTCACGCGGTCTTCGTACGCGGTGTACGCCTCCCGGTCGAGGCTGCCCCTTCTGGCCGCGCCGATCAACTCGGTCAGCAGTCGGTCGGTTCCCGGCAGCCGGTAGGACGCCAATCGCGCGGTGAACACTTCGCGCAGCTCCGCCCGGAGATCTCCCTGGTCCGGCACCGAGAGCGGCCCGATGCGGCTCTCGGCAGCCGCGACGATCAGGGCCTGCTTGGACGGCCAGCGACGATAGATCGCGGGCTTGCTCACCCCGGCTCGCGCGGCCACCGCGTCCATGGTGACGGCCGCGACACCCTGCTCGGTTATCAGCTCGATCACGGCCTTCATGGCCGCGCTGGTGACACGTGCCTCCCGCGGACGCCCCGGCCCCCGCTCGACCCCCAGTGCCTGTGTGCCGACCATGGTCCGAGGATACGGGCCGACGCAGGGTGTCGGTCGTGAGCCCGGAGAATGATTACCACAGGTAACGAAATTAAGACCCGCAGACCCTTGCCGAGTGCGCCGCAGATATCGATACTTCCGGTAACGAATCAGTGGTCGCCCCTTGGAGGTACCCCATGGCCACGTCTGCCGCGCCCGCATCCGTCCTGGACAAGCCCCTGATCCACTTCGGGCGCCGGGTCCTGGACCGCACCGCCCCCGGAGCCCCGGCGGCCGAGTACCGGATCCTGGACATCTCCCCGCTCACCCCGCACATCGGTGCCGAGATCAGCGGTGTCGACCTCGCGCAGCCGATCGGTGAGGATCTCGCCGGCGAGCTGCGGCAGGCGCTGCTGGAGTGGAAGGTGATCTTCTTCCGCGGTCAGCGCGACTTCGGGCCGGAGCGCCACCTGGCGCTCGCCGGGGTCTGGGGCGAGCCGGAGGCGAACCCGTTCTTCCCGACGGGGGACACCCCGGGCGTCTCGCGGCTGGCCAAGGACGCGATGGCGGTCGGTAACGAGAACATCTGGCACAGCGACCACTCCTTCATGGCCGCGCCCGCCTTGGGTTCGGTCCTGCGTGCCGTCGAGGTGCCGGATGCCGGCGGCGACACCATGTGGGCGGACATGGGGGTCGCGTACGACAACCTCAGCGAGGAGATGAAGGCCCGGATCGAGGGGCTGACCGCGGAGCACGACTGGGTGCCGACCTGGGGTTCGTTCATGACGGAGGAGCAGATCGCCGGGCTCCGCAAGACCCTGCCGGCCGTGCAGCACCCGGTGGTCGTCCGCCACCCGCAGTCCGGACGGAGGGTGCTGTACGTCAACGAGCCCTTCACCACGCGGATCGGCGGCCTCTCCGACGCCGAGAGCCAGGACCTGCTCAACGAGCTCGTGCTGCAGGCCCGGATCCCCGAGTTCCAGGTGCGCTTCCACTGGCAGCCGGACTCCGTCGCCATCTGGGACAACATCGCGGTCCAGCACTACGCGATCAACGACTACTACCCGCAGCGCCGCGTCATGGAGCGCATCGCGATCGCCGGAGCCCCGCTGTCCTGAATCCGTGAGCACCGCAGCGGCCACCCCGCGCCCGGTCCGCGCCGTGGCGCGTCCGCTGTCGGCGTTGTCCGCGCCCCTGACCAGCACACTCTCGGAGGACTCCGGTGACAGCCGCCGACACACCCGCCAGAACGCTCCGCGCAGACCCGGCAACCGATCGGGGACCCGGCACCCGCGCCTGGGTCGTCACCGGCCTCCTCGTGCTCTTCATGATGGTGAACTTCGCGGACAAGTCCGTGTTCGGCCTCGCAGCCGACCAGATCCGCGCGGACATGGGGCTCTCCGCCACCCAGTTCGGGCTCGCCAACAGCGCCTTCTTCCTGCTGTTCTCGGTGGCTGCGGTCGCCGCGGGCCTGCTGTCGGACCGGGTGCGACCGAAGTGGCTGCTGCTGGGCATGGCCGTGCTCTGGTCACTCGCGCAGGTGCCCGCGGCTCTGGGCGGCGGTCTGGCCGTGCTGGTCGGCTCGCGGATCGTGCTCGGGGCCGCCGAGGGGCCCGCGTTCCCGGTCGCCCAGCAGACCGCGCTGTCCTTCTTCCCCAATCACCGCCGGAACCTGCCCGGGGCCCTGGTGACCCTGGGCATCACGCTCGGCGTGATCATCACCGCTCCTGGTCTGACCTGGGTCATCGGACACCACGGCTGGCGCGCCGCGCTGTGGGTGGTCGCGGCCGCCGGTGCGGTGTGGGCCGTGTTGTGGGCCGTGTTCGGCGGCCACGGGACGCACCGCGTCGGCACCCCGGACTCGCCGTGCGCCGAATCCGCCGAGCCTGCCGAGTCCGGCGGCTCCGCAGCGAGGCTCCCGTACCGTCGGATCTTCGGCAGCCGTACCTGGATCGGTACCACCGTCGCCTACTTCGCCACCTACTGGTGCGTGGCACTGATGCTCGTCTGGATGCCCTCCTACCTGAGCAACGGTCTCGGTCACTCCGCCGCCGTCTCCGGACAGCTCGTCGCTCTGCCGTGGCTCCTGGGAGCCTTCGCGCTCCTGGGCCAGGCGGCCCTCACCGGCTGGCTGATGCGACGCGGCGTCGGCAGCCGCTGGTCGCGTGGCGGGGTCGGCGGCGGCCTGCTGGCGCTCGGGGCCGCTGCCTGCCTGGCCCTTCCCCTGGCGCCCGGCGCCGGAGCGAAGACGGCGCTGCTGGTCGTCGGCTTCGGGCTGGGGGGATCCTTCGCGACCGTCGCGGTCACCACCGTCGCCGAACTTGTCCCGCCCGCCCGGCGCGGCGGTGCCCTGGGCACGATGAACGCCGTGGTCACCACCGCGGGTCTGATCGCCCCGGCCATTGTCGGAAAGCTCGTCGACAGCCAGGGGGCGACCGGCTACCAGACCGCCATCGTGGTCTCGGGCGTCCTCCTGCTGGTGGGCGCGCTCGCGGCCGTCACCCTGATCGACCCGGCCCGCGACGCCGCCCGCCTCGCCGCCTGACCCGCCCCCGCTCGACCACCCTTCTGCCCCAGGCGGCACCCCGCGGCTACCCACTGCCTGACGGCCACGGGCGAGGCGTCGCCGAGACCCTGGCCCCCGAGATCGCCCGTCAGCCGCATCGGCGCACGTTGCCTGACGGGAGCCGCTGATCGAGTGGCAGAGCCTTGTGCCCCTGCCTGCAACAGACTTGATGGAGCATCCATGGCTGACCTTGTTGGTGGCGGCACGTGGAGACGCGTCGACACGACCGACGAGGCGGAGTCCTCCACGACAACCGGCACTGCGCCTGCCGATCACTGTCCTTGAGCGGCAGCGTCGACCGCTCCGGATCGTCAGCGGCGCTGCGGTGTCCAACGTGGCAGCCGCGACGGCCCGTTAACTTTGCCAACTCTTTACAGCAGGAGCCGGTGCTGGTTCGTCTCTCCGCCCGATCAGGAACGCAGCACGGCCGACCCCTTGGACGGGGTCGATCGTGCCGATGAGAGGGAAGCTGTTCATGCGTACAAGTGTTGTCATCACTTCCGTGGCCCTGGCCTGCACCGTTGTGCTGGGTGGGGCGGGTTCCGCCCTGGCCGCGTCCGGCTCGGCGCCCGCCGCCGCGACGAGCGCCACGCCCACCGCCGCGCCGGGCGCCGCGACGAGCGCTACTCCCACTGCCGCGCCGAGCGCCGCGACGAGCGGCACTCCCAGTGCCGCGCCGAGCGCGTCGCCCTCGCAGGCGGGGGGTTCGGGTGGTGTGGGCGGCACGCCGACCGTCGCGCCCTCGCAGTCCGCCGCCAGCGGCCAGGTCGGTGCCGTGCCCAGCGGTGCGCCCGACACCGGGGTCGCACCGGTCGCGGGACAGGGTGCCGGGGACACCGCCGTGACCGAGGCGGCAGTCGCTGGAGCGGTGCTGGTCGGCGGGGCCGGCCTGCTGGTCTTGCGCCGCCGCAAGACCCGGGCCTGATCCGTGTCGGTGAAGTACGCAGGCGCGTGGCTGGCTGTGCTGAGCCTTGCGGTCGTGTCGCTGGCCTCCGGATGCGCCGCCGACTCGTCGTCCGCGGTCGGGGCCTCGACAGTCGCGAGCAGCCCTGCCGGTGCGCCGCTGCAGACGCCGGTCGGGACTCCAGGGGCTCCGGCCGACGGGACGTCTGCGCGCGCGCTGGCGCGCTCGGCGCCAGTGCGGCTGGAGATTCCCGTCATCGGGGTCGATACGCCTGTCATGCGACTGGGGCTTGATGCCGACGGGACCGTACAGGTGCCCCCGATCGAGGCGAACGCGCCGGCCGGCTGGTACCAGGGGTCGCCTACGCCGGGCCAGGTGGGTCCGTCGGTGATCCTGGCGCATGTGACGGTGGGTCAGTTCGGCAACGGAGTCTTCCTGCACCTGGCCAGACTCAGGAGCGGCGACCGTGTCACCGTGCGGCTCCAGGACGGAGCCTCGGCAGCCTTCACCGTGTACAAGGTGCAGACCGTCAGCAAGGCGCAGTTTCCGACGAGCGAGGTCTACGGGAACGTCGACCGCCCCGAACTGCGTCTGATCACCTGCGGCGGTCCCCGGGACAGCAGCGGACACGGCTACCTCGACAATGTGCTCGTCTTCGCGTCGCTGGACCCCGGAGAGTGATCGGTCGCTAGCAACAGTCAGTCAGCCGGTGGGTGGGGTGCGCGGTGCCGCACGCCCCACCCACCGGACCCCCTCGCACAGCCCTGGAGAACGTTGAGCAGGTCCCAGGACGCCGCAGCGTCCGAGCTGTTCGCTGCCATCTACCCCGGCCTCGCCGGCTGGTGCCGCCATCTGACGGACGATGACGGGACCGCCCACGAGATCGCCGCGGAGGCGTTCACCCGCCTCTGGGCCCGCTGGACCAAGGTGGAAGAGCCGCGCGGTTTTCTCTATGTGACGGCAGCGAACCTGGTCCGCGACCACTGGCGGAAACTCGAACGCGAGCGGCGGGCCATGCGCCAGGCGTCCACCGAGGCCTTCGTCGGGGCGCAGGGCGAGCACGCCGACATGTCCGTGCGGCTGTTGGCGCAGTCGCTGCCGGAACGCCTGCGCACCCCGGTGCTGCTGTACTACTACGCCGATCTGCCGGTCCGGGAGATATCCGCGCTGACAGGGCGTAAGGAAGGAACCGTCAGGGCCGATCTGCACGCAGCCAGGGAACTGCTGCGTGCCAAGCTTGGAGGACATCTTGATCACGCGCGTTGAGGATCCGGAGGACGAGCGCGACAGCCAGCTGTCCGCGTTGCTGCAACCGGACCCGGTGCTGCTGATGCCGCCCCCCGGCACATTCGAGCAGATCCGGCGCGGTGCGACCTGGCGTAAGCGGTTGCGCGCCGTGGCCGGCGGAGGCGGTCTGGTGCTGGCCGCGGCCGCGGCCGTGGTGACACCGCTGTTGCTGAGCGGGACCTCGGCCCGGCAGATCCCGGCGGCCCCGATCGTGTCCCCCACGGCTTCTGGCCACGGCACACCTTCTCCATCACCGTCGGTTTCTCCTGCTCCGTCGGCGTCCCGATCAGCGGGGCCGTCGGCGACCCCGTCCCTCGCACCGTCCACCTCGCCCCCTGCGGGCAACGGGGGAAGCGGCGGCGTCGGCGGCACGAGTGCCGCTCACCAGACCGCGTCGCCGAGTTCTGCCGTCAGCACCTCTCCGGCCGGACCGGCCACGATCCCCGCTCGGAGCCCAACCCCGAACCCCAGCCCCACACCGAGCGATACGCCGACCTCCGCGCCCAGCGCATCCGCCGGTTCCGGCGGTCACTGAACTGCCGGCGGCGTTGCCGCCGGGCGGGCAGGCAGGAGCGGTGTGCCCCGCAGTGCGGCCTGCGGTGGCCGCGCTGATCGAACTGCGCCATCCTCGACCGGAATCCGCGGACGCCCCCGCCATGCGTCAACCGAAGGAGACAAGGCCGTGAGCCAACAGGAACCGAGTTTCGAACGGGACATCAGGCCCCTCTTTCGGGCGAAGGACATCGAAGCGATGTCGAAGGCTTTCGACCTGTCCTCCTACCAGGATGTACGTGCCAACGCCGAAAGGATCCACCAGGCGCTCGCGCAGGGCGTCATGCCCTGCGACGGCGCCTGGCCACCCGAGCGGACGCGAGAATTCCAGGCCTGGATGGAGGCCGGTTACCCCCGCTGACCGCCGACCTCGGCGGTGCAGGCGGCCGGCCTGCTGCCCAGGCCATGACGAACCCCGCCTGGCAGGCGCGCTGAACTATCGTGGCGGGATGAGCGACCAAGCCCAGTCCTTGTCCGTACGGACGGCGCGCGCCGACGAGACGGATGCCGTCGTCGCCACGCTGACCACCGCTTTCTTCGAGGACCCGGTGTGGGGGCCGGCCTTCCCTGATCCCGGGCGGCGGGCGACGCAGGCGGGTGCACTGTGGCGGCTTATGGCCACCTCCGCGCTGCGCTACCCGTGGCTTCTGGTCAGCGAACAGGTGGAGGCCGCCGCGGTGTGGATCCCGCCGGGCGGCACAGAGCTCACCGAGCAGGAGGAGCACGGTTTCGCTGACTTCCTGCTCGAGATCACCGACAGGGAGACGGCCGCGGTGATCTTGGGGGTCCTGGAGCCGATGGCGGCGGCCCGCCCGCGCGAGCCGCACTTCTACCTGAGTCTGCTCGGCACCCACGACGCCCACCGCGGCAAGGGGCTGGGCATGGCACTGCTCCGCGAGAGCCTGGCTCGGATCGACGAGCTCAACATGCCCGCCTACCTGGAATCCAGCAACCCCGCGGCCAACGACAAGCGCTACGCCGCCGTCGGCTTCGTCCCGAACGGCGAGCTGAGGATGCCGAACGGCCATGTCGTCACCACGATGTGGCGCCCGGCAGGCGGCTGACCCTCCGAACCGGTCCGCGGGACTGCCGCCTGCGCCGCGAGATCTCCCCGTGGCGTTATCGGCGCGTCGCGCACTCCTTGGACCGGAAAACCTCTGGTCGGGGGTGGCGACACCCTCCAGACGGAGGTGCTCCGGGTGCGGGCAGGTCCGACAGAATCGGCGGCTGGATCACTCGCGTGAGCGATGGAGTGTCCCGGCCGTGGGGGGACGGCCGGGACCTCGATCAGGCCACGTCGGCGGCGATCACTGTCCACGCTTTGGTCGACGTGTCGTCCAGCCGCAGATCGAACGAGAAGGTGATCGGCCCGCGCTTGCGTGCGTCACCGCGGAGCACCTGCTCGCTTCGGCGGTCGACCTCGTAGTAGACGCCCTCTGCGTCGACCGCGACACGGAACACGATGGGGTTGCGCGAGACCAGCGAGCGCACCTTGACCGACGTGATGACAGCGTCACGCATGACGGTTCGACTGGGCGTGCGTACGGACGTGAAGTCGAGGCTGCCGTCGTTCATGACCCACTCCTCGAGGAACCGCTCGACGGGGACCTCGAGAACCGACTTGTCGAACCGGCCGTCGAGCACGCTCAGATCGCCGACGGCGGCGTCGGCATCCGTGCTCCACGAAATACTGGTCAGCGACAGGATGTCGCTTACACCCTTGACCGCGGTCTTCCCGGCCACCTCGAGCACCGCTTCCCGAGCGACCTCCTTCTGATCCCAGCCGTCCGTCTCGATGGCGCTGGTCAGGTGGTGTGCACCCTCGGCCGCCTGCTCCACCGACGACACGATCCACTCCCCGGCGCTGCTCTTGCGCAGCGTCCAGTACTCGACCGGGCGCGTCGAGCCGTCCTTGCGCATGTCGTCTGGGCCGTAGTTGCGGCGGACGTAGTCGTTGAGCGTCGCGGTGATCCGGAAGGTGACGGTGTCGTTCACCTCACCTGCACGGTTCGCGACATCGACCAACTCGACCACCGGGCCGGAGAGGACCTCCACGACGTTGACCTCGCCACGTGACGCGTAATCGCGCAGCTCGTCAGCCCACTTGCCGTAGAGCACCGGGGACAGGATCTGCTGCAGGGTGGCGTGATCGCGTTCCGTCCAGGCCCGTTGGGCAGTCACGTACAACCAGACAGCGCGGCGCTCGAGCGCACCGCGGTCGAAGGTCGCATCCGTGTCGGCGAGCGCATCGACCCGGGCCCCGACCTGGGCGGCGCGGTCGCGCGCCTGTGCGTCCGCGCGGTGCGCCGTGCGGTCCGACACCGTGTTCAGACCGGCTGCCTGCCCCGCCTTCCGGCGCTGGGACCTGAGCCACAAGATCAGGAGGACCACAGCCACGATCAACAGCAAGGGGAAGATCCCACCGCCGCCGACTCCAAGGCCGACTCCGAAGCCGCCGCCGAAACCGTGGCCGAAGCCGCCGCTGGTCGACCCGTGGAAGCCACCACCATGGCTGCTCCCGCCCCCGCCGAACCCGTGACTACCGCTGCCACCACGGGCATACGCGACCGTCGGGCTGCTCAGCGCGACGACTCCAGCGACCACACATATCCACCGACGGGCGCGCACCGGGCCCTCCCTCAGGAATCAGATCAGAGATGTTCCACGCCACCCTACAAGCCAGGTCACCTGGGAAGCTTCGAGGACAACGACCGTCGTCTTCACGATGTGGTGCCCGGCGCGCGGCCGGCGCTCAGCCGGTGGCTTCGAGGGCGGGCACCGCCCGGGCCGCGCGCCGTTCGGCGGACAGCGCGGGGTCCAGGACCGGGACCGCCTCCAGGAGCCTGCGGGTGTAGGCGTGCTGTGGTGCGGTGAAGACCCGCTCGGCAGGTCCCGACTCCACGACCTGCCCTCGGCGCATCACCGCGACCCGGTCGCTCACCTGGCGCACCACCGCGAGGTCGTGGGCGATGAAGACCAGCGAGAGCCCCAACTCCCGTTGCAGGCGGCCGAGCAGCTCCACCACCTGGGCCTGCGTGGTGACGTCCAGTGCGGAGACCGGCTCGTCGCAGACCAGCAGGCGCGGGCGCGGGGCCAACGCCCGGGCGATGCCGACCCGCTGGCGCTGGCCGCCGGAGAACTCGTGCGGATACCGGTTGTACCAGTCGGGGTTGAGACCGACCAGGTCGAGCAGCTCGCGGACCCGCCCGGCGATCGCCCGGTCGTCGCGCTCTCCCGCCGCGCGCAGCGGGTCGGCGATGGACTCGCCGATCGAGCGGCGCGGGTTGAGGGAGGAGACCGGGTCCTGGAAGACCATCTGCAGTTCGCCGCGTACCGGCCGCAGTTCGCGCTCGCTCGCCCGTCCGATCTCGCGGCCGTCGTAGACCAGCCGTCCGCCGCTGGGGTCCAGCAGCCGTACCAGCATCCGGCCCAGCGTGGTCTTGCCGCTGCCGGATTCGCCGACCACGCCGAGGGTCTCGCCCTGACGCACAGTCAGCGAGACGCCGTCGACGGCGTTCACGGTCGGCGCGCCACGGCGGCGGAACTCCTTGCGCAGGTCGACTGCCTCCAGCAGGACGGGACGGTCGTCGCCCGGCTCGTCCAGCCCGTCCAGCCCGTCCGTTTCGTCCGGCTGGTCGGTCCCGCGCAACTCGACGGCCTCGCGGCGCGCCGTCTCGACCCGCGGCACCGCGTCCAGCAGCTCGCGGGTGTACTCCTCGCGCGGGGAGCCCAGCACCTCGGCCACCGGGCCGAGTTCGACCGCACGGCCGTCCCGCATCACCAGGACCCGGTCCACGCTGCCGGCCACCACGCCCAGGTCGTGGGTGACCAGCAGCAGCCCGGCCCCGGTCTCGGCGCGCAGCTCGTGGAGCAGGTCGAGGATCTGGGCCTGGACGGTGACGTCCAGCGCGGTGGTCGGCTCGTCCGCGACGATCAGACGGGGTTCGCAGGCCAAGGCCATGGCGAGGAGGGCGCGTTGGCGCATTCCGCCGCTGAACTCGTGCGGGCGGGAGCGGGCGCGGCGGGCCGCGTCGGGGATGCCCACCCGGTCGAGCACCTCGACGGCGCGCTGCCGCGCAGCCCGGCGGGAGACGCGGTTGTGCACCCGGTACACCTCGGCGATCTGGTCGCCGACGGAGTAGTAGGGGTCGAGCGAGGAGAGCGGGTCTTGGAAGACCATGGCGGCCAAACCGCCACGCAGCCGCCGCAGTTCGGCCTCGGGTGCGCCGAGCGGGTCGACTCCCGCGACGCGCACGCTGCCGCCGGTCGCCGCGCCGGTGCCGCGATGCAGCCCGAGCAGCGCGTAGGCCGCCGTCGACTTGCCCGAGCCGGACTCGCCGACGATGCCGAGCGCGGCGCCCGGCGCCAGGTCGAAGGAGAGTCCGTCCACCGCGCGCACGGTGCTGCCGCCGTCCACCGGGAAGTCCACGGTGAGGTCGCGGACCTCCACCAGGTGCTCGGTCGCCAACGGCTCGGTCGCCGGCTGATCGGTCATGAGCTCTCCAGTCCTGAGCTCTTCAGTCCTGAGCTTTTCGGTCACGACAGCACCACCCGTCGGTCGGCCGTCGCGTACAGGAGGTCGGCGACGGCGTTGGCCAGTACCACGCAGAACCCGGTGACCAGCACCAGGCCCACCACCACCGGCAGGTCCACGATCGCCACCGAGGAGACCAGCAGCTTGCCGAGCCCCGGCAGGCCGAAGAGCGACTCGGTCAGCACCGCGGAGCCGAACATGGTGCCCAGGTCGAGCGCGCTGAGCGCGATCACCGGGGTGAGCGCCCCGCGCAGGGCGTGCCGGGTGACCAGTCGGCGCTCGGCGACACCGTAGGCGCGGAAGGTGCGGATGTGGTCCTCGGCCAGGGTCTCCAGCATTGAGGAGCGGGTCAGCCGGGCGTACTTGGCGGACTCGATCAACGCCAGCGAGACCCAGGGCAGCAGCAGTCCCCAGAACCACTGCTGCGGATCCTGGGTGAGCCCGACATAGCTCGGGAAGGGCAGCCACTGCAGATAGGCGCAGAAGAGCAGCAGGAGCAGCAGTCCGATGACGAAGACCGGGGTGGCATTGCCGGCCAGGGTGAGCGCGGTCAGCGCCCGCTCGGTCAGCCGGCCCCGGCGCAGCACGGACAGCAGTCCGGAGGCGACGCCCAGCAGCAGCCAGAGCACCATGGCGCCGAAGGCGAGCGAGGCGGTCACCGGCAGCCTGTCCCACAGCATGGTGGTGACCTGCTCGCCGGTCTTGTAGGAGATCCCCAGGCACGGCGCGTCGCAGTGCACCGAGGCCGAACCGGTCCCGAAGTCCCGTCCGGCGAAGATGCCTTGAACGAAGTGCCCGTACTGCGCCCACACCGGGGCGTCGAGCCCCAGCTGGTCGCGCACCTGCGCCACCTGCGCCGGGCTGCACCTGGGGCCGCAGGCCAGCTGCGCCGGGTCGGCGGGCACCAGGTAGAACGCCGCGTAGACGGCGACGGACAGCACCAGCAGCACGGCGACCATGCCGAGCAGCCGGCGCAGCACGAATCGGCTCAGCCCGTTCATGCGGCGGCCTCCCCGGTCTGGGACGTCTGGGACGCCTGGGACGTCTGGGACTTCTGCCGCCGCTTGCCGCGGCGTGGCCGCTCGACGCCCACCCGCAACCGCGAGGCGGCCCGCGGGTCGAGCGCGGTGCGGACGGCGTCGCCGACCACCGTGAAGGAGAGGGTGGTGACGAACAACAGCGCGGCGGGCAGCAGGACGTACATCGGATCGGACTGGAACCAGGTGGTCGCCGAGGAGAGCATCTGGCCCCAGGAGGAGGTGGGCGGCTTGACGCCGACGCCGAGGAAGGACAGACCTGCCTCGCTCACCACGTTGGACGGCAGCAACAGCGCGGCGTACGTGATCACCGGCGCGGCCAGCGGGGGCAGCAGCTCGCGCCGGGCGATCCGCCAGGTGCCGGAGCCGCCCAGCCGGGCGGCGGCGACGTAGTCGAGCTCCTTGAGCGTGAGGGTCTGCGCGCGGACCACCCGTGCCGTTCCGCCCCAGCCGAGCAGGCCGATGACCAGCATCAGCAGCAGCGGCCGGGGGAAGGAGGAGGGGACCACGGCCATCAGCGCGATGGCGAACACCAGCGAGGGCAGCGCCAGCACGATGTCGCTGAGGTTGCCGATCACCTGGTCCGCGAGCCGGTTACCGAGCCCGGCGGCCAGCCCCGCAGCCATCCCGACCACCACCTGGACGAAGGTCGAACCGACCGCCACCAACAGCGAGATCTGGGCGCCGTAGACCAGCCGGGCGAACAGGTCCCGCCCGGTGCCGGGCTCGACTCCGAGCCAGTGGGTGGAGTCGATCCCTCCGAGCGATCCCGTGGGCACGCCGCCGAGCGCCGAGTTCAGCAGCCCGTCGTGATACGTCGTCGGGTCCTGTCCCTCGATCGCGGACAACAACGGCGCGGCCACCGCGACGACGACCAGCAGGGCCAGCACCACGAGCCCGGCCATCGCGGCCCGGCTGGAGCGCAGCCGCCGCCACACCAGCACCCCGGCGGACTCCACCCGGGGGTATTCCTCAATGCTCATGACGGATCGCCAGTTCCCCTACTGCTGCTTCCCCTGCTGCTTCCTTGCTGCTACTTCACCGCGACGTCGGAGACGTCGAGGCGGCCGTCCCAGTCATTGATCACGACATTGCGGATGTCCGTGCCGTACAGCCGCTCGTAGACCGGGTGCAGCAGCGGGACGGTGTAGGCGTCCTGGCCGAGCTTCTTGTCCAGCGCGCCCCAAGCCTGGGCGGCCTGGGCGTGGTCGGTGATCGCGTTGATCCGGTCGATCTCGGCGTTCACCGCGGGGTCGTTCAGCTGCGCGTTGTTGAAGTTGGCGCCGTCGGTGACGATCTGCCGTCCGTCGAAGACCGGCGCTAGGAACGGGCCTCCGCTGGGCCAGTCGGCTCCCCAGCTGGCCAGGTACATCCCGGGCTCGGTGTTCACCGAGTTCACCAGCGAGGAGTAGTCGCTGTCCTGGACCGGGTTGAGCTTGACGGTGATCCCGGCGGACTTCAGCCCGGCCTGCACGGCCGTGGCGATCGCCGGTCCGGTGTAGCTGCCGTCCGAGGCGTCGTGGGTCAGCGTGACCGTGATCCCGTTCGGGTAACCCGCCTGCGCCAGCAGCTGCTTGGCCTGGGCGGCGTTGCCGCTCGCGCCCGCCGGGAACCAGTCGTACGGCGTGTAGCCGAAGGCCGCCTGGTTCGGCAGGAAGGTGGTGGCGGCGGTGGCCAGCGCGGAACCGCCCGCCGCGTCCACGACCGCGGTGCGGTTGATCGCGTAGGAGATCGCCTCGCGCACCTTCGGGTTGTCGAAGGGCTTCACCTTTGGGTTGAAGGCGATGTAGTAGGTCTCGCCGAAGTGCCCCGTGCCGACCCGGGAGGCGAGGCCCTTGTTGCCGGCGATCTGCGCCAGCTCCGAGGGGCCGAGGTTGGTGTCCGTGGTCACGGCCGCGGCGTCCGAGCCCGAACTGGTGGACAGCCGCTGGTTGATCACCGCGGGGTCCAGGCCCGAGTCGTAGTCGATGACGTCCGGGTAGGCCTTGCGCTGGCTGTCGGTGGCGGCGCTCCAGTACGGGTTGCGCTTGAACGCCATGGTGGTGCCGTTGTTCTGGTTCTCCGTCACCTCGTAGGGACCGGAGGAGATCGGGTGCTTGTAGTAGTTCGCCCCGGTGTCCTTGGCCTGCGGTACCGGCGAGAACTGCGTCATCGTTGCCAGGTAGGGGAAGTCGCCCTCGGGCTTGGTGAGGTGGAAGACGATCGTGGCGGCGTCGGGCGTCGCGATCGAGGCCAGGCCCTGCTTGTTCTGGTACGGACCCTGATAGCTGGCACCGCCCACCAGCCAGTCCCGCAGGTACGAGGGGCCGCCGGAGAGTTCGGGGGCGAAGCTGCGCTCGATGCCGTACTTGATGTCGGCAGCGGCGATCGGTGTACCGTCCTCGAACTTCAGCCCCGGCTTGAGGTGGTACGTCCACACCGTGGCGTTGTCGGAGGGCTCGCCGGTGTCGGTGGCCAGGTCCGGGACGACCTTCGTGCCGGCGGCGCCGCTGACGTGGGCGCGGGTGGTCAGGGTGCGGAAGACCAGCCCGGGCACGTCCCCGCCGCCGGTGGTGTAGAGCCGCGCCGGGTCGAAGTCGGTCTGCGGGTTCTCGTCGAGGACGGTGAGAGTACCGCCCTGGTGCGCGGTCGCGTCGGCGCTGGAGCCGGTCGCCTTCGGGCCGCAGGCCGCCACCGTCACCAGGATCGCGGAGACCAGGGCGACGGAGGAGACGGCGCGCAGGCCGCCCGGTATATGAGAGCGCGACATGACTGTTGGGGTGCCTTTCACTTCACTGCGACGAGTACGGAGGCCGGTGTGCGGCCCCGGAAGAAGACTGGGAGAGGACTGGGAGAAGACGGAGCAGGACCAGAGTCGGACCGGGCAGCCTGGGGCGCCCGGTTCAGCCGTCCCGCCGCGGAGGCAGTGCCTCGACGCGACCGGAGAGGACCGGCGTCAGCGACAGTGGGTGTCCGACACGCACATCAGCGCCACGCCGATCAGCACGAGGCAGTGACCGTTGGTGGTGGCGGAGGCAAGGGTGGTGCGTGGCATGAAGAGGATACTGAAGGATTTCTTATCTAATGTCAAAGCAGTCCTGATATCTCTGGCCTCGCCCCTGCGTCTGCCGCGAATGTCATCCACGCAGTTCAGAGCCCGGTGGCCGGGTTGCGGCAGGATGATCACCTGTGTTGCGGCGCTTCGCCTTCCTGGCGGTCACCCGTGCCTTCGCGGCGGTGCGGCTGTTGCCGATGAGCGATTGCGAGAAGGAATCGGAGATCCTGTTCCTGCGCCACCAGATCACCGTCCTTGAGCGGCAGCTCGGTTCCGCCTCGGACAACTGCCCCAACAGACAGTGCACTTTGAACTATCTTGCTCGGGTGGACCAGTTGACCGGCAAAGACCCGCGCTTCATCGGCCCCTACCGCCTGATCGCCCGGTTGGGGGCAGGCGGGATGGGCCTGGTGTATCTGGGGCGGTCCGAGCAAGGACGCACGGTGGCCGTGAAGGTCGTCCAGGCCGAGTACGCCGGGCACCCGGAGTTCCGCCGGCGCTTCGCCCGGGAGGTCGCCGCCGCCCGGCTGGTGGGCGGCAGTTGGACGGCAGCCGTGCTGGATGCGGACCCCGAGGCCGACATCCCCTGGGTGGCCACCCAGTACATCCCCGGGCCGGACCTGCAGACGGTGGTCGCCAAGGACTTCGGGCCGCTGCCCGAGGACTCGGTCCGCATCCTCGGCAACCGGCTCGCGCTGGCCCTGCAGGCCGTCCATGGCGCGGGGCTGATCCACCGCGACCTCAAGCCGTCCAACGTGCTGGTGACCGTCGACGGCCCGCGGGTCATCGACTTCGGCATCGCTCGCGCCATGGACAGCCTCCTCGGAGACAGCCTGCACACGCACACCGGCATGCTGATCGGCTCCCCGGGGTTCATGTCACCCGAGCAGGTCCGCGGCCTCGAACTCACCCCTGCCAGCGACGTGTTCTGCCTCGGCGCGGTCCTTCTCTACGCGGCCACCGGACGGCTGCTGTTCGGCGCCGGCGAGAGCGGGCTGAACGCACACCTTTTCCGCATCGCGGAGGAGGAGGCGGACCTGACGGGCGTCCCGGAGTCGCTCGCGGAGCTCGTCGGCGCGTGCCTGCACAAGGCCCCGGCCGAGCGGCCCACCCTCCAGCACGTCGTCGAGCAGACGACGACCGATCGGGCCACGGAGTGGCTGCCCAGTCCGGTGCTCGCCCAACTCGGTCGGCATGCGGCCGAGTTGTTGGACTACGTGCCGGCACCCACGCAGGCGCCCGTGGCGCAGCCGACGCCGGTCGCACCCTCCCCGGCATCGGCATCGGCATCGGCATCGGCGCCGCCGCAGCCGCAGTCCCCGGCTTACACCCCGACGGCACCGGCGGGGTGGGCGGGGCCGGCGGGCGCGACGCCCCCGGGATTCGGGCAGCCGCAGGGATTCGGACCGCCCCCGGGATTCGGGCAGCCGCCGGGGCCCGGGCAGGGTGCCTGGGCCGCCTCGCCCCTGTTCGCCCCCGCGCCCCAGGACTCAACGCCCGCCGACCAGATGCCCGCCCACCGAGGACGTTGGTGGGGCCTGATCGCGGTCGTGCTGGCGCAGTTGCTGGTGGGCCTCCAAGTGGGCACGTTCAACATCGCGCTCCCGTTGATCCAGATGGACCTGCACATCTCCAACGCCGAGCGGTCGACGCTGGTCAACAGCTACACGCTCGCCTTCGTCGCGCTCGTGGTGCTGGGCGGCCAGGTCGCGGACCTGCTGGGGCGCAGGGCCACGATGGTCATCGGCCTGGCTGTCTTCGCGGTGGCCTCCCTGCTCGGCGGATCGGCGCCGAACGCCGCCCTGCTGACGCTCGCCCGGGGTCTACAGGGAGCGTCGGGCGCGCTGGTCACCGTGGCCGCCTTCGCGCTGGTGGCCGTGAACTTCACCGACCCGCGGGAGCGTCGCACGGCCTTCGGCCTCTACGCCGCAGTCGCCGGCGGCGGCTCGGTCCTGGGCATGTTCGTGGGTGGCTGGCTCGCCCAACTCATGAGCTGGCGCCTGGCGTTGTACGCCGACGTCCCCGTCGCTGTGATCGCCCTGGTCGGTGCGCTCACCCTGCTGCACGAGGCGCCGCGCGGTGCCGTCGCCCGCTTCGATGTGGTCGGCGTGCTGCTCGGCACGTGCGGGACGGTCGCCGTCACCTTCGGATTCACCCGGGCCGGGACCAACGGCTGGAGCGAAGTCGGGACGGTGATCCTGCTGGTGGTGGGCGCTCCCGTGTTCGCCGGCTTCCTGTGGTGGCGGTCCCGGAACGAGCCGGCGTTCTCTCCGGGCGTCACCCCGAGTGTCGCCCCGGGCGTCGCCACGGACCGCAACAGGCTAGGCTCCGCTGTGGCCATGGTCCTGACCGGCGCCGGCGTGTTCGCCCTGCTCACGTCGCTGAGCCTGGCCGCACAGAGCGCCCTCGGCTACTCCCCTGCGGCGGTGGGGGAGGCCTTCCTTCCGATGGCTCTCGCACTCCTCCTCGGCGCGACCCTGATCTCCGCCCGCCTCGCGGGCCGCCTTCCGGCCCGCGTCCTGATCGCGGCCGGCCTGGTCACCGCGGCCATCGGGCTGGCACTGCTGACGGACGTCTCCCTTACCGCCGACTACACGACGCAGATCCTGCCCGGCCTGGTCCTCACCGGCCTGGGTGTGGGCGTGGCCCTGATGCCGCTCCTTGCCACCGCGACCTCCGGCGTCGCCCCCTCCCACACGGGCGCGGCCTCATCCACCGTCAGCGCCGCGCTCCAACTCGGCGCGGGCGCCGGCTCCGCCCTCTTCGTCACCGGCCTCCTCCACCTCTCGGGCACCTCCCTCCAACTCACCGAACTCCGCGCCACGATCCTCCACGACTACACCACCACCCTTTGGTGGGCCGCCGCCCTCACCCTCCTGGCGGCCATCGCCGCCGGCCTGCTCATCACCGCCCGCCCCGAGGACCCCGCCCCCTCCCGCTGACATCCACCATCCCGCCTCGGTCGGCGCTGCCCCGGGCACAGCAGCGGCGGGGTAGCCCTTCCGGGCGCCCCCGCTGCGGGGGCGGCTCAGCGCCTGGACATGTAGAGGATCGAGGGCTCGGTGGAGCGGTCCTTGGACGATGTCGGGATCCCAGCGTTGCCGAGCCGCACGCGGGCCCGCTGTCGTGCCCTCAGGTGCCCCATTGCTGATCCCATCTCCGTGGGCGGGTGTCGGAGTTGCGAGTGGGGAGCGTCGTGTCCGAGTGCGACCGGGTGGGGTGTGTCATAGGCGTGCCAGTTCGAGGAGCTGCCCCATTGTCTCGGTGGGCAGGCGGGTGACCGGGCAGAGGCCTTGGCGACCTGCGGGTCCGGGTCGCTGATCAGGGCGATCACTGTGGGGGTGGGCAGTTGGGGGTGGTCCGCGATGCTGCGGCGGACTGCCGGGTCCTCGTCGCGGGCCAGGTGCCTCCGTCAGCGGCCAGGTGCCACCCATGGTCGACGGCTGCAGCCAGACCTGGAGTGACGCCGGCACCCTGAGCTTCAACTTCAACCCCGACAGTTCCGGCTACTACGAGGCCAAAGAGGACTTCCACCTCTGGTAGGCAGAGACCCGTAGCACCACCACGGGCGCCTCAAACAACAGCTCCCATGTACTCAGCCCCTTGGCAAGCACACAGACGCAGGTCCTCGCGGCTCTACAGGTCACCGGCACCATGGCGGTTACCGGCTCCTGGAAGCTCGCCACTCAGCTCAACGCGTGGACCCGCGTCATCGTCCACGTTCCCGACACCTGCGCCACCACCCAACAGGCGATCTACACGATTCACATGGGCGACGGCGCCACCGAGAACCGCATCATCAACACTGCGTCTGCCGAAAATGTCATCCGCCCATTTCAGAGCCTTGCCGGCGGTTGCGGCAGGATGATCACCTGTGTTGCTGCGCTTTGCCTACTTGGCGGTCACCCATGCCTTCGCCGCGCTGCGGCTGCTGCCGATGAGCGACCGGGAGAAGGATGCGGAGATCCTTGTTCTGCGTCATCAGATCGCGGTCTTGGAGCGGCAGCTCGGTGGGGACAGGGTGCAGTTAGGTCCGGAGGATCGTGCGTTCCTCGCTGCTTTGCTGGTGCCGTTGCCTCGGGAGTTCCTGCACCGTATGCGGTTGCTGGTTCAACCGGACACCATCCTGCGGTGGCATCGTGATCTCCTGCAGCAGCGCCACGCGCGAACCTGCCGGCCGAAGCGGTCCGGGCGCCCGCCCACGGTCCGCTCGATCCGGCTCCTGGTCCTGCGGCTCGTGCGCGAGAATCCGTCCTGGGGCTACCGCAGGGTCCACGGCGAACTCTCCACTCTCGGCATCAAGGTGGCTGCCTCGACCGTATGGGAGATCCTCAAAGCAGAGGGCATCGACCCCGCACCGGACCGCGGCGCCATCACCTGGGCCGACTTCCTGCGCACTCAGGCCGATGCGCTGCTCGCCTGCGACTTCATCGAGACGGTCACCCTGACTGGCCAGCGCCAGTACATCCTGGCGGTCATCGAGCACGCCACTCGCCGCGTTCGGATCCTCGGCACGACTGCGCACCCGACCGCGAACTGGGTCGCCCAGGCTGCCCGGAACCTGGTCATGGACCTGGAGGACGCCGGAGCCACCGTCAGATACCTGATCCGGGACAGGGACTCGAAGTTCCCCGCGCTCTTCGACCAGATCTTGGCCGATGCCGGCATCCAGGTCGTGCTCACCGGCGTTCGGATACCGCGCATGAACGCCATCATGGAGCGCTGGGTGCAGACCTGCCGCCACGAACTCCTGGACCGGACACTGATCTGGAACGAGAGCCACCTGCGCCGGGCACTACGCGAGTTCGAACAGCATCACAACGCCCACCGGCCCCACCAAGCCATCAACCAGGCGGCACCACTACGCCCGGTCCCTGAACCACTCGAACCCGGGCAGATCACCCGCCTGGACATACGTCGGAGAGACCGACTCGGTGGCGTCATCCATGAGTACCGACATGCTGCTTGAACTGCACGGATGAAGTTATCGGCAGGTGCAGACCTCGACTTGCTCGGCGAGGGCGTTCGATGCTGCCCGGGAGGGCTGAGATGCAGGGAACCCGCTGGGAGCATGAAGTTGCCCCCAGATGCGCATCGTCAAGAGTGCAACTCGGCCGCGCGTGGTCGACAACATTTGACGCCGCGTCAAAGACGCCGGAAGGGAGCCGGACCTTGCAGCTCATCGGTGCCGGGGATAAAGAATTCTGGGCATCTCGACCGTTGTGGGGGATATCGGTCAACGTGGATTGACCTGGGAGCGGATTGGGAGCCGAGTGCTCCCAGTTCCGCTCCCAAACCGCTCCCAGCTGAAACAGCCCCGAAAACGCCGAGAGCCGGTATCTGATGAAACAGATACCGGCTCTGACCTGCGACTCTGGACTAACGTCCGAGTCGGGACGACAGGATTTGAACCTGCGACCCCTTGACCCCCAGTCAAGTGCGCTACCAAGCTGCGCCACGTCCCGTGACTGCGCTGCCTTGCGGCTTTGCGGTCCGTCCCCGGTCTCCCGGGCACAGGAAGAACAATACAGGATCCGGGGCCGTGCTTGTGCACAGGTTTGCCGGGGGATGTGTGCAGGTCACGGGGTCATGGCATCACGGCGTGGGCGTGCGCGAGTCGTAGCGGAGGAAGGACGGGTAACGGGCCAGCAGGAGTACGAGGCTGGCCAGGCAGGCGAGGCCGCCGGAGGTGGCGGAGATGGTGGGGGAGGTGAGCTGGGCGACCAGGCCGGACTCGAAGTCGCCGAGGCGCGGGCCACCGGCGACCACGACGATGAAGACGCCCTGGAGGCGGCCGCGCATGTCGTCCGGGGCGGCCTCCTGCATCATCGTGTTGCGGAAGATCATCGAGACGGTGTCCGCCGCGCCCGCGCCTGCCAGCAGCAGGAGGCCGAGCCAGAGCTGGTGGACCAGCCCGAACCCGGCGATGGTGAGACCCCAGGCGGCGACGGCCCAGGCCGTGGCCAGGCCGTGGCGGTGGACGCGGCTGACCCAGCCCGAGAAGAGTGCGCCGATCAGCGCCCCGACCGCCGGGGCCGCGGCGAGCAGGCCGACGGTGCCCGCGCCGCCGCCGTAGAGGGTCAGTGCGAGGGCGGGGTAGAGGGCGCGCGGCATGCCGAACACCATGGCCGCGATGTCGGCGAGGAAGGTCATCCGCAGGTTGGGCCGCTCGCGCAGGAAGCGCAGGCCGTCCAGGACGGAGGCGCGCTTGCCGGAGGCTGCCGCGCGGTCCGGGAGCATGGACGGCAGTCGCCACATCGCGTACAGGGATGCCGAGAAGGCCACGACGTCGAACAGGTAGGCGGCCTGGTAGCCCCAGAGTCCGATGCCGAGCCCGCCCAGCATCGGCCCGACCGTCAGGCCCAGGTTCATGCTGACCGAGCCGAGCGCGTTGGCCGCCGGGAGCTGCTCGGCCGGGACCAGGCGCGGGATCATGGACGAGCGCGCCGGTGCGTTCAGGGCGAAGCAGACGGCCTGCAGCGCGACCGCCGCGTACAGCGGTCCGACCGTGTGCAGGTTGAGCAGGGCCTGGATGGCCAGGAACACCGACACCACGGCCGCGCCGCTCGCGCCGAGGAGGCCCAGCTTGCGGCGGTCCATCCGGTCGGCGATCGCGCCGCCGTAGAGCCCGAAGGCCACCAGCGGGAGCAGTGAGCAGAGCCCGATCAGGCCGGTGGCCAGGGGCGACCGGGTCAGTGCGTAGACCTGGACGGAGACGGCGAGTGCCGTCATCTGCTGGCCGACGCCGGACACGGACTGGCCCAGCCAGAGCCGCCGGTAGTGCGGGTGCTCGCGCAGCGGCGTGATGTCGGCGAGCGCGCTGCCCGCGAGCCGCCGCAGGCGGCCCGCCGCGGACCGCGGTTCGGAGCCGGGCTCGGGCGGAACGCCGGGAGCGGCCGGAACGCCTGCCTCGCGAACGGGCTCGGGTTCGGGCGGATGGGAATCGGACTGCTGTGCGGTGGCCACGGGGCATCTTCGCCCACGTCCGATCGCCGGTGGCAGCCGGTCCCGGTTTCGTGACCTGCTCGCGACCGAGGACAGCCGACCTACTCGATCGACCTACTCGATGCGGCGGAAGAGGCCCTCCTGCATCACCGAGACGACCAGCTGTCCGCTCCGGTCGAAGATCTGCCCGTGTGCGAGGCCCCGGCCGCCGACCGCGATCGGCGACTGCTGCTGGTAGAGCAGCCACTCGTCGGCCCGGAACGGCCGGTGGAACCACATTGCGTGGTCCAGTGAGGCCATGTCGAAGTTCCGCTTGCCCCACAGCGGTTCGACCGGGACGCGGACCGAGTCGAGCAGGGTCATGTCGCTGGCGTAGGTGACCGCGCAGGTGTGGATCAGCGGGTCGTCCGGGAGGGAGCCGTTGGTGCGGAGCCAGACGGCGCTGCGCGGTTCGAGCTCCTTGACCTCCTCCTCGGTCCAGCGCAGCCGCTCCACGTAACGCAGGTCGAATGGCTGACGGCGGCTGATGAAGGGCGGCAGCTCGCCCAGGACCGAGCCGACCTCCTCCAGCGCGGACGGGACCGACTCCGGTGACGGGACGTCCGGCATGGTGACCTGGTGCTCGAACGGCGACTCCTCCGGCAGGTGGAAGTCGGCGGTCAGCGCGAAGATCGTCTTGCCCTGCTGCACGCCCAGCACGCGCCGGGTGGTGAACGACCGGCCGTCCCGGATGCGGTCCACCTGGTAGACGATCGGGACGCCCGGCGTGCCGGGGCGCAGGAAATAGGCGTGCAGCGAGTGCACCGGGCGCTCGGGGTCGACGGTGCGCCCAGCGGCGATCAGGGCCTGACCGGCCACCTGGCCGCCGAAGACCCGCTGCAGGGACTCCTCGGGGCTGCGTCCGCGAAAGATGTTGACCTCGATCTGCTCGAGGTCGAGAAGGTCCACCAGTCGGTCGACAGGACTGCCCACGAGGTTCCTCGCTCTCCATCTGTACCGCTCCACCGCAGCAGCTGTACCGCTCTACCGCTCTACCGCTGCACTGCTCCACTGCTGCGGATCCATTGTCACAGCTCACCGGGGTGGGTGACTTGTCCGGACGCGTACAGGAGGTCAGAACTTCGGGATCGTCCGAGCCTCGCGGGCTGCCGCGGCGACATCCGCGAGCGACGCGCCGGTCGACGCGGCGACGACGGCCGCGACGCCGCCCTCGACGAAAGGTGCGTCGACCAGTACCACGTCGTCGCGGCCCAGCTCGGCCAGGACCAGGCGCGCGGTCAGTACGGCGCTGCCCAGGTCCGGGAGCAGCAGCACGCCGGCTCCGCCGTCCGCTGTGGCCACGGCCGCCTCGATCCGTTCGTAGCCGGTGCCCAGCGCGCCCTCGGGACTGCCGTCGTCCATCCCGCCTGCGGGGACCACGCGGACCAGGCCGCCGCCGAGCGGATCGAGCAGCTCGCGCAGACCGTCCGCGAGTCGCGCGCTGTGGGAGACCAGCACCAGACCCACCAGGCCCACCAGGTCAGATGAGCTTTCACGTGCAGGACGTGCGTTCGACATATCAGCACGATCGGTGGGCGCGTTGCTGCTCTCAGTCATGTAGCGATGCTAGTTTCGGCCTCGCCGAAGTCGGAGCATTGCGACACAGAAGTACAGAAGTCAGAGGTACAGACGTACAGAAGCACAGAAGCAGCGCCCGAGGAGGATCTGGTGAAGAAGTTCCTCAACACCCCCGAGTCCGTCCTGGCGGACACGCTCGCGGGCCTGGCGGCGGCGCATCCGTCGCTGCGCGTCGAGACTGGCAGTGCGGGCGGCGGCGGGCCGTTCGTCACGCGGGCCAGCCGGACCAGGCCAGGAAAGGTGGCGCTGGTGTCCGGCGGCGGATCCGGGCACGAGCCGCTGCACAGCGGCTTCGTGGGCCTGGGGATGCTGGACGCGGCCTGCCCCGGCGAGGTGTTCACCTCCCCGGTGCCCGGTCAGATGCTGGCCGCCGCGCAGGCGGTGGACAGCGGTGCGGGCGTGGTGTTCGTCGTGAAGAACTACACCGGCGACGTGCTCAACTTCCAGATGGCGGCCGAGCTGGCGTCCGAGGACGCCGGGATCCGGGTCGAGACGGTCCTGGTCGACGACGACGTGGCGGTGCGCGACTCGACCTGGACGGCCGGGCGGCGCGGCACGGGGGCGACGGTCTTCGTCGAGAAGATCGCCGGTGCCCTGGCCGAACGCGGGGCTGGGATCGGCTCGGTGGCGGACATCGCGCGGCGGGTCAATGCCCGCTCCCGCTCCTTCGCGGTGGCGCTGACCGCGTGCACAACTCCCGCCAACGGCAAGCCCGGATTCCAACTCCCGGACGACGAGATGGAGATCGGCGTCGGAATCCACGGCGAACCGGGGCGGAGCCGTCAGAAGCTGGCCTCGGCACGGGAGGTGGCGGCATTGGCCCTCGACGCGATTCTGGCCGAGCCGGTCTTCGACGAGAGTGGCGACAACGAGAGTGGCGACCCGGATCCGCGCGAGGTGATCGCGATGGTCAGCGGGCTCGGCGGAACCCCGCTTTCGGAGCTCTACATCCTCTTCAACGAGGTGGCACGGCAGTTGGACGTCCGGGGGATCACCATCGCGCGCAGCCTGGTCGGCGACTACGTGACCAGCCTGGACATGGCGGGGGCGATGGTGACGCTGTGCCGCGCGGATGACGAACTGCTCGACCTGTGGGACGCGCCCGTGAACACTCCCGCGTTGCGCTGGGGCGTATGACATATCGTCAGAATATGGAAAGGGACGCCGGTTTGAACATGGACGATCGCCCTGCCGACGGCAGCCCGGCGCAGCAGCCCGACACACTGGACCTGGTGCGGTGCCGGGCCTGGATCGAGGCGGTGGCGACCGCCGTCGGTGAACGCAAGGGCGAGCTGACCGAACTCGACGCCGCCATCGGCGATGCGGACCACGGGACCAACCTGCACCGTGGATTCACGGCCGTGCGGGCCGCGCTGGGTGGCGACTTCGCGCCGGGGACGGTGGGGCAGTTGCTGGTGAAGGTCGGCATGACGCTGATCTCGAGTGTGGGCGGCGCGTCCGGCCCGCTCTACGGGTCCGCGTTCCGCGCAATCGGCAAGCAGTTGGCCACGCCGGAGGCCGACGCGGACCAGTTCGCGCTGGCGCTGCGGTCCGGGCTCGACGCGGTCCGGGCGCTGGGCGCGGCGGCGGCCGGGGACAAGACGATGGTCGACGCCCTCGGCCCGGCCGTCACGGCGTTCGACGACGCGGCCGGCAAGCGCCTCGGCTTCGCGGACGCGGCGCGCGCGGCAGCCCACGCGGCGGAGGACGGCGCGAAGGCGACGGTGCCGCTGCAGGCCCGCAAGGGCCGAGCCTCCTACCTGGGCGAACGCAGCATCGGTCACCAGGACCCGGGCGCGACCTCCACGGCGCTGATCTTCACCGCGCTGGCGGATGTCTTCCAGTGATCGAACGGTGATCGAACGAAACGAAAACGAAAGGGCCCGTCGGGTGGTCGTGCCACCCGACGGGCCCTCCGTCGTGTCATGCGCTCAGTCCTGCTCCGACGACTGGTCCCACTGCTCCCGCTGTGGCACCGCGCAGCCGTCCGGGCCGCAGACCGGGACGTCCTCACCCGTCGACGTCGGCAGGCCGGGAAGCTGGAGCAGCGGTACCAAGGGCACCAGAGGGGAGTCGGTGGGTGCGGCCGCGTCGTCGTTCATATGGAGGTCAACGGCTTCCCGCGCGCATTGATTCCGTCTCATCGCGTCAGTGGCCCAGCGTCGAGCCGGGGCGGACGATCATGATGATGGTGACGGCGACCCAGAGCAGGTTGAAGACGCCGGTGAACATCGCCAGCTGCTTGGTGTCCTTGACGGTGACCGCGCGGTCGCCGGCGCCCTTGCCGGTCAGCAGTTCCGTCTGGCGCGGCAGCACCAGGGCGGCGAGGACGACGGCGGCGATCGCGGTGAGGACGATCGAAACGATCACCCAGGTCTGGCCGGTGACCTTCATCACGCCCGCTGCCGCGAAGCCGAACATCGGCACGGCCAGGGCCACCAGGGCGTAGACCTTGCAGATCCGGTTGAGCACGCCCAGCGTCGCGGTCTGCTCGACCTCGTCGGGGGCGGCGAGCACCTTGCGTGCGACCGGCGGGAACATGCTCGCGGCGATCGCGACCGGACCGATCGCGATGATCGCGGCGATGATGTGGATGATCAGGAAGAGCTTCGTCACGGCGTTGAGTCTAGGCAGACCCCGTAACAGCCCCGCCTGCCGGGTCCGGCCTCGTCCCGGACAGCGCCTCAGGTGTCCAGGACAGGGCCATCAGGTGTTGCGGATCGCGGACCGGGGCGAAGCCCGCGCGGGCGTAGACGTCGTGCGCGTCCACGGTGGCCAGCATCAGCCGCTTGAGCCGGTACGACGCGAGCTCGGCGACGACCGCCTCGGCGATCCAGGTGCCGATGCCGCGTCCGCGCAGCTCGCGGGCGACGTAGACGTCGGCGAGCCAGGCGAAGACCGCGTAGTCGGTGACCACCCGCGCGAAGGCCACCTGTTCGTCGTCGCGGTAGACGCCGAAGACGAGCGAGTGATCGATCGATCGCATCACCGTTTCGTGGCTGCGACGCATCGCCCAGTAGGCGTCGGACGCCAGCCAACCGTGCACCCGGTCGCGGTCGATGCGGGCCGGGTCGGTGTCCAGCACGAGGCCGTCGGGCCGAGCGACCAGCATGCGTTGCAGCGTAGGTGGGACAGGGACGGTCCGCTCGCAATATTGTGCGGGTATGGATCTTGAAAAGATGGATCGGCCTTCGGTCGAACAGCGGCTTGAGGCGATCGAGCAGAAGCTGGACGTGCTCCTTGCCCACTTCGGCTTCGACGCCTCGGGGAACCGTGCCGGGTTCGGCGGCGACCCGGCCCTCGTCGACGTCGAGGACGCCGTGCGCGCGGGCAAGAAGATCCAGGCGATCAAGTTCTACCGCGAGCGGACGGGGGCGAACCTCCGCGACGCGAAGGCGGCGGTCGACGACATCGCCGCCGAGCTGCGGCGACGCGACGGCCGCGTCGAAAGCCGCTGACCGCCGCGCCACCTGACGGTCACACCCCGGCCGCGCGGACGGCCTCGTGGAACTCCGCCGCCAGGTCGATCAGGTGGTGGGCGTCCTTGCCGCTGCCCTGGAGGTCCAGCAGGAGTTCGTGCACGCCTGCCGCCGACGCCGCCGCCACGTCGGCGAGGATCTGGGCGCGGCTGCCGGTGAACTGCTGACGGCCCTCCTCGGGCAGGGCGTCCGGGGTGATCCGGATGTTGGCCCGGCCGATGAGCTCCATGCCGGAGGCGTCACGCCCGTGCGCTTCGGCCTCCTCACGGAGCCGGGCCCAGACGCCGGGCAGTTTGTCGAACGGCACCCCGACCGGCAGCCAGCCGTCCGCGCGGCGGGCAGCGCGGGCCAGCGCGGGACGGCTCGCGCCCGCGAGCAGCACCGGGATCGGACGGACCGGCTTCGGCCCCACCACGGCGGGGGCGACCTTCGTCCACCGGCCGTCGTAGCTCACCGGATCCGCGCCCCACACCGCCGCCAGGACGTCGAGCAACTCGTCGAGCTGCGTGCCGCGTTCGGCAAAGGGCACGACCGAGGCCGCCGCGTACTCGTCGTGGGACCATCCCGTGCCGAAGCCCGCCAGCACCCGGCCGCCACTGGCGGCGTCGAGCGTGGCGAGCTGCTTGGCCAGTTGGAACGGTATGTGCAGCGAGGCGACCAGCACGCTGCTGCCGATCCTGACCCGTTCGGTGACTGCGGCGGCCGTCGCCATCGTCATCAGCGGTTCGGCGACCGAGCGGTAGGTGTCGGGCCACGGCAGGCCGGGGACGCCGAAGAGACCCTGGGTGGGCTCCTCGGGCACCAGCAGCCGCTCGAACACCCAGACGCTGTCGTAGCCGATCCGCTCGGCGGCGCGTGCCACCTCCGCGACGTCCTTTCCGGGCGTGTACTGCTTGAACTGAGGCAGGCTCAGTCCGAGGCGCAGTGTCATGGCGGTCCTCTCCGTCGGCGAACTTTCCGTCGGTGAGGTCAATGTGCGGGGGCCCGCGCTTGTTCCCCGCGTCCGACGACCGCCGACTCGAGCCCGACTCCAGCCGGCTTCGAGCCGCGCGACCGTGCGGCGGACGGTGTGCGAACGGTCGATGAACAGTCCCTGAGACCCCTCCCACGCGTCCCGCGCGGTGGGCCAGGATCACGCCGTCTCGTCAGACGCGCACCACTCCAAGCACCCTGACAAGCCCCCTGAAAGGGACACCCATGCCTCGTCGTCGGATCACGACGGCCTCTGCCATCGCGGTGGTCGGGCTCGCCACGACCGCCGCGCTGCTCGGCCAGGCGTTCGCCGCGGACGCCCAGCCCGCCCACTCGGCCCAGTCGGCGCAATCCGGTCACCGTCACCGGAGTCCGGCGGGCTACTCCGTCGGTACGCCCGTCGTCGACACCGTCCAGGGCGGTCCGTGGACGCTCGCCCAGGGCGACCTGACGGCCGGTCAGTCCTACGGCTCGTCGCTGCCGGTCTACGCGGCGGGCGGCACGGGGACGGTCACCGTCGGGGGCGTCACCTACCCGAACCTGGCCGTCGACCCGGCCGCAGGCAGCGGCACCGTCCCGGCGCAGAGCGGCGTCACCGGCACGCCCGGCCCGCTCCCCGGCTACTGCAGCAGCGGCGGTGCGACGCCGGAGACCGGCACGGTCGTGCGTCAGCCCAAGGGCACCACGCTGCCGATGCAGCCGTACTACTTCCCCTTCGTCACCAGCAGTAACGGCGGTCGCACGCTGACCGGCCTGTTCGACTACCGGCCCAAGGACACCGACGAGGCCGTGGTCTCCGCCGTCTCCCACGACCACGGGAAGACCTGGACCTACACCGGCGAGGCGCTGGAGCAGAACCAGGGCCTGTGCGCCGACGGCAACACCGACGACGACGGCCAGGGCCACGCGTTCACGCTGACGGTCCACGGCAAGGAGTACCTCTACACGCTCAGCCGCCCGAGCGGTGACAACCTCGGCGTCAACCTGATCGTGCATCAGCTTCACCCGAAGGGTGACGACCCGCTGGCCGGGCTGCCCTCCGCCGAGCCGGTCGGCATGGGCGGCGCGACCACCGCGACCGCCGCGGTCTCCGTCCCGGCCGGTCCGGGCGGCGACGGCGTGACCGTCAACGTCGGCGACACCTCGAACTTCGAGCAGGCCGGCCACTTCAACGTCGACGGCCACATCGTCGACTGCAACGACAACAACGCCACCGCGACCGCCTTCACCGGCTGCACCACCCGCGACGGCAACGGCGTGCAGATCACCGCGGGCGACAAGGTCACGGCCGACGCGGTCATCCCGGCCGACGCTCAGCAGACCGGCGGCCTGATCGCGCCCGACGGCATCATCAGCACCGTCTCGCACCTGAAGGGCGCGCCGCGTGGCAGCGTCGGCGTCCTCTACACCGAGAAGATCGTCAACTACTACACGCCGACCACCACCACGGCCGCGGTCACCCTGCCCGCCGCCACCGTGCCGGTCGGCAGCACGGCGCAGCTGCCGCTGACGGGCGGCTCGATCACCGTCAGCCTCGGCACGGCGGCCGGGATCGTCCAGGTGACCTGCACCGGTGAGGACGCCACCGACCTGACCGGCTGCAGCGGCGGCACCGGTTCCGTCGCCAAGGGCAGCGACGTCGGCGCGCCCGGCGCGGCCGTCGCGCCCTACGCGACGCTGTCCAAGACCGGTGAGGGCAAGAACAAGCCCAAGACGCTCTTCGGCAACAACGAGGACTACACCGTCACCCGCGCCGCCTACACCACGGACGGCCTGCACTTCACCGACCTGGGCCAGGTCAGCGGCCTGAACGACCCGACCTCCAACAGCGCCAGCGTGCTGCGCTGGGTCGGTTCGCGCGGCACCGTCATCACCAACCGGGACGGCAGCTACGGCCTCTTCCTCTCCGGCGCGTACGCGGCGGACGGTGACAGCGACGCGTTCAACCAGATCTTCTACTCGTCCTCCAAGGACGGGATGAACTGGTCCGCGCCGCAGAAGCTGATCGGCACCGACTACACCTTCTCGGCGCTGCAGCAGCTGAACGCCAAGGGCGGCCCGCTGGGCGTCTCCGGCTACTACTCCGGCCGCGTCTACGACCCGACCGTGGTGCCGAACGCCGACGGCACGCTGACCATGCTCTTCGCCGGCTACTCGACGCCGAAGCCGCTGCCGAGCGTCGGCGACACCTACGGCACCAACGCGGCCGCGCTCTACACGGTCGGCGCCGCGCAGCCCGCCGAGTACCGCACCATCCTCAGCGTCACCCTGCGCCCGAACGGGAACGGCTGACACCTCTGAACGTCACCGGCGGAACACTCCCTCCGCCGGTGACACTCCCTCCGCCCGTGCGCTCCGCCCGTGCGCTACGCGCCCGAGTCGCCGTCCTTCGACCGCCCTGCGGTCGGGACGCGGCTCGGGCGCGGTCGTTCCTCCGCCTCCAGCAGCGGCAGGTAGCGCGGCGCGACCACCTGGGACAGCGCGATGACGCTGGTGGACCGGGACACGCAGGGGATCCGGCTGATCTCGATGAGGGTCTGCTGCAGCCCGTCGTGCGAGGTCGCGGCGACCCGGCACTGTACGTCGCTGGAGCCGGTGGTGCCGTAGGCGTCCAGCACGCCGGGAACCTGGGACAGCTCGTTCGCCAGCTCGGCCAGGCTGCCCTGGGAGATCTCCAGGTTGACGAAGGCCATCACCGGGAACCCGGCGGCGGCCAGGTCGACGTCCGGTCCGTGGCCGGTGATCACTCCGTCGGCCTCCAGCCGCTGGATCCTGGCCTGGACCGTCGCCCGCGACACGCCGGTCAGCCGGGAGAGCTCCAGGAACCCGGCACGCGGATGGTCCTTGAGCGCGCGGATCAGCAGCACGTCCAGCTGGTCGGGTTTTCTGCGCTGAGCTTCCATCTGGCGGCCTTCCTTTCCGGATCAAGCTTGGCAGATTGCCTACCTCGACCGCCGGACGTTGTCAGCGAGCGAAGCTAGGCCCTGTACTGCTGATCGTCAATACTGGTCCTGTCAGGGCGCCGGACGGGGTCTGTCCGGGGGCCGAAGGCACAGCAGCCCGGGAGGCGACGAAGGTGGCCTACTACCGCAGCGTGGGGGCGATCCCCCCGAAGCGGCACACGCAGCACCGAGCAGCCGACGGTTCGCTCCACTACGAGGAGCTGATGGGCGAGGAGGGCTTCTCCTCCGACTCCTCGCTGCTCTACCACCGCGCGATCCCTTCGGCCATGGTCGACAGCCGGGTCTGGCGGATCGACGACGCCAAGCCGGAGCCGAACCACCCGCTCAAGCCGTTTCACTTCAAGCTGCACGAGCTCTTCCCGGGCGCGTCGTGGCGGCAGGCCGACCCGGTCCGTGACCGGCGGGTCGTGCTGGCCAACGCCGACGTCCGGATCGCCTATGTCGCCGCCGGGCTGCCGTCCCCCCTCTACCGCAACGGGATCGGGGACGAGTGCGTCTACGTCGAGTCCGGCGCGGGCGTGATGGAGAGCGTCTTCGGCAGCATCGAGGTGCGCCAGGGCGACTACGTCGTCATCCCGCGGGCCACCACCCACCGCTGGCTGCCGACCGGCGACGCGCCGCTGCGCCTCTACGCGATCGAGGCCAACAGCCACATCACCCCGGCGAAGCGCTACCTCTCCAAGTACGGCCAGCTGCTGGAGCACGCGCCCTTCTGCGAGCGTGACCTGCGCGGCCCGGTCGGCCCGCTGGTGGTCGAGGACGGCCCGGACGCGGACGGTTCGGGCGAGGACGTCGAGGTCTACGTCAAGCACCGCGTGGGCGGCGGCATCGGCGGCACCGTGATGGTGATGCCCACGCACCCCTTCGACGTGGTCGGCTGGGACGGCTGCCTCTACCCGTACGCGTTCAACATCGCCGACTACGAGCCGATCACCGGCCGGATCCACCAGCCGCCGCCGGCCCACCAGGTCTTCGAGGGCACCAACTTCGTCATCTGCAACTTCGTGCCGCGCAAGGTGGACTACCACCCGCTGTCGATCCCGGTGCCGTACTACCACGCCAACGTGGACAGCGACGAGGTCATGTTCTACTGCGGCGGCGACTACGAGGCCCGCAAGGGCTCCGGGATCGGCCAGGGCAGCGTCTCGCTGCACCCGGGCGGCCACACCCACGGCCCGCAGCCGGGAGCGTACGAGCGCAGCATCGGCGCGGAGTTCTTCGACGAGCTCGCGGTCATGGTCGACACCTTCCGCCCGCTGGACCTCGCCGAGGGCGCCCGCGCCACCGACGACGGCCGCTACGCCTGGAGTTGGAGCGGACGCGGCCCGGCGGACCAGCCGCACCGCGACACCGACGGGGGGACGGCGGAGTGAGGCCTGCGCACTCGGTGCCGCCGCTGTTCACCGGCCTCTGCGACGACGCGGCCCTCTTCCCGCCCGGCAACGCCCCGGTCGAGGACGCCGTCCCGGCGCACCGGGCCCACCGCAAGGCCTGGTACGCACCGCTGATCGGACCGTTCCTGCTCGGCGCGGACAGCATCGCCGACGTCGGCGCGGCGGCGGGGGAGGAGCCCCTGGACGTCGTGCTGGTGGTCCGCGCCGGACCGGCCGCGTTGCCCGCCGCCATGGCGCAGTTGGAGAAGTGGCCCGCGCTGCGCCCGGTCGGCGTGGAGCTCGGCCCCGACCCCGAAGGCTCCCCGGCCGAGTCCGCCGCACGCGGCTGTGCCGCGCTGGACCGGGAGTTGCCCGGCCAGCACGTCACGGGCGCGGTGGAACTCCGACGTGGCCCGGGTCTCGAACTGACCCTGGACGTCGTCGCCGCGTCGCCGTACCGGGCCAAGTACCGCACCGGAGGCCTGGATCCGGCCGCCTTCCCGAGTGTCGAGGAGCTGGCGGCGTTCGTCACCGGCTGCGCGATGCGCGAGGTCGCGTTCAAGTGCACGGCCGGGCTGCACCATGCCGTACGGAACACCGACCCGGCGACCGGCTTCACCCACCACGGCTTCCTCAACATCCTGCTGGCCGCGCACTTCGCGGTGCAGGGCGCGGACGTCGAGGCGGTGTCGCAGGTGCTCGGCGACCACGGCGCGGACGGACTCGCCTCCGTGGCGGCGGATCTGACGCCCGCACAGTCCGTGGCCGCGCGTGGTGCGTTCACCGCCTACGGGACGTGCAGCGTGCTGGAGCCGCTGGAGGACCTCTCCGCCCTCGGGTTGCTGCCCGCCGACTGACGTCTGCCTGATGGTTGACGATTCATCACCTCCCGCCCGTACCGCTACCGTTCTCTGTCGACCCGTCGACCTGTCGACCACCCCGTGGAGCACCGCGTGACCACCGCCTCCTGGCTGGACCTGCCCGCCGACTCGCCGTTCGGGATCCACAACCTCCCCTACGGCGTCTTCAGCACCCCGGACGACCCGCGCCCGCGGATCGGCGTCGCCGTCGGCGAGCAGGTCCTGAACCTGGCGGCGGTGGCCCACACCGTCGGCGTCGAGCCGGAGCTCACCGACCTGCTCGACGCGCCCACGCTCAACCCGCTGCTGGGCGCCGGACGCCCGGTCTGGACGCGGGTGCGCGCGCTGCTGACCGAGTGGTTGACGGACCCGGCCTTCCAGGCCGCCGTCGAGCCTGAACTGACGCCACGTCAGAACATGACGCTGTATTTGCCGTTCCAGGTCGGCGACTACGTCGACTTCTACGCCTCCGAGCACCACGCCGCCAACCTGGGCCGCCTGTTCCGTCCCGGCAGCGAGCCGCTGACGCCCAACTGGAAGCACCTGCCGATCGGTTACCACGGCCGCTCCGGCACCGTCGTGGTCTCCGGCACACCGGTCGTCCGCCCGCAGGGTCAGCGCAAGGCGCCGGCGGACGCGCTCCCGAGTTTCGGTCCGAGCCGCCGCCTCGACATCGAGGCCGAGGTCGGCTTCGTCGTCGGCGCGCCGTCCGAGCTGGGCGACTCGGTGTCGCTGGACGGCTTCGCAGACCACGTCTTCGGCGTCTGCCTGGTCAACGACTGGTCCGCGCGCGACATCCAGAGCTGGGAGTACGTGCCGCTCGGCCCGTTCCTCGGCAAGTCCTTCGCCACCTCGGTCTCGCCCTGGGTGGTGCCGCTGGAGGCCCTGCAGCACGCCCGCGTCGCCCCGCCCGCGCGCGACGTCGAGCCGCTGCCGTACCTGGACGACCGCGATGCAAAGGAGCCCTGGGGCCTGGACCTCTCCCTCGAGGTCCGCCTCAACGGGACCGTGGTCTCCCGACCGCCGTTCGCGGCGATGTACTGGACGGCGGCGCAGCAGCTCACTCACATGACGGTGAACGGCGCGTCGGTCCGTCCCGGCGACCTGTTCGCCTCCGGCACGGTCAGCGGCCCGGACCGCGGCACCGAGGGCGCGCTCATCGAGCTCACCTGGAACGGCGAACGCCCCGTCACCCTCCCGGACGGCACCACCCGCTCCTTCCTGGAGGACGGCGACGAGGTCACCATCACCGCGACCGCCCCGGGCCCGGGCGGCACGGTCATCGGCTTCGGCGAGGTCTCCGGCCGCATCCTGCCCGCCCGGGGCTGAGCCTGCTGCGGCTGCGGTTACGGCTGGGCACGAGCCGGGCGTGGGGAGGGCGCGTGCAGCCACCCTTGCGGCGCGTACGGGTGGCGCAGGGGGCCTCGCTCCACCACGCTCGGGAGAGGACCGGCTCGGGACGGGGCCGGCTCGGGAGGAAGAGGGCGTCATGGCATTCCCGCCCGTCGAGGAGATCCGCCGCACCGCCGCCGAGGGGTGGATCTGGGGCTACGCCCTGCTGGAGAACTACCACGTGCTCTACCAGCAGGCGGTCGAGGGCGGGGTGGGCTTCGGCGTGTTCCACCACGAGACCGCGCCCGGCGGCCCCGACGGGCCGCCGTCCGCGTGGGCGTGGCTGGACCTGCGGTCCGAGCCGTGGGTGCTGACCGTCCCGGCCACCGAGCGTGGCTACGTCGTGGCCGTGCACGACCTGGACACCAGCTATGTCGGCTTCGTCGGGTCGGGCAGCACCGGTGGCGAGGGCGGACACCACCTGCTCACCGGCCCCGGCTGGCAGGGCCGGGTCCCGGATGGCGTGACCGGTGTGCTGCGCGCGGACACCACCCTCGTCGGCCTGACCGGCCGCACCCAGCCCGTCGCGGACGAGGACGGCGCGGAGGCGGTGTACACCGCCTTCCGGCGCGGCTTCCGGATCCGGCCGCTCAGTGACTACCTGGGCCGCGGCGCGCCCGAGCCCGCACCCGAGCCGGCCTGGCCGATCTGGCGCGAGGAGGCGATGGACACCGTCGAGTTCTTCGCTGTCCTCGACTTCCTGCTCGGGTTCTGCCCGGTGCTGCCGTTGGAGGCGGTGCTGCGGGAGCGGCTGGCGGCCCTCGGGGTCGGCACGGACGGTGAGTTCGAGCCGGGCGACCTCCCGGCCGGTGCGGAACAGGCCTTCGAGCACGGGATCGCCGACGCGCGCCACCGTCTGGCCGCCGCCAAGGCCGCGCGCGGCCCCGAGTCCGTCCTCTTCGGCACCCGCGCCGAACTCGCCGAGAACCCGCTGGCCCGCGCGGTCGGCGCGTCCGTCGGTCTGCACACCCTGCCGAGCTACGCCTGGTTCTGAGCCAGGTGGCCCCTTGGCCCCTTGGCCCCTTGGCCCCTTGGCCCCATGGCCCTGTGGCGCCTTGGCGCCCTACCTCCCGACGCGGCGCAGCGCGCCCTCCGCGCGCAGGTCGGCCAGGGTCGGGTAGCCGTCGACGGCCATGATCAGGTCCGCCTCGGCGAGCAGCGTGCGCAGCACGTGCCCGATGCCGTCGGTGCCGCCGAGGGCGAGCCCGTAGGCGTAGGGGCGGCCGATCCCGACCGCCGTCGCGCCCAGCGCCAGTGCCTTGACCGCGTCCGCGCCCGACCGGACGCCGGAGTCGAAGAGGACCGGCAGGCCATCCGCCGCCTCGACCACACCCGGCAGCGCGTCCAGCGCGGGCAGACCGCCGTTGGCCTGGCGTCCGCCGTGGTTGGAGCAGTAGAGCGCGTCCACGCCCGCGTCCTTGGCGCGACGGGCGTCGTCCGGATGGCAGATGCCCTTGAGGATCAGCGGCAGCCGGGTCAGCGAGCGCAGCCAGGCGAGGTCGTCCCAGGTCAGCGGGTTGCCGAAGATCTGCGTCCAGGCCAGCACCGCCGAGGTGGGGTCCTCCTCCGGGGTCTTGTCGAGCCGGGAGCGGAAGACCGGGTCGCTGAAGTAGTTGGCCAGGCAGTGCCCGCGCAGCTGCGGGAAGTTGCCGGTGGAGAGGTCGCGCGGACGCCAGCCGGTGACCCAGGTGTCCAGGGTGACCACGATCCCGGCGAAGCCGGCCGCCTCGGCCCGCTGCACCAGGCTGGCGGCCAGCTCACGGTCGGTCGGGGTGTAGAGCTGGAAGAGGCCGGGCGTCCCGCCGAACTCCTTGGCGACCTCCTCCATCGGGTCCACCGACAGCGTCGAGGCGACCATCGGCACCCCGAGCCGCGCGGCGGCCCGCGCCGTCGCCAGATCGCCGTGACCGTCCTGCGCGCAGAGCCCGATCACCCCGACCGGGGCCATGAACAGCGGGGTCGGCAGCGACAGCCCGCACAGCTCCACGGTGAGGTCGCGCTGCTTGGCCCCGACCAGCATCCGCGGCACCAGGCCCCAGCCGTCGAACGCCGTGACATTGCCGTCCTGCGTCCGCTCGTCGCCCGCGCCGCCCGCGACGTAGGACCAGATCCCGGGCGGCAGCGCGGCCTCCGCCCGGCGGGCCAGCTCGGCGTGGGCCATCGGCAGCTCGGGCAGGCGGCCGAAGAGTCCGTTGAAGTAGATCTCGTTCTGGTAGTCGCCGAACTGCGCACTCATCGAGCCGATCGCCTCCCTGGCAGCGGGTGTCGCCCGCCAGCCTCCCGCCTCGGGTGATCACTGGCAAGCACGCGAGCCAGGGGGGAGGAGGTGAGAATGGGGACGTGGTCACCGGCGTGGTGGACATCGGCACCGAGGTACGCGTGGACGAGGCCGTCCGCGCCGCGCCTGCGCCCGCGCTGCACGGGCTGGTCGGCTGGTACTCCGGCTACCGCCAGCGCGGCCTCCCGGAGGCCCGCCACCGCGGCCTGCCCTCGCCGTGGCTGACACTGATCCTCACCCTGGACGAGCCGCTCAGCATCGCCGCCCACCCGGATCCGGCAGGTGCGCCCGGCGAGTACCCCACCCTGCTCGGCGGCCTGCACACCTCGCCCGCACTGATCGCCGTGCCGGGACGGCAGTCAGGCGTGCAGATCGCCCTCAGTCCGCTGGGCGCGCGGTCCCTGCTGGGGCTGCCGGGCGGCGCGCTGGCCGGGATCGACGTCCACGCCGACGACGTGCTGGGCGCTGACGCCCGCGAGGTCCACGAACGGCTGCGCGCGGCCACGGGATGGCCGGAGCGGTTCGCGGTCGTGGACGGCTGGTTGGTGGGTCGCCTGCTGCGTGGCGCGGTGGCGTCCGGCCGGATCTCGTCCGTGCCGCCCCCGGAGGCGGTGCACGCGTGGCGGTTGCTGGTCGCCAAGGGCGGGCGCATCCGCGTCGACTCGCTTGCCGCGGAGGTGGGTTGGAGCGCACGGCACCTGCAGAGCCGGTTCGTCGCGGAGTTCGGCCTCAGCCCGAAGGCCGCGGCCCGTGTCGTCCGCTTCGACCTGGCCAGACGCCTCCTGGCCACCCGCCCGGACCGCCCCGACCTCGCCGGTCTGGCCGCGGACTGCGGCTATGCCGACCAGTCCCATCTGGACCGTGAGTTCGCCGCGTTGGCGGGGTGCTCGCCGAGTGCGTGGCTCGCGGAGGAGTTCCGAAACATCCAATCCGGCCACCACCCGGCGAGTTGATGCTGGGAGCAGCAGCCCGTCCGGAGAAGCCGGAGCAGCAGGAGCAGAAGGAGGCGCATCCACCATGCCCACCGATCCCGCACCGCAGGTCTGGCCGACCTTGCGCGCGAACGACGCCCGCGCGCTGATCCGGTTCCTGGTCGACGCGTTCGGCTTCGAGGAGACCGTCGTCCACGGCGAGGGCGACGACGTCCAGCACGCCCAACTGAGCTGGCCGGAGGGCGGCGGCGTCATGCTCGGCTCGGTCCGCCCGGACCAGACGGGCGACGCGTGGCCGCTTCAGCCCGGCGTCTTCGGCGCCTACGTCGTCACCGCCGATCCGGACGCGGTCCACGCCCGCGCCAAGGCAGCGGGCGCGGAGATCACCGCAGACCTCCACGTCACCGACTACGGCTCCCGCGACTTCGCCGCCCGCGATCCGGAGGGCAACCGCTGGTCCTTCGGCACGTACCCGGGCGAGCCGAGGTAGACCGTGCTCCCGGCCCGGTAGGTGCACCACCGGGGGCGCGGGGATTCTGCAGGCGAGCAAGCGTCCACTTGGCCCCAAAGGCTTGCTCAGTGCAGGGCCGGGTGGTCGGCGACCACCGTGCAGGAGCCCGGGGCGATCTCGGTGAAGCCGGCGTCGCGGACCAGCGGCAGCCCCGCGTCCGGTGACGTCAACTCCGCCCACCGCGCGGCCTGCGCGGGGCGCACCGCCAGTGGGAAGCCCTCGGCGCGCCAGGCAGCGCGCGCCTCGCCCCCGAGTGCCCACCAGGCGAGCTGCGCGGCGTGGCCGACCTGGGCCATCGCCTTGCCGGTGGACATGGTCAGCTCCGGGTTGAGCCAGAGCACCGGGGTGTCGGGGGCGGCCGGGGGAGGGGGAGTCTCGTCGGTCAGTTCGGTGCCGGAGACCTGGAGCTTGGCCAGTTCCTTCGGCCAACCGTCCAGCGGGATCGGCGGGAAGACGCGGACCTCCGCGGCCTTGCCGACCGTGGTGAGGCCGGGCAACTCCGCCGCGCGGCGCCACTCGCCGCCGCGGGCGCGGCGGACCACCTTGCGGATCCGGGCGTCCTCCCAGGCCGCGACGGCCTCGGCCCACTCGCCGTCCGGCTCGGTCACCCGCTCGTCGCTCAGGAAGGCGAGCACGGCGCGTGCCGCCGTCTCCAGGGCATCGGTGTGACCGGGCGGGTCCGCGCGCTCGACCCGGACGACGAGGGGGAGCACGTACTGCGGAGCGCTGTCCCGCAACTCGGCCTGGTCGGCGAAGGGGTTGGCCGACGGAGTGTCGGTCGGGGCGGGTGCGGAAGAGGAGTGCTCAGCGTTGGTCGTCACCGGTCCAGTCTCCCAGGCGTGTGGAGCGGTCGTCCGGTGCGCCCTCTGCACCGCGCGCCCCCTGCGCGCCTCCCCTGTCCGCGCCTCTGAGGTTCCTCTGAGGGTGATGGTTCGATCACGTTCTGCTACGCGCGCTTATGCGTCATGACCAGCGCAGATCTACTCGACAGTAAGATCTGCTGATCTTGCGCCCAACAAGTGCATGTTCTGTGCATGTTGACGAGATGTCAGGCCCCTGCTTCGCTGTGCATGCACAACACCACCACAGGTGGTGGCAGCCCTGTTTCCCCTGATCCACGCGCTACGGGCAGTCACGTGTACACCCAAATGATGTGTACACGACAGGACGTTCTCCATGAGAGGATCCGCAGACGATGGGCATCCCCCTTCGCGGTGGAGCGGCACGCGCGGCCATGGCCGGCCTCGCCTCGCTCTCCCTGGCCGGCGCAGTCGCGTTCGGCATGGCCACACAGGCCGACGCGGCCCCGGCACACACCGCCGGCGCATCGACCGCAAGCACCCAGTCCGCCAATCCGTACAACCCGGCCACCGGACACTCCTACCGGCACGGTGTGATCCCGACCCTCTCGCAGAACGCGAAGATGAAGTCGTGGGCGGCCTCGCACGAGTCACCGCAGGCCACGACGGGTCCGGAGACGCTGTCCTACGGCGGCGGCATCAACAGCGTCGGTGTGCTGGACGGTCACGCCAAGGTCTACCTGGTCTTCTACGGCAACCAGTGGGGCACCCAGAGCACCAACAGCAGCGGCGACGACACGTTCTCCGGTGACCCGGACGGCGGCGCGCCGGCCGCGCAGGAGATGTTCAAGGGCATCGGTACCGGTAACGAACTGTGGTCGGCGACGCTGACGCAGTGGTGTGACGGCACCGGTGTCTCCTCGGGGGCGACCAGCTGCCCGGCGTCCGGCGCCAGCTACGTCCCCTACATGAGCGGCGGCGTGCTGTCCGGCGTCTGGTACGACAACTCCAAGGCGGAGCCGAGCGCGGCGACCGGCAACCAGCTGGGCACCGAGGCCGTCAGCGCGGCGGCGCACTTCGGGAACACCACCTCCGCCGCCAACCGTGACGCCTACTACGTCATCCTGTCGCCGACGGGCACCAACCCGGACAACTACCAGGGCCAGTACTGCGCCTGGCACGACTACACCGGCGACTCCTCGCTGACCGGCGGTGCGGTCAACTCGCCCTACGGCGACCTGGCCTTCTCCAACCAGCCCTACAACATGGACTCCGGTTCGGGCTGTGGCGTCGGGTTCGTCAACTCGCCCGGAACGCTGGACGGGTGGACCATCACGATGGGCCACGAGTTCGCGGAGACGGTCTCGGACCAGTTCCCGGCGGGCGGTTGGACCAACCAGCAGTCCGGCAGCAGCTACAACGGCCAGGAGAACGGCGACGAGTGCGCCTGGCTCTCTCCGGGCACGGCGGGCGGCGCGGGCATGGTCTCCATGGGCACCGGCTCGTTCGCGATGCAGGCGACCTGGTCCAACGACACCAACGAGTGCGACCTGTCGCACGCCATCGTCAACCACGGCGGTAACACCGTCACGGTGACCAACCCGGGCAGCCAGACCTCGACCGTCGGCACCGCCGCCTCGCTGCAGATCAGCGGCTCCGACTCGGGCGGCGCGAGCCTGACCTACACCGCCACCGGTCTTCCGGCGGGTCTGTCCATCTCCTCCTCCGGTCTGATCTCCGGCACCCCGACCGCCGCCGGCACCTCCAGCGTGACGGTCAAGGCCACCGACAGCACCGGCGCGAGCGGCACCACCTCCTTCACCTGGACCGTCAACTCGCAGGGCGGCAACGAGACGGTCAGCGTGACCAACCCGGGCAACCAGACCGCGACGGTCGGCACCGCTGCCTCGCTGCAGATCAGCGGTTCGGACTCGGCGGGCAAGTCGCTCACCTACAGCGCCACCGGTCTTCCGGCGGGTCTGTCGATCTCGTCCTCCGGTCTCATCTCCGGCACCCCGACCACGGCCGGGACCGACAGTGTGACGGTCACCGCCTCCTCGGGCACCGCGTCCGGCAGCACCTCCTTCACCTGGACCGTCAACTCGTCCACCGGCGGTTGCACCAGCCCCGGCCAGAAGCTCGGCAACCCCGGCTTCGAGTCCGGTAACACGACCTGGTCCGCCACCTCCGGTGTCATCGGCCAGTACAACTCGTCGGGTGAGCCGGCCCACTCGGGCACCTGGGACGCGTGGCTGGACGGTTACGGCACCACCCACACCGACACCCTCTCCCAGAAGGTCGCGATCCCGGCCGGCTGCAGCGCCAACTTCTCCTTCTGGCTGCACATCGACACCGCCGAGACCACCACGACCACGGCTTACGACACCCTCAAGGTCCAGGTTCTGAACAGCAGTGGCACCGTGCTCGGCACCCTGGCCACCTACTCGAACCTGAACGCCGCCAACGGCTACAGCCAGCACTCGTTCAACCTGAGCAGCTACGCCGGGCAGACGGTCACCCTGAAGTTCACCGGCAGCGAGGACGCCAGCCTGCAGACCAGCTTCGTGGTCGACGACACGGCGCTGAACGCCTCCTGAAACACCCGCTGATCGGATCTGATCCGACGGCACGGCAGTAACCGGCCGGTGGCCGTGACGCTCAGCGCGTCGCGGCCACCGGCTCCGTGTTGTCCGGCAGCACTTCTGTTTCTGCCCGAAGCATGGACAGGGCCTGGCAGCGGGCCTAGCTTGACGAGCGCGCTCCGCCCCCGCTCGAAGGGAGTTGTCGGATGACCCGCGACCTCTGGCCGGTCGGTATGCCCCGCACGCTCGACTATCCGACCACCGGGCTGCACACCCTGCTCCCCTCGGCGGCCCGTGCCCACGGTTCGCGCACCGCGCTGGTCGACGGCGAACTACGGCTGAGCTTCACCGAGTTGCTCGACAAGGCGCTGCGCTTCGCGCAGGGGCTGCGGGAGCGCGGAATCGGCCGAGGCGGTGTGGTCGCGCTGGTGCAGCCCAACAACCTCTGGTTCTCCGTCAGTTACCACGGCTCGCTGCTCGCCGGGGCGACGGTGTCACCGATCAACCCCACCCAGCCGCCGGAGGCGCTGGCCGCCGCGCTGCGTGAGGTCGACGCCGCCGCCCTGGTCACCCACCCCGCGTACCTGACCGCCGTGGCGCAGGCGGTGGAGGAGTTCGAGCCGCCGCTGATCGTGCTGGTGCCGCCGACGGCGACCGCGCCCGCGCCGCCGCCCAAGCCGGGTCCGCCGACCGCGAGCCCCGCGTCCACGGGGGCCGCCGGGGTGGTCCCACTGGCCGAACTGCTCGCCGCCGAGCCGGCTCCCGCCACGGTACGAACGCCGGACGACCTCGCCCACCTCTCCTTCACCGGCGGAACCACCGGCCGCTCCAAGGCGGTTCGGGTCCGCGACCGCCATGTCTGGGCCAACGTCCTGCAGTCGCTCTGCGCTCGTGCCGCCGTGCTGCCCGAGTACGACGCCGACGGGATGGTGACGCTCCGTCAGGTCGCGGGCGCGGCAACGCCGTGGACCGCGCAGATCGGTGCGGAGCTCGGGGTCAACGTGGTCCCGGTCTTCCACGCCATGGGCCTGATCAGCGCCAGTATCGCGGTGTTGGGCGGAACGACGGTCGTCGCCCACGGCCGGTTCGAGCCGCACGCGTTCCTCGCGGCCATGGTGCGCAACGGCGCGACCGGGCTGACCGGCTCGCCCGCCCTGCATCACGCACTGCTCGCCGCCATCGACGCGGGGTCCTACGACCTGCGGGCGGTGCGCCTGGTCAACTCCGGTGCCGCGCCGCTCGATTCGCCGACCATCGCGCGCCTCGCCGCGGCGTTCCCCAACGCGGCCGTCGCCGAGGGCTACGGGATGACGGAGGCGACCATGGCGCTGACCATGGTCACGCCTGACCGCGACCACCCCAACGAGCCCGGCAGCGTGGGCGTTCCGCTCTTCGACACCGAGTTGGAGATCCGCTCGCCCGCCGACCCGGCCAAGGCGCTGCCCGTGGGCGAGACCGGCGTGGTCTTCGCCCGCGGCCCGCAGATCGTCGACGGATACCTGAACCGCCCCGAGCTCACCGCCGAGCAGTGGGTGGACGGCTGGCTCAACACCGGTGACGTCGGGCGGCTGGACGAGGACGGTCAGCTGTTCCTCTCCGGGCGAGCAAAGGACATGCTGATCTACAAGGGCTACAACGTCTATCCGACGCAGCTGGAGGAGGTGCTGGCCGCGCATCCGGCGGTCGCGCAGGTCGCCGTCATCGGCGCACCGCACCCGGACGCGGGCGAGGTCCCGGCCGCGTACGTGGTGCTGCGTCCGGGCGCCGAGGTGTCGGCGGAGGGGCTGACGGCGTTCGTGGCCGACCGTGTCGCGCCCTACCAGCGGATCAGGGAGCTGTACTTCCTGCCCGCGCTGCCCGTCTCGGCGGCGGGCAAGGTGCTCAAGACCGAGCTGCGCGCACTCCGCGCCCGCAAGGGCCGGAGGGAGTGACCACAGGCGGCGCCGCGAAGTCGTCACCGTCGAGGCACTCCCGGAGAACGCCACCGGGTCGGGGGTCGTAGCCTTCCTCTAGAGTGCAGGCAAGCCTTACGACCGAGGAGCAAGCGTGTCCGACCTGGCGTCCGCGTCCCAGCAGCAGGTGCAGCAGGAGATCGCCCGGGATCTCCAGGTGAGCCCGACCTTCGACGCCGGGCAGGAGATCGAGCGCCGGGTGGCCTTCCTCGCGGAGCGGCTCACGTCCACCGGGCTGCGCGCGCTGGTGCTCGGCATCAGCGGCGGCGTGGACTCGACCACCGCCGGTCGGCTCTGCCAGCTCGCTGTGGAGCGGGTCCGCGAGGCCGGGGGCAACGCTACCTTCTACGCCATGCGCCTGCCGTACGGCGTCCAGGCCGACGAGAAGGACGCCCAGCTGGCGGTGGAGTTCATCCGCGCCGACAAGGTGCTGACCGTCGACGTGAAGCCCTCCAGCGACGCCGCGCTGGACGCCGTCCTGGCCGGTGACGCGGTCTTCCGCGACGAGCACCACCAGGACTTCGTGCAGGGCAACATCAAGGCCCGGCAGCGCATGGTCGCCCAGTACGCCGTGGCCGGCGCGCACGACGGGCTCGTGGTCGGCACCGACCACGCCGCCGAGGCGGTCTCCGGGTTCTTCACCAAGTTCGGCGACGGCGCGGCCGATGTGGTCCCGCTGACCGGCCTCACCAAGCGGCGCGTCCGGGCCGTCGCGGATGCGCTCGGCGCGCCCGCCGAGCTGGTCCACAAGACCCCGACCGCCGACCTGGAGACGCTGAACCCGGGCAAGCCCGACGAGGACGCGCTCGGCGTCACCTACGACGACATCGACGACTTCCTCGAAGGCAAGCCGGTCGCCGAGGACGCGTTCGCGGCGATCGTCCGTCGCTACGGCATGACCGAGCACAAGCGGCAGCTGCCGATCGCTCCCTGAGCGTTCTGCCTTTTGCTGTGGCCCGGGGTCTCGTGCTCCGGGCCACAGCTGTAGACGTCCCCGGGTCAGGCCTTCGGGATGTCGAAGTAGTGCGTCAGCCGGGCGGCCAGGCTGAGGTCCCCGGTGACCTTGAGCTTGCGCGAGAAGAACATCGTCACCGGGCTGGCGTTGCCCGAGACCAGGCTGAGGAACTCCGCGTCACCGAGGGTCAGCGTGACCTTGGGGGTCTCCTCGCTGCGGCCCTCGGTCACGGCGCAGCTGCCCTTGTCGATGGCGGTCTCGAAGACGCTCTCGCCGTCCTCGCCCACCTTCCAGCGGATCAGCGCCACGGTCTGACCGGCGTTGTCCGGGCGGAACTGGCGCTCCATGCGCCCGAAGACCTCGCGCAGGACCTGGAGACGCAGCTCGCCGCGCATGATCTCGCGGATCTCCTTGGCGGAGAGCCCGTTGACCAGCCGGGCGAACTCCTGCGGGGAGACGGTGGCGAAGTCCAGCTCGGCGAGCTGCGCTGCGGTGGTGTCTGCCATGACGGGCTCCTGTGACTGATGGGTGGGGTGGGGTGATGCCCGCGCGACGGGCGGACGGGCGGACGGGTGCACGGGCGGACAGGCCCTATGTGGCGCTGACCCGGCCGAGCAGATGGCGGCGGTCCGCCGTCGGGTCGGTGAGCTGGAAGGACCAGTCCCGCTCCGCCACGCGCGCCGCCCGGAACCGCACCGAGCCGGGGAGCAGCACCGGCGTGCGGAAGTCCACGCCGACGGTGAACGCGTCGGGCAGGTGCGGCTCCAGCGCGGCCAGGCAGCGGGCCTTGGTCCACATGCCGTGTGCGATCGCGCGCCGGAAGCCGAAGAGGCGGGCGGTCAGCGGGTGCAGGTGGATGGGGTTGCGGTCGCCGGAGACCGCACCGTAGGCGCGGCCCAGGTCGCCGGGCAGCGTCCACGACGCGTCCAGCTCCGCGCCGGTCAGCTCCTCGTCGACCGGGCGTGGGCCTTTGGCGTCATCGCCAGGTCCGCGGTGCAGGTAGGTGCTGACGGAGCGCCAGACCCGCTCGGCGTCGGCCGTGGTGGCCTCCGCGACGACGTCGAAGACGCGGCCCTTGGCGTGCGGGCGCGGCGCGGTGGTCCGGACGAGGTGGTCGAGGCGGGTGTCCGGGGCGACCGGTCGCAGCTGCTCGATCCGGTTGGCCAGATGGACCAGGCCCAGCAGCGGCAGCGGGAAGTCCCTGGCCGTCATCAGCGCCATCGAGAGCGGGAACGCGACCAGGTGCGGATAGGTCGCGGGCAGCCGGTCCACGGCCGCGAACCCGCACAGCTCGCGGTAGCGGTCCAGCCGTTGCGGATCGGGCGCGACGTTGCGCAGCCGTACCGCGCGCTCGGGCACGGAGGCGCCGTCCCGGCGCGACTTGGGCAGCACGGCACGGGCGTACAGGCTTGCGATCGACGGAGTTCCGCTCAGTTCGATCACGTCGATCGCGCTGTCTGTCGAGTCCGTTGTGATCATTCGATCACGCTCCCAGCAGGGCCTGGCCGCAGACGCGCAGCACCTGACCGTTGACGCCGGCGCTGGCCGGGGCCGCGAAGAAGGCCACCGCCTCGGCCACGTCGACCGGTTGGCCGCCCTGCTTCAGGCTGTTGAGTCGGCGTCCGGCCTCGCGGATGAAGAGCGGGACGGCCGCGGTCATCAGGGTCTCGATAAAACCCGGAGCGATCGCGTTGATCGTGATCCGACGGTTCGAAAGCCCGGGGTCGTCGGCGAGCGACTGCACCAGTCCGATCAGACCGGCCTTGCTGGCCGCGTAGTTGGTCTGGCCGACATTGCCCGCGATGCCGCTGATCGAGGAGGTGCAGACGATCCGTCCGTCCTCGCGCAGTACGGGGGACTGCGCTGCCGACGGGCTCTCCAGCAGCGCCTCCGTCAGCCGCTCCACCGCGGTCAGGTTGACCGCGACGACCGCGTCCCACTGCGCCGCCTCCATCCGGCCGAGCGTCTTGTCGCGGGTGATGCCCGCGTTGTGCACGACGACGTCCACACCGCCGTGGTGCTTGCGGAGGTGGGCCGCGACCCGCGCGGGCGCGTCCACGGCGGTGAGGTCCAGCTCCAGCGTCGCCCCGCCGATCCGGTCCGCCACCGCTCGCAGCTCGGCGGACTGCGCGGGCACGTCCAGGCAGACGACGGTGGCGCCGTCCTGCGCGAGCGTCTCGGCGACGGTCGCGCCGATGCCGCGTGCGGCGCCGGTCACCAGCGCCACCAGACCGGCCAGCGGCGCACCCCAGTCGAGCGCCTCGTCCCCCTGCCCGCCGGCCACCGGGGCGATCCGCAGCACCTGCCCGGAGACGTAGGCGGAGCGGGCCGAGAGCACGAACCGCAGCGTCCCGGCGACGGTGTTCTCCGCGCCCGGTGCGACCAGCAGCAGGTGGGCGGTGGCACCGCGCCGCAGCTCCTTGCCGACCGAGCGGACGAACCCCTCCAGCGCACGCTGCGCGGCGGCCTCGCGCGCGTCGCCCGCCAGCTCGGGCGGAGTACCGAGGACAACGACCCGCCCGCAGGGCGCGAGCGAGCGGATCCGGGAGCGGAAGAAGGCGTGCAGCGCGGAGAGTTGGGCGCTGTTGGTGATGCCCGTGGCGTCGAAGACCAGGGCTGCGGGGGAGTCGGCGGCATCCGGGACGGTGACACCCCAGGAGTCCAGCAACTCCCGTACCGGCTTGGCCAGTCGGCCGGTGCCGGTACCACTCTCGCCGGTGCCACTCTCGCCGGTGCCGTCGCCGACGAGCACCGGCCCGGAGATGTCGGGACGCCCGGGCCGACGCCGGATCAGCGGCTCGGGTCGCGGCAGGCCCAGCCGTGACGCGACGAAGCCGCCAGGGCCGCTCGCGGTCCACGAGAGGTAGCGGTCGGGCATCTTGATTTCTCCTTACGGCTGAGTAAGTTTACTAGAGAGTAAGGACTAGCTCGCCCGCCGCACAAGGAGCCGTCGACGTGCCATCCCCCGCCTCTCCTGCCGCGTCGCCCGCCGATCGGTCGGCCGTGCCGTCGGCCGTGCGCCGCGTGGCGATCGTCGGCGGCAACCGGATCCCGTTCGCTCGCGCGGACGGCCCCTACGCGACCGCGTCAAACCAGGAGATGCTGGGCGCGGCACTGGCCGGGCTGGTCGACCGGCACGGCCTGACCGGCGTCCGGCTGGGGGAGTTCGTGGCCGGTGCGGTGCTCAAGCACAGCCGTGACTTCAACCTTGCGCGCGAGGTGGTCCTCGGCAGCGCGCTCGACCCGCGCACCCCCGCCTACGACCTCCAGCAGGCCTGCGGCACCGGCCTGGAGGCGGTGATCCTGCTCGCCAACAAGATCGCGCTGGGTCAGGTCGACTGCGGCGTCGCGGGTGGTGTCGACACCGCGAGTGACGCGCCGCTGGGCGTCAATGACGAGCTCCGGCGCGCACTGCTCGGCGCACGCCGGGCGCGCAGCCTGGGCGGACGCGTGCGCGCCCTGGCCGGTGTGCGTCCTCGCCACCTCGTGCCGGACATCCCGCGCAACGCGGAGCCGCGCACCGGTCTCTCCATGGGCGAGCACGCGGCCCGGACCGCCGTCCAGTGGGGCGTCAGCCGTGCGGACCAGGACGCCCTGGCGGCCACCAGCCACCAGCGCCTGGCCCGCGCCTACGAGGAGGGCTTCTTCGACGATCTGCTCACCCCCTACCGAGGATTGACGAAGGATCAGAACCTGCGACCCGACAGCACGGCGGAGAAGCTGTCCCGGCTCAAGCCGGTCTTCGGCGGCGCGGACGGGACGATGACGGCGGGCAACTCCACGCCGCTGACGGACGGGGCGTCGACGGTGCTGCTGGCGAGCGAGGAGTGGGCCGCGCAGCGCGGCCTGCCGGTGCTGGCATACCTCACGCACTCCCGCACGGCTGCGGTCGACTTCGTCGGCGGCGAGGACGGGTTGCTGATGGCACCGGCCTTCGCGGTGCCCGAGCTGCTGGCGGCGGCCGGGACGACGCTGGGCGAGCTCGATCTCTACGAGATCCACGAGGCCTTCGCCTCTCAGGTGTTGGCCACGCTGGCCGCGTGGGAGAGCGCGGACTTCTGCAAGGACCGGCTGGGCCTTGATGCTCCGCTCGGCTCGGTCGACCGCGACCGGCTGAACGTCAACGGGTCCTCGCTGGCGACGGGCCACCCCTTCGCCGCCACCGGCGGCCGGATCGTCGCCACGGCCGCCAAGCTGCTGCACGAGCGTGGCGGCGGCCGTGCCCTCATCTCCATCTGCGCGGCGGGCGGTCAGGGCGTCACCGCGCTGCTCGAAGCGCCGCAGCCGCGGTAGGCCGGCGCCCCGCCGAGCTCAAACCCCTGCCCCTGCCCCTGCCCCTGCCCGGCTTCCGCAGCCGTTGCGCCTCATCCACGTCTGGACCGCCCCACGCCGCACCACCCCCACTCACAGGAGCCGCGTATGGGAACCACCTTCTTCCGGGACCTCAGAGCCGCTCGCGCGCGGCCCGAACTCGCGGAGCGGGTCGAGGTGGAGATCGTCCGCGAGGACGGCGTCGTCCGGGAGGTGCGGGCCGCGCCGCTGGTGCCGGAGCCCACGCGAGGGAGCCTGGCGGACATCCCGTTCGACAACGCCGCCGCAGCGCCGCAGTACGTCGCGCTGCGCCGCCTGGTGGGCGGGAGTTGGCAGCCGGTCAGCGCCGCCGCGTTCGCGGACGCGGTGCGGGCCACCGCCAAGGGCCTGATCGCGGCGGGCGTGGAGCTGGGCGACCGGGTCGCGCTGATGGCGCGGACGCGCTACGAGTGGACCGTCCTGGACTTCGCCGTCTGGGCGGCGGGCTGCCAGACCGTCCCCGTCTACCCGACGAGCTCGGCCGACCAGGTCGACTGGATCCTGCGCGACTCGGGCGCGGTCCTGCTCCTGCTGGAGAGCCCCGAACTGGCCAAGCTGGCCGCCCCCGTGCTCGACGGACTCCCGACCCCGACCCGGATGCCGGTCCCGTCCGTCGACGAGGACCTGCTCGGATTCCTCGCCGACCTCGGCCGGGACGTGCCGGACGCCGACGTGGAGGCCCGACGGTCGGCGCTCACCCCGGACACGGTCGCCACCCTCGTCTACACCTCCGGAACCACCGGGCGCCCCAAGGGCTGTGTGCTCACCCATGCCAACCTCCATGCGGGCTCAGCCAACCTGGTCGAGCTGCTGCAGCCGGTCTTCGTCGAGGCGACCCACCAGGACCCGACGACGCTGCTGTTCCTGCCGCTGGCCCACGTGCTGGGGCGGATGCTGCAACTGGCGTGCCTGATCGGGCGGATCACCCTCGGGCTGTTCCCCTCCATCAAGCCGGACGAACTGCGGCCGGAGCTGGAGCGGTTCGGGCCGACGTTCCTGGTCGCCGTCCCGTACTTCTTCGAGAAGGTGCACGGCACCGCCCGTGCCATGGCCGAACGGATGGGCCGTGGCACGTCGTTCGTCCGCGCGGACCGGATCGCCGTCGCCTACGGGGAAGCGGAGATGCGGCGGCTGCTCGGCACCGGCGACGGGCCGGACCTGCTGCTCCGCGTCGCGCACGGGCTCTACGACCTGCTGGTCTACCGTCGGGTGCGCAAGGCGCTGGGCGGATCGGTCCGGTACGCGGTCAGTGGCGGCTCGGCGCTGGATCCGAGGCTGGCGCGCTTCTTCTTCGGCTGCGGGATCCTCGTCTACCAGGGCTACGGCCTCACCGAGACCAGCGCCGCCACCACCGTGATGCCGCCGCTGGACCCCCGCCCCGGCAGTGTCGGACGGCCGGTGCCGGGCGCGACGATCCGGATCGCGGCCGACGGCGAGGTGATGCTGCGCGGCGGAAGCGTCTTCACCGGCTACTGGAACAACCTGGAGGCCACCCAGGCCGCCCTGCCTGGCTCGTGGTTGGCCACGGGCGACCTGGGGCGGCTCGACGACGAGGGCTACCTCTCCATCGTCGGGCGGAAGAAGGACATCCTGATCACCAGCGGCGGCAAGAACGTCTCGCCGAGCGTCCTGGAGGACCGGCTGCGCAGCCGTCCTCCCGTCGGTCAGTGCATGGTGGTCGGCGACGGCCGCCACTACATCGCCGCACTGGTGACGCTGGATCAGGAGGCCGTCGAGCACTGGCTGTCCGTCCGCAAGCGCGCCAAGGACACGCCGTTCGGGCAGCTACGCCAGGACCCGGAGCTGCTGGCCGAGGTGCAGCGCGCGGTCGACTACGCCAACGAGGCGGTGTCGCGGGCCGAGTCGATCCGCCGGTTCACCGTGGTGGCAGGGGAGTTCAGCGAAGAGAACGGCCTGCTGACCCCGTCCCTCAAGGTCAAGCGCCATGCGGTGACGACCGCCTACGCGCGCGAGATCGAGGAGCTCTACGGCGGGTGAGGTCTTCGGCGGCAGCGAGTTCGATGGCGTGATCGACCCGTACCACCGCCGCTACGGCCATCCGGGCGTGTCGGTGGTGGACGGCGGGGGCACAGGGTCCGGCCACCTCGCGAGCGTCCGGCTGGTCGTGAAGCGCAGCGGCTCGCCGGTCACCGGGTCGGTGAACTCCAGCACCGAGGCCAGCAGTTGCAACGGCTCGGAGAAGTCGTCCGGGGCGGGCTCGTCCCGGACGACGGGGTAGACCGGGTCGCCGAGGATCGGGACGCCGAGGCTGCTCATGTGCAGCCGCAGCTGGTGCGTCCGGCCTGTGGTGGGCACCAGCCGGTACAACCCCAGGCTTTCGTCGGGGAGTCCGGGCGTGTCGCGGTGGTCGGCGAGCTCGATCCGGCTCTCGGCGTTCGGCTCCGCGCCCGGCACCTCGTGGGCGGCGATGATCCCGCGCTCCTTGACGATGTGGCTGTGCACGGTGACCGGCAGCGCCAGTTCGGGCCGGTAGGGCGCCACGGCCCGGTACTCCTTGTGGGCCCGGCGGTCGCGGAACATCGTCTGGTACGCGCCGCGCCGGCGCGGCTGGACCACGAAGAGCGCCAGTCCGGCGGTCAGCCGGTCCAGCCGGTGCGCGGGGCTCAGCTCGGGTAGGTCCAGATCCCGGCGCAGCCGGGCCAGGGCGGTCTCGGTCACGTGCCGTCCGCGCGGGGTGGTGGCCAGGAAGTGCGGCTTGTCGACGACCAGGATCCGCTCGTCCCGATGGAGCACCGTCAGCGGGAACGGCACCGGCGTCTCGGGCGCCAACTCGCGGTGGAACCAGACGTGGTCACCCGGACGGTAGGGGGCGTCAGGGGCCAGCGGGCCGTGCTCGTCCCAGATCTCCCCGGCGGCCAGCATCGCGTCGAAGTGTTCCGGCGGTACGCCGGGCAGCCGGTGCACGAGGTAGGCGCGGACGGTCGGCCAGACACCGGGATCGGGGAGGCGGAGCCGTACCGGGTCGATGCCGTCCCGTTGCGGGAGGGGCGCGGGCGGTGCCGCTCGTCGGCGACGCATCGGTCCACCCTCCTCGGCCTTGTGGGTCGGTCCGGCCAGGGCGACAACAGCGGGCGGCCGATGGGTCGCTGCGGTGATCGCGAGGCCGTGTTGGCGTCACGAGCAGCGGAGGGGTGGCTCACCCCCGTTGCCCGGCACCGGCCTTGACCTTCCGCACCGCCCGAGGGCCGCCCGTGTCGTCGTTCAACTCGCTCAGGAATATATCAGGCGAATCAACCGAAATGGACACTTGGGGCAAACCGCTTGAGTGTTGCGGCCGACGTCAACGTATCACCACTCACATCACCTTTCTGACGCGGCGTGGCAGCACGAATTCGAGGCGGACATCCGTCAACTGGAGCTGACGGAGCGTCCGCCGGGTCATCCACCGTTCATCGGGTCGTTGCCTGTCCGATCCCTTGCGTGGCACCGGCACCCCCTAGCGTGGTGGCGTTCCGTGCGCCCTCCGTCCTGTAGTCACTGCTCTGGGAGTCCAGGTGAACGACGCGCCCAAGCCCACCACTCGCTCGGCCGACAGGGCGTCAAGTCAAGGTGACGATTCGTCAACGAGCGTTGACCGAAGGACCGCTCTGCGCCTGGTCGGCGCGAGTGGCGCGCTGGCTGTCGGGGCGAGTCTGGTCGGCGCGTCGCCCGCGTCGGCGGCGGGATCGGGCAGGACGGGCACGACGACGGGCGGAAACGGTTCGCCGCTGCTGCTGACCGCGCCGGAGCGGCTCGGCGCCCCTCCGGTCGAGGGACTGCACCTGACCTTCGGCGAGGACCCGGCCACGCAGATGACGGTCAGTTGGACCACCGAGACACCGGTCGGCGAGCCGCGCGTGACGTACGGCACAGTCGAGGGCGGCTTCGGCCGCAGTGTCGGCGCGGAGACCGTCAGTTACGTCGACGGCGTCAGCAGCCGCACCGTGTACGTGCACCACGCCCGGCTGACCGGCCTGCGGCCCGACACGTACTACACCTACGCCGCGCTGCATGCCGGCAGCCGACCCGACGCGGGTACCTTCCGCACCGCGCCGCGCGGTCGCCGTCCGCTCACCTTCACCAGCTTCGGCGACCAGTCCGTCCCGAACACCGTCTGGCAGCCCAACGGCAACGGCGGTTTCACCGTCGTCGACGCGGGCATCGGCTCGCCGGCCTCCGCCGACATCGTGGGCGGCATCGAGCAGGTGGACCCGCTCTTCCACCTCCTCAACGGCGACCTCTGCTACGCCAACATCAGCGCCGACCGGCTGCGCACCTGGCAGGGCTTCCACGCCAACAACAGCCGCTCCGCCCGCTTCCGCGCCTGGATGCCCGCCGCGGGCAACCACGAGGACGAGCACGCCAACGGGCCGATCGGCTTCTCCGCCTTCCAGACCCGCTTCGCCCTGCCGGGAAACGGTTCGAGCGACGCGGAGACGGCCGGGCTCTGGTACTCCTTCACGGCCGGCTCGGTCCACGTGGTCGTGCTGCAGAACGACGACGTGGCCTACCAGGACGCGGGCGACAACTACGTGCACGGCTACAGCGGCGGCGCGCAGCGCGACTGGCTGGAGGCCGACCTGCGCAGGGCGCGCGCCGACACGGGCGTCGACTGGGTCGTGGTCTGCATGCACCAGGTGATGATCAGCTCCGCCGACGCCAACGGCTCCGACCTCGGCGTGCGGCAGCAGTGGGGTCCGCTCTTCGACCGCTACGGCGTCGACCTGGTCCTCTGCGGCCACGAGCACCACTACGAGCGCTCGCTGGCCGTCCGCGGCACCGTCTCCGGCAGCGAGACGCTGACGCCGAACCCGGTCTCCACCGCGACCGAGTCGATCGACACCTCGCTCGGCACCGTGCACATGGTCCTCGGCGGCGGCGGCAACTCCGCGCCCACCAACGGCGAGCTCTTCCCGGTCGGCAAGGCCAAGGTGATCACGGGTGTCGGCGCGGCGCCCGGTCCCAACGGCAAGCGTCCGCCGGTCTATGTCGACGAGGGCACGCCGTGGTCGGCCTACCGCGACGCGGAGCACGCCTACGGCTTCGCGGCCTTCACCGTCGACCCGGGCACGTGCCCCGGCGACACCACGCGGATGCACGTCACGTACTACAACGTCGGCCAGCCGGACGGCTCCATCACGCCGCTGGAGAGCTTTGTCCTCCACCGCAAGCGGAGCGACGGCTGACAGGTCCGGACTGGTGCACCGGGCTGGTCGCGGGGTTTGTCGGTGGTGACGGTTAGCCTGCGGGTATGCCGTCACCACTGCCGTCCAGCGCCCCGGCTCCGCGCGAGCTCGACGACCTCCCCTTCGCGCCGCACCTGCGCCGCTTCCCCGCGGGCGGGCGGCTCGGCCCGGAGGAGTCGTTCGACACCGTCCACGTCGACGGGGCCGCCTTCGAGGAGGAGCGGGCGGACGGCGCGCGCTTCGTCGAGGCGGCGCTGACGGCCACCTCCTTCGAGGACGTCCGGCTGCGGCGGGCCCGGTTCAACGACGTCTGGATGCAGGGCGTCCGACTGGTCGGCTGCGACCTGGTGGAGAGCGGCTGGCTGGACGCGGAGCTGATCGGCGGGGTCCTCGCCGGGCTGGAGTTCCACGCCGCGTCGCTGCAACGGGTGGTCTTCCACGGCTGCAAGTTCGACTCGGTCAACCTGCGCGGGGCCAAGCTGCAACAGGTCGTCTTCCACGACTGCGTGCTGCGCGAGGTCGACCTCTCCGGCGCGGCGCTCACCGGCTGCTCCTTCCCGGGCAGCCGGTTGGAGGGCGTCCACCTCCACAGCGCCAAGCTCGCCGAGGTGGACCTGCGCGAGGCCGCCGTGCTCGACCTCGCCGACGGCGTCGACGCCCTGCGCGGCGCGGCCGTCACGCCGCTGCAACTGCTGGAGCTGGCCCCGGCGCTCGCCGCCTCGCTCGGCCTGACCGTCCGCGAGGCGGGCGAGCCGCTGCGTCCCGCTACGGTCAGGCGGGGCAGCCGGAGTCGGCGATGACGTAGTAGCCGGGCGCGGTCTCCTCCAGCGTGTGGGTGTAGAAGACGTTGTCCAGGCCGAGGTCGGCGGCGGAGCCGTCGGCATAGGCGTATCCGCCGGAGTCGTAGGCCCGACCGGCCTGGACCTGGGCGTAGTTCGAGGCGTCGTAACAGGACGGCGTGTAGGTGGAGGACGGGCTGGCGCTGGCCGACGTGCTCGGGCTCGCGCTGGCGCTCGTGGTCGGCGTGGGTGTGGGCGTCGGGGTCGCCGTCGACGTACTGCCGGTCAGGCCCCAGAACTGCGCCGTGTAGTAAGACGAGCAGATGTAGTCAAGGAAGTACGCACCGGTCGTCCCGCACTGGGTCGGCCCGGTCCCGGGGTTGACCGCGAGGCCGTGGGCCATCCCGGAGATGCTGTAGACCTGGACCGCCGGATTGCCGTTGGCGTCGTCGTAGCTGCTCTCGGTGGAGCCGCCGGTCAGTGACCGGGTGCTGGACGCGGTCTGGGAGATGCCCCGGACGTTCGTCCACTGGTCCATCAGCTCGGTCGCGTTGACGGGGTAGACGGTGGTGTCGGCCGTCCCCTGCCAGATCGCGACACGCGGCCACGGCCCGCTGTAGCCGGGGTCGGAGTTGCGGACGAGGTTGCCCCACTGGGCGGCGGTGAGGTTCTGGTTGTTGTCCTGACAGCCCGTCGCGGCGGTCTCGGTCGTCGCGCACTGCGCGGGCAGCCCCGAGTCGACCGACCCGGCGGCGAAGACGTCGGGGTAGTCGGCCAGCAGGTCCGCCGTCATGCCCGCGCCCGCGGAGAGGCCGGTGACGAAGACCCGCTTGGTGTCCGAGCCGTACTGCTGCTCGGCGTGGTTCACCATCGAGATGACCGACGCCGCCTCGCCGTTGCCCCGGGTGTCCTTGGTCGAGTCGAACCAACTGAAGCAGGACAGCGCGTTGTTGGTCGAGTCCGTCTGCGGGAGGACGACGGCGAATCCGTACTGGTCGGCGAGTTGGGGCCAGCCGGAGTCGTTGTAGTAGTCGCTCGCGGACTGCGTGCAGCCGTGCAGCGCGACGACGACCGGCGCGCCGCTGGGCAGGTTCGCGGGCGCGTACTCGTACATGGCGAGGTTGCCGGGGTTGCTGCCGAAGCTGCTGACCTGGGTCAGCGAACCGGAGTTGGCGCGGGCGGCACTCGGCAGCGTGATCAGCGCGGCAAGCGCGAGGCCTGCGGCGGCAGCGGTCGCTAGGAGGGAACGCGTGGCGTTCATGGCGAGCTCCTGGGGGTGGGGGTGAGACCAGGGGGACCGTAGGAGCGCGCGTCCCCTCCGCGACATGTGCGGGCACACCACAAGCGGGCCGCAGCGCATGGCGCCGGCACACCGGAGGACGTGAAAACCCGTTGCGCCGCGCGCTCGCGGTGATCACCATGTCTCCCGTGTTTCGGTAGCAACTAGCGACAGCGATACCGGCCGGTGACCACCCCCGGCCGGTGCTCGCGTTTCCTCCGCACCCGTGCCCCGTTCGGTGGGCCGGGTACTCCGCCGCGCGCCGAGTCGGTGGGGCGATGCGTCATGCCCTCAACTCGCTGCCGGCGATGTCTCGCTATGTGCCGTCCGAATCCCGGAAGCCATCTCTTTCATGCATACAACCACGTATACAGCCATGCATTCAGTGCCCAGATCGACCGTCGTCCCGGACCGCAAGTCCCTGTGGGTGGTCCACGAACTCGGCCTGCCCGCCATCGTCCGGCCCTGCGTGGACTGCAGGTCCACGCGTCATCACCCCTCGGGCAAGATCCGTGTCAACGCCAGCGGCAAGCTGCTCGACGTGTGGATGCTGATCTCGTGCGAGCAGTGCGACCGCACCTCGAAGATCCCGGTGCACGAGCGCATCCACGTGCAGTCGCTCGACCCCGCCCGCCGCGTGCGGTTCGAGGAGAACGACGCGGGCGTGGTGCGCGAACTGACGATGAGCGCCTCGCTCGCCGCCAAGTCCCAGTACCGGCTCGACTGGGCCGGCACGTGGGAGCTCGCCACGGACGTGCCGTTCGAGGACACCCCCGAAGGGATGACCGCCGAGGTGCATGTCCGGTTCGAACTCCCGGCGCCGATACGGGTGGAGCGGCTGCTCATGCTCGGCCTGCGTGCGAGCCGGTCCAAGGTCAGGAACCTCGTCGAGGCGCGACGGGTCCTGCTGCCGTTGAATGCCGACGCCAAGGCGCACGGCGACTTCAGCTTCGTCGTCAACGCAGAGCAGGCGTAGGAGTACTGAGCTGACGAGGTCTCCGGTGCCGGGTGGCGCCGGAGACCTCGTGTCGCTCACTTGTCCCGCACCAGCTCCGCCGCCTCCGCCGCCCAGCAGGCGGGCAGTTCCGCCTCCGCCGCGGCGACCGCGGCCTGCTGGCGCGCGTACAGCACCCCGTACGCGAACCCCGGCTCGCCCGCCGTCTGTGCCGCGGCGGCGAGCTCCGGCAGCGCCTGTGCGGCGAGCAGCGCGTCCTGGCGGTCGCCGAGCAGGGTCTGCAGATCCTTCATCGCCGTGGCGTAGCCCGGTTGGCCCGCGCCCTCGCCCGCGTACCGGGCGCGCTTCGCCGCGCGCCGCGCCGCATGGACCGCCGCGTCATGGGCCGCGGTGCCCGACGGGAGCCGTCGCGCTTCGCGGACCCGGCGGGCGACCCGGAGGCGTTCTCGTTCCAGCAGGCGCGGGAGCTCCCTTTCGGCGCGCCGCCGTGCGCGCTTGCGGAGCGGAGGCGCATCCGCCAGCGCGTCGAGCGCGTCCAGCAGCGCGAAGTACCGTGCGCCGTCCAGCTCCCGGAATGCCTGTCGCCACGCCGACCGGTAGCCGCGCCGGGACCAGGCGGAGAGCCGCCGCCGGATCGGGCCGGGACGCTCCTCGGGCCGGAGCTCTGCCAGCTCGCGCAGCAGCCGCTCGCCGAGCACCTCGCGGTCGCGCGCGACGCCGAGCGTCCGGCCGAGCTGCCGCAACTCCTCCTCCACGGAGGCGATCTCGTCCACCCGCAGAAGCCGCTCGTACACCCGGAGCGTGCTGCGCAACCGCCGTGCGGCGACGCGCATCTGATGCACGGCGTCCGGCGCGTCGACACGGACCTCGGCGTCGCAGGCGAGCAGGCGGTCCACCTGCTGCCGCAGCAGCGTCGCGACCAGCGCGCCGACGGTTCCCGTGCGCTGCGGGTCTGCGGGGGCGGTTGATCCCGGCCTCGTCGGCTGCCCGAGCGCGCGGGCCACCTTGGACGCGCTGGCGCTGCGCCGCAGGCCGTCGGCGAGCAGCCGGGCCTCGACCGCGTCGAGCAGCGCCTCGTCACCGCCGACCAGTTCGGCCTCCACCTCGCGCCAGGACGACGAGCCGACCACCGTGCCGTCCGGGTCCAGGCGCTCTGCGGTGACCGTGTCGTCGGCCACCTCGACCAGCGGCCGGTCGGCGTCGTCCAGGAGCAGCGTGCGGTGCCGCACGGTCCGGAGCCGGGCGACCGGCGTCAACGGGACCTCGCGGACGTACGCGCGGACCCGCGCGGCGAGCTCGTCGGGCACGTGCGGAACACCCGCCTCAGACGCAGCGGCAGGCGGAGGCGCAGACGCAGCGGCGTCGAGCGCTACGTGCAGCTCCAGCCGCGCTCCGTCGGCGGTGGGCAGCTTGAGGTGCCAGCCCGCGTCGTGGCCGCCGGTGCGGCGGCGCAGCGTGATCCGGCGGGAGAGCAGTCGGCGGTCCGGGGTGTCGTAGTAGACGGCGTCCAGCAGCTCGGTGTCGGCGGCGACGCCCTTGGCGACCCCGCGCAGCGGGGCCGGGCCGGTCAGCCGGACCGCGGCGCCGGAGCCGGAACCGTGCCCGGCGTCGCCCTCGAACTTGCGCTCCCGCTCCACCTGAGCCGTCGCGCGCGCCGCTTTCCGTGCCATGGCCGCAGCTCCTTCTGGTCCGTCCACCGGTTCATTCACCGGCCTGTCCACCGGCCCGTCTGGTCCGTATGTTCCCGGACAGCTGTTCAGTTGTCCGGAACGGACTCCGGGCAACCCTGCATGGCGGCCAGTATTCGCGTCGCCACCTCCCCGAGCTGGATGAGCTGGCCCTCGCTGAGCGGGTCGAAGAAGAGCTTCCTGACCGTCTCGACGTGCCGGGGCGCGGCGTCCTCGATCGCATGGCGGCCCGACTCCGTGATCACCACGAACGAGCCGCGGCCGTCGCTCTCGCACTCGGCGCGCTCGATCAGGCCGCGCTTGACCATCCGGGTGAGGTGGTGCGACAGCCGGCTCTTCTCCCACCGCAGGTCCCGGGCCAGCTCCAGTACCCGGGCCTGGCCGGCGGGCGCGTCGGTCAGCTGCACCAGGACCGAGAAGTCGGCCATGGACAGCTCCGAGTCGCTCTGCATCTGGCGGCTGAGCTGGGCCTCCAGCTCCTTCTGCATCTGCAGGAAGGTACGCCAGAGGCGCTGTTCGTCCGGGCTGAGCCAGCGCGGCTCGGCGGGGGTGGGGGCGGGAACGGGGGTTGCGGTCGCGGATGCGGGGGGAGGAGGCGGCGTGGTGGTCATGGATTCATTCTACATCGATGGTTGACATGTCATCCATGGCCGGTATCGTGGTAGATGAAAGTTCAACCACCGGCCACATCGGCCCCGCCCGTCCCAGGAGGAACGCCATGACTACCGCCATCACCCCCGCGCTGACCGGCAGCTACAGCATCGACCCCGCCCACAGCCGGATCGGCTTCGTCGCCCGTCACGCCATGGTCACCAAGGTCCGTGGTTCCTTCAACGCCTTCAACGGTGCGGTCCAGGTCGACGCGGAGAAGCCGGAGCAGTCCTCGGTCGAGCTGACCATCGAGGTCGACTCCATCGACACCCGCAACGCCGACCGCGACGGTCACCTGCGCGCCAACGACTTCCTCGACGTCGCCAACCACCCGACCATCACCTTCCGCTCGACCGGCGCCACGCTCGACGGCGAGAGCCTGGAGCTGGCCGGCGACCTGACCGTGCGCGGCGTCACGCAGTCCGTGGCCATCCCGTTCAGCTTCGAGGGCTCGGCCACCGACCCGTTCGGCAACCACCGCCTCGGCTTCGAGGGGGAGCACGCCATCAGCCGCAAGGACTACGGCATCACCTGGAACGCCGCGCTGGAGACCGGCGGCGTCCTGGTCAGCGACAAGATCGTGCTCGAGTTCGAGATCTCCCTGGTCAAGAACGTCGCCGAGGCCTGAGCGCTCCGGCATCGCAGCACTGCAGCACCGCAGCACTGCAGCACCGCGGTGCGGTAGCACGGCGCAACTGCCGTGCAAGTAGCCTGTCGTGATGTTCAATCTGACAGGCAAGCACGAGAACCGTGAGCACACCGAGAACAGCCAGCAGGAACACGGCCGTTACGGCTCCACCGCAACCGTGCAGGTGGAGCCGCGGCGTCTCGGGTCGGTGCACACCTCCTACTCGCCGCAGCACGACGGGCAGCCCGACCCCGGCGAGATCGTCTGGACCTGGGTCCCGTTCGAGGAGAACGACGGACGCGGCAAGGACCGTCCCGTCCTGATCGTGGCCCGTGAGCACACCGGCACGCTGCTGGCCGTCGAACTCACGAGCAAGCGTCACGACGCCACCACCGGTGCCGACGTCGCCGAGTGGGTCGCCCTCGGCGAGGGCCCCTGGGACCGCGAGGCCCGCGCCTCCTGGGTCAACCTGGAGCGCGTCTTCCGCGTCCACCCCACCGGCATGCGCCGCGAGGCCAGCGCGCTGGACCGCCCGCGCTTCCTCGTCGTCGCGGAACGCCTGCGCCGCCTCTACGGTTGGTGAGTTGGTGACATGTCCCGTCAACCCGCATAGTCTGACCCTGACTTGACGCGAAGCGGGGAGGGGACTGCCGTGACCGAGGTGACGCACGTCGAAGGCGTCGAGCACCACACCGTCCGGGTGAACGGGCTCACGCTGCACTACGCGGCGGCTGGTCCGGCGGACGGTCCACTGGTGGTGCTGCTGCACGGGTTTCCCGAGTGCTGGTACTCCTGGCGGCACCAACTCCCCGCGCTGGCCGCCGAAGGCTACCGCGTCGTCGCCCCCGACCAGCGCGGCTTCGCCCGCAGCGACGCGCCCGAAGCCGTCGAGGCGTACACGCTCCCGCACCTGGTCGGCGATGTCGTCGCACTCGTCCGGGAGTTGGGCGCGCAGCGGTTCGCCGTCGTCGGCCACGACTGGGGCGCGCCGGTCGCCTGGCTGACCGCGCAGCTGCGTCCGGACCTGGTCCGCGGCGTGGTCGGCCTGAGCGTCCCGCCGCAGCCGCGCTCGCAGGACGTCGCGCCGCTCGCCGCGATGGACGCGATGTTCGACGGGCGCTTCTACTGGACCTACTTCTGCCGTCCGGGCGGAGCCGACACCGAGTTCAACGGCACGCCGGCGGACGAGGTCTTCCGGCGCTTCCTCTACGGTGCGAGCGGCGACAACCCGCTCACCGACCCGCCCCCGCAGCCGCTGCTGCCGGACAGCGGACGCTTCCTCGACTCGCTCGGCGAGCCGAAGGAACTCCCGGACTGGCTCACCGAGTCCGACATCGCGACCTTCGCCGCGGAGTACGCGCGCAACGGCTTCACCGGCGGCCTGAACTGGTACCGGAACCTGGACCGCAACTGGGAGTTGTCCGCTGCCTGGGACGGTCTGCCGATCCAGGTCCCCGCGCTCTACGTGCTCGGCGACCGCGACCTGGTCGGCGCGTTCCCCGGCATGGACCAGCTGCTGCCCGCACTCCAGGCGCTCAACCCGACGCTGCGCCCGACGATCACCCTCCCGGGCTGCGGCCACTGGACCCAGCAGGAGCGCCCGGCCGAGGTCAACGCGGCCCTGACCGACTTCCTGGCCTCGCTGCCGGAGTAGGCCCCGCCGCCTTGGCTAGTCCTCTCGGCCCGGTCCTCTCGGCTCAGTCCTCGATGCCGAGCCGGGAACGGATCTTGGCACGGGTCTTCGCGGGCAGCGCGTCGGCCGCCAGGAGCCGGGACAGCAGCTCCGGCTCGCGCGTCACCGCACGGAAGGCGAGGGCCACCGTCACGTCGTGGTCCGGCCGGTGCTCGACGACGACCGGGTCACCGGCCTGGACCTCGCCGGGCGTGACCACGCGAAGGTACGCGCCCGGCACCGCCGCCTCGGTGAACCGCTTGATCCAGCCGGCACGTTGCAGCCACCCCTGGAACGTCAAGCACGGCACGCGCGGCGCGGACACCTCCAGCACCAGGTCCCGCCCGATCCGCCAACGCTCGCCGATCAGCGCCCCGTTGACGTCGACGCCGACGGTGGTCAGGTTCTCGCCGAAGACGCCGCTCGGCAGCGTCCGCCCGAGCTCGGGCTCCCAGCGGTCCAGATCCTCGCGCGCGTAGGCGTAGACGGCCTGGTCGGGCCCGCCGTGGTGGTCGACGTCGTAGACGCGGTCCCCGGCCAGCCCCACCTCGCCGCTGCCCTTGGGGCCCGGCACGGTGACGGCGACCGGACCGTCCACGGCCTGCTTGTCGATGCCGGTGGCCTCGATCCCCTTCCACGGGTTCGACCGGGCCCGGCCGACGTTCACCGAGAGCACGTTCATCGTCATCCTCCTGACGTTACGACCAGGACCGCAGCCGGCACGAATCGATTTCGGGCAGCTCGGACGCCGCGTGGTCCATCGCCCGTTAGCGTGACCACATGACCGACGCCATGACCGACGCCGTCGGCTCCGCTGCGACTGCCGACTTCGCCGCGCTGCCGCCCACCACCCTTGCCGACCTGCTGGGCCGCGCGCAGGTCATGGACCACGCCATCCGCCCGCTCTACGCGCCGATGCCGCGCCTGGCCGGTCCGGCCTTCACGGTCAGCTGTCCGCCGGGCGACAACCTGATGCTCCACGCCGCCATCCACCGAGCCCCGGCCGGCTCCGTCGTGGTCGTCGACGCGGGCGGCGACACCGACTTCGCCCTCGCCGGCGGCAACGTCTGCGCGGTGGCACAGCGCCGCGGCATCGCCGGGTTCGTCCTCGACGGCGTCATCCGCGACCTCGCGGAGATCCGCGCCATGGGCTTCCCCGTCCTCGCCCGCGGCGTCGTCCCGATCCCGGGCACCAAGCGGGCCGTCCGCCCCTTCGGCGCGCCCGTCACCTGCGGCGGTGTCACCGTCCACCCGGGCGACCTGGTCGTCGCCGACGAGGAGGGCATCGTCGTCACCCCACACGCCCGGACCACCGAGATCCTCACCGCCGCCCGCGCCAAGCTGGCCAAGGAGGCGACGGAATCCCTCGACTCCTGGGAAGCCGCCCACCGCACCCGCATCGACACCCTCCTCGCCGAGGGCGGCTTCACCGACTGACCAGCCGTCGGCGGTCTTGGCGTGACGTGACATCTCCTCATTCGCCCGAAATGCTCCCATCATCGGAGAAGATGATCGCCGGACCGGTCGTCGGACCGAACGCCGGGAGCGGTATGCGGGAACAGACGGAGCGGCGCGTGGTCGCGGTTGCGCGCTCGGAGTTCGGCGGGCTGACCGCCGCCGCGCTCTCCCAGTACGGGGTTCCTCGCCGTCGGCGCGGTGCTCGTGTCGGTCGGGAACGCGCTGGGCCGGCGTCGCGTCGTCGCGGCGGAACCTGTCGCGACGCTTACGCCTTCTGTATGACAAATGCTGACAAATCGGGCGTAGTAGCCATACGGCTGAAAGACCAACGGGCAGCAACAAAATGGGATCAATCGAAAAAATCGGGCGCCCGCGAAGGTCCCGTGGAGACGGGCACCCCCCCGTAGTGCCCGCCACCTGGCACGTTGCCGTGCAGCTCGGCCATCATGGTCGTACTCGAACCGGAACCGGCACCCCCGTTCGGAGGTGATCCCACCGCCGATCGGGGGTTCGATTTTCATAAATATGAACCCTGAGGTACGGTCGCGCGGGGTTCTCCCATCGCAGGCTGGAACGCACAGGGTAGGAAACAGGCACGTGGTTCCCTCGCAAGCGGGCAGTCCGATCAGGGCGATGATCGTCGACGACGAGGCGCTGATCCGCTCCGGCCTGGCGATGATCCTGAACACCGCACCGGACATCGAAGTGGTCGGGACCTGCTCCGGCATCGAGGCCGTCGCCGAGGTGCGTCGCCACCAACCGCACGTGGTACTGCTGGACATCCGGATGCCCGACGTCGACGGCCTGACGCTGCTGCGCCGCATCCGCGAGCTGCCCGACGCGCCGTACGTCGCCATGCTGACCACCTTCGACACCGACGAGTACCTCGACCAGGCGCTGCGGCTGGGTGCCAGCGGCTTCCTGCTCAAGGACACCGAGCCGGAGGTGCTGGCCCGCTCCGTCCGCGCGGTCTCCACCGGAGCCGGTTGCCTCTCCACTCCCGTGCTGCGCCGCCTCGGCCAGACCCGCCGGAAGAACGACCACCCGGCCGCCGCCGCGGTGGAGACCCTCACCGACCGCGAGCGTCAGGTCCTCGGCTTCCTCGGCCACGGCCTCTCCAACGTCGAGATCGGCGCCCGGATGCACCTGGGCGCCGCCACCGTCAAGGACTACGTGAGCGCCGTGCTCACCAAACTGGGCGTCACCAACCGGATCCAGGCGGCCGTGCTGGCCGAGCGGGCGGGCCTGATCGAGGAGAGCGAACTGTGAGACGTCGGCTCAAGCTCTGGGCCGTTCGTTTCAGCAGACGGGTCAAGGCGTGGGTGATGCGGCTGCCGAAGCCGCTGCGCGACGCCGCGGTCACCCTGGTGCTGATGGCTGCGGCGTTCCTGGACGCCGGGCTGAACTACCCGGGCTCGAAGGACTGGACCTTCTGGGCCTCCATGGTCTCCTGCGTGGTGCTGGCCGGCCGTCGCCGCTGGCCCCGACTGGTCCTCTTCGGCACCCTCACCGGCCTCTTCGCCGGAACCGCGCTGGTCGCGTCGCTGGTCGCCCTCTACACGGTCGCCCGCTCACGCCGGGTGGACTGGCAGGCGTGGGTCGCGGCGACCGTCGTCGGCATCGGCATCTTCCTGCCGTGGCCGCTCAGCAAGGTCATGACCGAGTCGGCCAGCGACCACATCCAGCAGCTGATCTATGCCGTGATGTTCTCGATAGGACCGACCGCGCTCGGGTTGCTGCTGCAGACGCGGGAGGCGCTCTCCGCGCGGATCGTCGAGCTGGCCACCCTGCGCGACCACGAACGCGAACTGCACGCGCAGACGGTCATCGCGCGCGAACGGGCGCGGATCGCCCGCGAGATGCACGACGTCGTCTCGCACCAGGCCGGACTGATCGCGGTCCAGGCGGGCGCGCTCCAGGTCACCGCGAAGGACCCGGACGTCCGCGAGGCCGCCGGCACGATGCGCGGCCTGGCGGTCGCGACACTGGAGGAGCTGCGCAGCATGATCCTCGTGCTGCGGGCGGCGGGCGCGGGCCCGACCGAGCTGGTCCCGCAGCCGCGCCTGACCGATCTGCCGCGCCTGGTCGCGGAGTCCGAGGCGGGGGCCGAGCTGGAGGTCGTCGGCTACGCGCAGGGCGACATGCCGGTCCTGCCCGAACCGATCGAACGCGCCGCGTACCGCACGGTCCAGGAGGCCCTCACCAACGCCCGCAAGCACGCGCCGGGCGCGGAGACGCAGGTCCGCGTGGAGCTCCGCGACGACTCGTTGCGCGTCGCCGTGACGAACGGCGCGCCGCTGGAGATCGCCCCGGATCCGGCGGAACACGCCGTGGCGTCATGGGAGCCGCTGCCCGGCGGCGGCCACGGCATCGTCGGGCTCCGCGAACGCGCCGCGCTGCTCGGCGGCACGCTCGCGGCCGGGCCGACGGCGGACGGCGGGTTCAAGGTCCGCTTGAGTCTGCCGTTGACGGTCGCCGGACGGTAACTGAGGACACTGCAACTTCCCCGCGCTGTAACAGAGGCTCACATCCGCGCTTTCGCGCGCAGTTCCCCGCGCCCCTATCGGGTTGCAACCTCCCGTCTGCTCGAACGCATAGGCTCGTTCCGACGACCGAATCCAGGATGGAGTAGTGCGCATGGCTGAGGGAACGCGTCTGGACCAGCTGCCGGTCTGGGACTCGCTGCGCGAACACCGCGCGGAGCTGGGGGACACCCACCTGCGCACGCTGTTCGCCGAGGATCCCAAGCGTGGCGAGTCCTACACCCTGCAGGTCGGCGACCTGCACGTCGACTACTCGAAGCACCTCGTCACCGACGAGACCCTCGCGCTGCTGCGCCAGCTCGCGCAGGTGCGCGGGGTGGAGGCCCTCCGGGACGCCATGTTCCGCGGCGAGAAGATCAACATCACCGAGAACCGCGCCGTGCTGCACACCGCGCTGCGCGCGCCGCGTGACGCGGTGATCGAGGTCGACGGCGTCAACGTGGTCCCCGAAGTCCACGCCGTGCTCGACAAGATGGCCGACTTCGCCCGCCGGGTCCGCTCGGGGGAGTGGACCGGTCACACCGGCAAGCGGATCCGCAACATCGTCAACATCGGCATCGGCGGCTCCGATCTGGGTCCGGCCATGGCCTACGACGCGCTGCGCAGCTTCAGCGACCGCGACCTGACGGTGCGTTTCGTCTCCAACGTCGACGGCGCCGACCTGCACGAGGCCGTGCGCGACCTGGACGCCGAGGAGACGCTCTTCATCGTCGCCTCGAAGACCTTCACCACCATCGAGACCGTCACCAACGCCACCAGCGCCCGCAACTGGCTGCTCACCGAGCTGCGCGCCGACCAGAGCGCCGTGGCCAAGCACTTCGTCGCGCTGTCGACCAACGCCACCGAGGTGGAGAAGTTCGGCATCGACGTGGCCAACATGTTCGAGTTCTGGGACTGGGTCGGCGGTCGCTACTCCTTCGACTCCGCCATCGGGCTCTCGCTGATGATCGCCATCGGCCCGGAGGCGTTCGAGGAGATGCTGGAGGGCTTCCGCCTGGTCGACGAGCACTTCCGCACCGCGCCGCCGGAGCAGAACGTGCCGCTGCTGCTCGGCCTGCTCGGCGTCTGGTACGGGGCGTTCTTCGACGCGCAGGCGCACGCCGTGCTGCCGTACTCGCACTACCTGTCCAAGTTCACCGCCTATCTGCAGCAGCTGGACATGGAGTCCAACGGCAAGTCGGTGCAGCGCGACGGCGAGCCGGTGCACTGGCAGACCGGCCCGGTCGTCTGGGGCACGCCCGGCACCAACGGCCAGCACGCGTACTACCAGCTGCTGCACCAGGGCACCAAGGTGATCCCGGCCGACCTGATCGGCTTCGCCCGCCCGGTCGCCGACCTGGCGCCCGGCCTGGTCGCGCAGCACGACCTGCTGATGGCCAACCTCTTCGCCCAGGGCCAGGCGCTGGCCTTCGGCAAGACGCCGGAGGAGGTCCGCGCCGAGGGCGTCGCGGAGGAGCTGGTGCCGCACAAGACCTTCCGCGGCAACCACCCGACCACGACCATCCTGGCCGGCGAGCTGACCCCGTCCGTGCTGGGCCAGCTGATCGCGCTCTACGAGCACAAGGTCTTCGTCCAGGGCGCGATCTGGAACATCGACTCCTTCGACCAGTGGGGCGTCGAGCTCGGCAAGGTCCTGGCCAAGCGGATCGAGCCCGCGCTCGTCGACGGCACCGGCCTTACCGCGCTCGACTCCTCCACGGCCGGCCTGGCCACCCGCTACCGCGAGCTGCGCGGGCGCTGAGGTATCGGAGAAGCCCTCACCAGGGCATCGCCACGCCGCCGTTGGGACGCAGGATCTGTCCGGTCACGAACCGGGCGGCATCGCTGACCAGGTAGTGGAAGGCGTAGGCGATGTCCTCGGGCTCGCCGATCAGCCCGAGCGGCGACATCCGCCGCAGCGGCTTCTCCCCGGCGGCGCGGGCGGCCTCGTCCACGCTGCCGTCGGGGCGCAGGTAGTGACGCGCGGTCATCGCGGTGCGCACCAGTCCGGGTGCGACCGCGTTGACCCGCACGCCGTAGCGGCCGACCTCGGCGGCCAGGTTCTTCGTGAGCTGGACCACGGCGGCCTTGGAGGCCGAGTAGCTCATGATCGCGGGCGTGGCGCTGTCCACCGCGCCCGACGCGGTGTTGACGATGGCTCCGCCGCCCTGCGCGCACATGATCCGCGCCGCCGCCTGGCAAGCGTGGAAGGTGCCCTTGAAGTTGACGTCCATCACCGCGTCGAGGTCCTCCTCGGGGACGTCGACGACCAGCCCGGTGCGGATCACCCCGGCGACGTTGCAGAGGATGTCGAGCCTGCCCTGCTGCTCGGCGGTGCTCTCGACCAGCGCGAAGACGGCCGCCCGGCGGGAGACGTCCACGGCGGCCGGGATGCCGTCGCACTCCTTCGCCGTCGCGGTGGCGGCCTCGCCGTCGAGGTCGGCGCAGACGACGCGCGCCCCCGCCTCGGCCAGCACCCGGGCGGTCGCCCGCCCGATGCCGCTGCCGGCGCCCGTCACGATGGCCACCCGTCCGTCCAGCGCATAAGGAAGCATGTCTGTGGTGGTAGCAGATGCGTCTTGACGTTGGAAGCGAAGGTGTAGTTAGCTACTGATAAGTAACTTATGGGAGAGTGCACCGTGAGCGAGTTCGACGAGGGCACCGCCGTCGTCCGCCGTCCCGACGAGGCCGCCGGGACGACGGCCGGGACGATGGCCGCGACCACCAGCGTCTTCGACGCCGAGCTGGACAAGGGCTGGCAGATCGGCGGCGGCATCAACGGCGGCCTGCTGCTCTCCCTCGCGGCGCGCGCCGTGGGGGAGCACTTCGCGGCAGCAGGGGCTTCGCACCCGTACCCCGTCTCGGTCAGCGGCTACTACGTCAGCGCCTCCCGCCCCGGCCCGGCCGAGCTCCGCGTCGAGACCGTCCGCACCGCCCGCAGCCACTCCACCGGACAGGCCTCGCTGCTGCAGGCCGACGACGAGGGCCGCACGTTCGAACGGCTGCGCGTGCTGGCCCACTTCGGCGACCTGGCCCGCGCCGACGAGGACGTCCGCACCAGCGCGACCCCGCCGCAGCTGCCTCCGGTCGAGCAGTGCATCGGCACCGAGCACGCCCCGCCGGAGTTCCTCGCCTCCGCCAACCTGCTGGAGCGGATCGACCTGCGCCTCGACCCCGCCTACGTCGGCTGGGCCCTCGGCAAGCCCTCGGGCGAGGGCCGCCTCCAGGGCTGGCTCCGCCTCGCCGACGGCCGCGAGTCCGACCCGCTCTCGCTCCTCTTCGCCCTCGACGCACTCCCGCCGGTCACCTTCGACCTCGGCCTCTTCGGCTGGACCCCGACCGTCGAACTCACCGCCCACATCCGCGCCCTCCCCGCCCCGGGCTGGCTCCGCGTGACCCACTCCACCCGCAACCTCGCGGGCGGCTACCTGGAGGAGGACTGCGAGATCTGGGACTCCCGCGACCGCCTGGTCGCGCAGTCGCGCCAGTTGGCGGTCGTGCCGCGCTGAGGAGGCGTGGACCGGGACGGCTATAGGCTCGATGCATGACCGACGACCGTCCCCAGCTGGCTGTGGAGGAGATCGTTCGGCTGCGCGCCGTCGCGGACGAGCTGGCCGAGGTGACCGACCGTCAGTAGGAGCACTGGAAGGTCGAGATCACCGACGGCCAGGTCACCGTGATGATGATGAGCCCCAGCGGTCAGCTCGGGGTCAACGTGGTGCGGCTCCGTCGTCAGATCGAACAGCAGGACCCGAGCGTTGCCGCGTTCTCCGACACGGACACGGAGGACCCGGTCACGGGCTGCGTAAGGTTCCTGACCTGATGGTGGTGCCCGAGTCCGAGGTTGACTCCGTGGGAAGCCGGGTCAGCAGCCGCATCGTGCTGCTTGCGGCCGAGGTCGTGTCCCCGAGCAACCCGCGCAATGCCCTGGAGGTCAAGGCGCGGGACTACCCGGCGATGGGCGTGCCGCTCTATCTGATCGTCGATCCGCGCAAGGGTGACGGCATCGTCTATTCCGAGCCCAGCCACGGGCCGGACGGAATCCGCTACCGCAAAGCGGTCCCCTTCGCCTTCGGTGACCGCATCGCCGTCGGGCCGTGGTCAGTCGATACCTCCGGCCTGCGCCTCTACCAGGACTGACGGCCGTGCGCTGAGGTCTACCTGGGCCGGCGCGAGACCGCGACACCGGCGAAGGTCAGGCCGCAGGTGACGCCGATGCCCCAATCGTCGCCTTCGTAGCGGATCGCAGGGTCGGCCAGCGCCGTGCGCAGTTGCTCCAGGGGGATCACGGTGTAGTCCGCTGAGTCGGTGGCGGCCACATGGCGGACCTCGATCCAGCCGTTGCGGACCAGTGGGAGCAGCGGGGCCACCTGTTCGTCGACGAACGCCAGCCGAGCGGCCTCGTCGAGCCCCTGCCGCATCTCCTGCCAGATGCCGTACGGGCCGGTCAGCCAGCCGCTGTACTCGAAGGCACAGATCATGTGCTCGTGCTCGTCGGCGCTCAGCGTGGGATGGTCCTTCGGGTCGAGGCGGTCCACGACGGCGGTCAGATGCTCGCGCAACGCCGGTTGGACGGCGAGGGCGATGCGACGCCCTGCAGGCTCGGTGGCCGGCTTCACGAGCCAGTTCTCCGGATCGGCGAGGAACGCGCGTTGTTCGGTCGGCGGCAGCAATTCGTGTGTGTAGGCCCAGGGTTGGCCCGTGGCCTTGGCGACGAAGAGCTCACCACGCTCGTGGAGGTCGAGTGCGACCGGCATCAGCTCGGTCGCCCGCTCACGCGACTCCTCCGTCGTCAGGCTGCGCAACGGTGCGTCCGCGTCTCCGACCCACCGCTGCGCCGTGGAGTAGTGCTCGGGCGTCCACGCCGCGAGGAGATTCCGTGCCCCCGCGCGCAGCAGGGTCTGCTCGGCGAGGGTGAGCGAATCCCAGTCCCGCACGTTCGTCACAGCCTCACGTACATGATGTGCAGCCCCACATAGCCCAGCGTCGGGTGGCGGAAGCCCTCCGGGATCGTGGTCATGACCTCGAAGCCGAGCGACTCGTAGAGCTTCACCGCACGGGTGTTGCTGGCCGCTACCGCGTTGAACTGGACCCCGCGGAAGCCGTGTTCGCGCGCCCAGGCCAGCAGGTAGGTGCAGAGCGCGCGGCCGACGCCGTGGCCGGAGTACTCAGCGGCGACCATGAAGCTGCCGCTGGCGATGTGCGCGCCCGGGCCCATCTTGTTGGCGTACACGTTGGCCGTGCCGAGCACCGTGCCGTCGTCGTCCACCGCGACAACGACATGGCCCGGCGCGCGGACCATCCACATCGCGCGGCCCGTCGGCTCGTCGACGTCGGTCGGGTAGGTGAAGGTCTCTCCGGCCGCCGTGATCTCATGAAAGAAGGGCCAGATCGACGCCCAGTCGGCGTCCGTGGCCTCGCGGATGTGCATGGCGTGATCGTGACACCGCGACCCGCCCGAACGCGAGGTGGTTTTCCTCGCCGCGCCGGTCGGGACAGAATGGCGCCGCACGTATCCAGCGAGAGAGCGGTAACCAAGAGTGACCCTGTCCATTGAGCAGACCATCGCCGAGGAACTCGGCGTCCGTCCCGCACAGGTGCAGTCCGCCGTGGAACTGCTCGACGGAGGGGCGACCGTCCCCTTCATCGCCCGGTATCGCAAGGAGGCGACGGGGTCGCTCGACGACGCCCAGCTGCGCACGCTCGAGGAGCGCCTGCGCTACCTGCGCGAGCTGGAGGAGCGCCGGGCCGCGATCCTGGAGTCGATCCGCAGCCAGGGCAAGCTCGACGAGGCCCTGGAGGCGCAGATCCGCGCCGCCGACTCCAAGGCGCGCCTGGAGGACATCTACCTCCCGTTCAAGCCCAAGCGCCGCACCAAGGCCCAGATCGCCCGCGAGAACGGCCTGGAGCCGCTCGCCGACGCCCTCCTCGGCGACCCGACGCGCGACCCGCAGACGGAGGCCGCCGCCTACCTCGGCGAGAACGTCGCCGACGCCGCAGCCGCGCTCGACGGCGCCCGCGCCATCCTGGTCGAGCGCTTCGGCGAGGACGCCGACCTGATCGGCGAGCTGCGCGAGCGGATGTGGGGACGCGGTCGGCTGGCCGCCAAGGTCCGCGACGGCAAGGAGCAGGACGGCGCCAAGTTCGCCGACTACTTCGACTTCGCCGAGCCCTACGTCAAGCTGCCCTCCCACCGCGTGCTGGCCATGCTGCGCGGGGAGAAGGAGGACGTGCTCGAACTCACCATGGAGCCCTACGCCGACGAGGCCGACGCGGAGGCCCCCGGCGGCTACGAGTCCCGGATCGCCAACCGCTTCGACGTCGCCGACCGCGGCCGTCCGGCCGACAAGTGGCTCAAGGACACCGTCCGTTGGGCGTGGCGCACCCGGATCCTGGTCCACCTCGGGATCGACCTGCGGCTGCGCCTGCGCACCGAGGCCGAGGACGAGGCGGTGCGCGTCTTCGCCGCCAACCTGCGCGACCTGCTGCTCGCCGCCCCCGCCGGCACCCGCGCCACGCTCGGCCTGGACCCGGGCTTCCGCACCGGCGTCAAGGTCGCCGTCGTCGACGCGACCGGCAAGGTCGTCGCGCACGACACCATCCACCCGCACGTCCCGGCCAACAAGTGGGACGAGTCGATCGCCACGCTGGCCAAGCTCTGCGCCCAGCACCAGGTGGACCTGATCGCCATCGGCAACGGCACCGCCTCCCGCGAGACGGACAAGCTGGCGCTGGACCTGATCAAGCGTCACCCGGAGCTGAAGCTCACCAAGGCCGTCGTCTCCGAGGCGGGCGCGTCGGTCTACTCGGCCTCCGCCTTCGCATCGCAGGAGCTGCCGGAGCTCAACGTCGTCATCCGCGGCGCGGTCTCCATCGCCCGCCGCCTGCAGGACCCGCTGGCCGAGCTGGTCAAGATCGACCCCAAGTCGATCGGCGTCGGCCAGTACCAGCACGACATCTCCGAGACCAAGCTGTCGCGTTCGCTGGACGCGGTGGTCGAGGACTGCGTCAACGGCGTCGGCGTGGACGTCAACACGGCCTCCGCGCCGCTGCTGACCCGCGTCTCCGGCATCGGCGCGGGCCTGGCGGACAACATCGTCGCCCACCGCGACGCCAACGGTCCGTTCCGCAGCCGCAAGGAGCTGAAGAACGTCGCGCGGCTCGGCCCGAAGGCCTTCGAGCAGTGCGCGGGCTTCCTCCGGATCCCCGGCGGCGAGGACCCGCTGGACGGCTCCAGCGTCCACCCGGAGGCGTACCCGGTGGTCCGCCGGATCCTGACCGCGACCGGTGGCGACCTCAAGGCGCTGATCGGCGACGGCGCGAAGCTGCGTGCGCTCAGGCCGACCGACTTCGCTGACGACACCTTCGGTGTGCCGACGATCGTCGACATCCTGGGCGAGCTGGAGAAGCCCGGTCGCGACCCGCGTCCGGCCTTCAAGACGGCCGCCTTCAAGGAGGGCGTGGAGAAGCTCGGCGACCTCACCCCGGGCATGGTCCTGGAGGGTACGGTCACCAACGTCGCCGCCTTCGGCGCCTTCGTCGACATCGGCGTCCACCAGGACGGCCTGGTCCACGTCTCCGCGCTGTCGAAGACCTTCGTCAAGGACCCGCGCGAGGTGGTCAAGTCCGGCGACATCGTCACCGTGAAGGTGATGGACGTGGACATCCCGCGCAAGCGCATCTCGCTGACGCTGCGTCTGGACGACGACGCCCAGGCGGGCGGGGAGCGCGGAGACCGTGGCGAGCGTGGCGAGCGCGGCGACCGGGGCCCGCGCGGCCAGCGTCAGGGCGGGCAGCGTCCGGGCGGCCAGGGCGGCCAGGCCCAGGGTGGCGGCGGGCAGAACCGTGGCCAGCGCCAGGGCGGTCAGAGCGGCCAGGGCGGTGGCCAGAACCCTGGCCAGGGCCAGGGCGGGCAAGGCGGTCAGGGCGGTCAGGGCGGCAACCGGGACCGTCGCGGCGGCGACCGCCGCACTCCGGCCCCGCGCGACGGCGGGATCGCCAACAGCGCGATGGCGGACGCCCTGCGACGCGCCGGTTTGGCGAAATAGCGGGCACGAACCATACGGATGGGACCGTCAACCTTGCCAGTGATCGATGGCTCAGTGAATCCTGACGTGGATTTGGCATTGTTGACGGTCCGACAGCTCGTACCATGAGTGCCGAGGCCCCTCCCGTCCCCCCGTGCGGCAGGGGCCTCTTCGCGTTCCACCCCAGGCAACACCCGTTGCGCCGTCGGCGAACGATTCCGGCCAGGCGGACCGTCCCCGGCCTACGGTGAGGTCATGGAGACGGACATCGAGATCGTCGAGCTGTTGCCGGGTCGCCTGCACCAGCTGAACTTCTGGGTGGGTCAGGGCTTCGTCTGGCGGGACGACGACGGCACGCTGACCCTGATCGACGCCGGTCCCGCCGGTTCCGGCCCCGGGATCGCGGCAGCCGTGCGTGAGCTCGGCGCCGATCCGGGCGACGTGCGTCGGCTGCTGCTCACCCACTTCCACCGCGACCACGCGGGCGCGGCGGCGGAGGTGGCCGCCTGGGGCGGGGTGGAGGTTCTCGCCCACCGCCTCGACGCCGCGGTCGTCCGAGGTGAGCAGCCGGTGATCCCGCCGGACCTCTCCGACGCGCCGGAGTGGGAGCGCGAGTTCCACGCCAACCTGGCTCCCATGCCGGACGTGCCGCCCGTCAAGGCGATCACCGATCTGGACGAAGGCGACACCCTCCACGTCGGCGGTGGCACCCGCGTGGTGGCCCTCCCGGGCCACACCCCGGGCAGCGCGGCCTACCACCTGCCGCAGCACGGCGTGCTCTTCCTCGGCGACACGGTCGCCAACGTGGAGGGCCACACTATGCGCGGGATCTTCAACGTCAACCGCAGGCAGGCGGGGGAGTCGCTGAAGCGGTTGCCGCAGCTCGACTCCGTCGACGTCGCCTGCTTCGGACACGGCGACGCGATCGTCGGCGGGGCTGACGTTGCACTCCGGGCGGTGGTCGAGGCGCTGACGGACTGACGCTTAGGCCCCCGCTTGGAAGAGGTGGCTCTACTCCGCCTGGCTGAACACACCCCGCCTGGCTCAGCACTCTGTCTGGCTCAACCGCGACCCTGCTCGCCCCTTCCGGACGTGCAACTGGTTCGGGATCCGGTCCCGCAGCTCCGAGACGTGGCTGACGATGCCGACCGCACGGTCCCGCTCGCGCAGTGAGTCGAGGACGGACATGACCTCCTCCAGCGCGTCCGCGTCGAGCGAGCCGAAGCCCTCGTCGACGAAGAGGGTGTCCAGGGGCATGCCGCCCGCCTCGTCCGTCACCACGTCGGCCAGGCCCAACGCGAGGGCCAGGGAGGCGAAGAAGGACTCGCCGCCGGACAGGGTCGAGGTGTCGCGGTAGCGGCCGGTCCAGGCGTCCAGGACCTGGAGGCCGAGCCCGGAGCGGGCGTTGTTGCGGGAGCGGGCGTCGGTGTGCTCCAGGGTGTACCGGCCGCCGGACATCGCGGCCAGTCGCAGGCCCGCCGACGCGGCCACCTGCTCCAGCCGTGCGGCCAGCACGTAGTTCTCCAGCGACATCCGCAGCTCGTTGCTCCGGCTCGTGCCCGCGACCAGCTGGGACAGCTCCGTCGCCGTGGCCAGCCGCTCAGCGAACGGGCGCAGGCGGGTGACGTCCTCGACCAGCTGCCCGCTGAGCCGGGCGAGTTGGGCGACCCGGTGCGTCGCGCTCTCCAGCGCGGCGTGCGCGTCGAAGAGCGCGGCCTCCACTGCCGCCGCCCGCGCCTGGTCGACGGCGGGATCGGCCTCCGGCAGCGCCGCCGCGGCGACGAGCTCCGGGGACGCCGCCTCCGCGCGGGTACGGGCCAGGCCCTCGCCGTGGCGCGTGACGGCCGCTCGCAGGGCGTCCGCCTCGGCCGCGCCGAGCGCGGCGTGCTGCGCCTCCGCAGGGGACGGGAAACCGACCGCCGTGCACTCCTCCTCCGCCGCCGCACGGGCCGTTGACGCCGCGTCCGCCGCAGCGGACGCGGCGGTGACCGCCTCGGCAGCCTGGCCCAGCAGCGCGCCCCGGGCCTCCAGCGCGGCGATCCGGGCCGCCACCGAGGGCGCTCCTGCGCGGGCCTCGGCAAGCCGGACGTCGAGCTGCTCGCGTTCGGCGGTGAGCCGGGAGAGTGCCTCCTCCGCGGCGGCCAGGGTCTCGCGTGCGGACGAGAGCGCCGCCGAACGCCGCTCGTGCTCGCGCTCCAGCCGCTCCAACTGCCGTGCGGCGGCCAGACCTGCGGCCTCGGCCCGCTCGGCGTCGGCGTGCTCGCGCCGCAGCGTCTCGGCCTCCTGGGCCAGCTGGGCCGTGGCGCGGCTGTCGGCGAGGGCCTCAGCGGCGGCCGAGTCGGCAGCGAGGCGCGCCAACTGCTGCTCGGCCTCGTGGAACTGCTGCTCCGCCGCGCGGTAGGCGGCCTCGGCCGTCCGCTCCGCCTCGGGGGTGACCTGGTCCGGCGCGGCCTCGGCGGGGCGCGGGTGTTCGGTGGCCCCACAGACCGCGCACGGCTCGCCCGGCTGCAACCGGGCGGCCAACTCGGCGGCCATGCCCTCGATCCGACGCTGCTTCAGCTCCAGCCAGGTCTCCTGTGCGCCGGACCGCTGCTCGCGCAGCCCGGCCACCGCGCGCTCGCCCGTGGCGACCCGCGCGGACAGCCCGTCCCGGCGCTGACCGGACTCCAGCCGCTGTGCGGCGGCACGCAGCCGCTCGGCGAGCGCGTCCCGGCCGGTGGCCGCCTCGCGCGCGGCCTCCGCGTGACGCTGGGCGGCCTGGCGTTCGCGCGGCCACTCGTCGGCGAGCCAGGCCTCGGCCTCGGACCGCTCGTCCTCGGCGTCGGCAGCGCGTCGCTCCAACTGCTGCGCCTCGCGGACGATCGCCGCCTGCCGCTGCTCGGCCTGGAGCAGGGCGCGCAACTCCCCGGTACGGCCCAGCGCTTCGCGCTCCTTGGCGCGGAGATCCGCAGCACGCACGTTGGCGTCGCGCACATCGGCGGCACGAACGTCGGCGTCGCGGAGCTCAGCCGGGAGCGCGGTGAGCGCGTTGAGCGCGTTGAGCGCCCGCTCGCGGGCCGTGGCGGCCCGCTCGGCCTCCCGCTCGGCCTCGGCCAGGCGGCGCAGCAGCGGGGTGACCGTGGCGGCCCGCTCGGCGCGGGCGAGGCGTTGCTCCCGCTCCTGCTGGGCGGGCTGCTCGGCGACCAGGGCGTCGCGCGTGTCCAGCGCACGCCGGTGGCGTTGCTGACGGTCGAACAGCTCCTGTGTCGCGCGCAGGCGTTCGTCCGCCGCCGCGCGGCGCTCGGCGACCAGGGTGTGGCGGACCTCCGCCACCTCCTGCCGCAGCGCGGCACCCTCGCGCAGCGCCGCCGCCCAGGCGAGCGCCTCGTCCGGCGCCGGAACCCCCTCGGGCACGGTAGCGGCCGGGGCGAGCTCCCCGGCAGCCTCGGACAGGCGCTCCACCCGGGCGGCGATGTCGGCCTGGACGGACTGGGCCTCCTTCTCGCAGCGCTGCCGACGCTCCGTCAGCCACGCCTCCACCGCGCCGAAGCGGCCGGTGTCGAAGAGGCGGCCCAGCAGCTCCCTGCGCTCCTGCGCGTTGGCCTGCAGGAACCGGGCGAACTCGCCCTGCGGCAGCAGCACGACCTGGCAGAACTGGTCCCGGCTCATGCCGATCAGCTGCTGCAGCTCCGCGCCGATCTCCTGGTGCGAGCCGCTGCGCGGACGCCACTCGTCGAGCTCGGCCGACCACTCACTGAGCAGGGTCTGCGCCTTCTCCGGCGTGCTGCCCTCCCCGCGACGCTTGGGCCGGTGCTGCTCGGGGCGCCGCAGGATGCGCAACCGTCGGCCGCCCAGCGTCAGTTCGAGCTCGACCTCGGTCAGCTGCCCGGCCGCGGCGTGGTCGCTGCGCAGGCTGCGGGCCCGGCCACGACTGCCGGGGACCGAGCCGTAGAGGGCGAAGCAGACGGCGTCCAGCACGCTCGTCTTGCCCGCGCCCGTCGGGCCCGCCAGCAGGAAGAGCCCGCCGGAGGCCAGCGCGTCGAAGTCCACCTCCTCGCGTCCGCCGAAGGGCCCGAAGGCCGTGACGGTGAGCCGGTGCAGTCGCATCAGTCGTCCCCCTCGGTCCGCGCCGCCGCCTCGACCGCCGCGACCAGCAGCGCCGACTCCGACTCGCTCGCCGCCGAGCCGCGCACGTGGCGGACGAAGCCCAGCGCGACCGCGCCGTCGTCCCGCCCACGCACGCGCGAGCCGTAGGAGGCGAGGCCGTCGTCGGCGCGGTTCTGCGGCTCGAAGGCCAGCTGGAGCGTGTGCGGGAAGCGCTGACGCAGCTTCTCCATCGCCTGCGCCGGGCGCGCCGCGTCCGTCAGCGTGGCCTGCACCCAGCAGTCCTCGACGTCGTCGTGGTCGGGGGAGGTGAGCAGCTCGTGCAACTCGCCGCGCAGCCGCACCAGGCGGCGCGGCGCCGGGCAGTCGACGCGCCGGGCCGCGACTTCGCCCCGCGGGCCGAGATCGACCAGCCACATCGACTTGCGGTGGTCGGCCTCCGAGAAGGAGTACGCGAGCGGTGAACCGCTGTAGCGCACCCGCTCGTTGACGGTCTGGCAGCCGTGCAGATGGCCCAGCGCCGCGTAGTCGACGCCGTCGAAGACGGACGCGGGCACACTCGGCACGCCGCCGACCGAGATGTCCCGCTCGCTGTCGCTGACCTCGCCGCCGATGACGAACGCGTGCGCCAGCACCACCGACCGGCAGCCGCGTTGTGCCTGTCGACGGTCTGCCAGGTCCGCGCGGACCGCGTCCATCGCCGCGCCGAGCACGGCGGCGTGGCTGACCTCCTCGGCCCCGACCCGCCGCCCGACCAGCGCGGGCTCCAGGTAGGGCAGGCCGTAGACGGCGACCTCGCCGTGCTCGTCCCGCAGCAGCACCGGCTCGGCGACCGCGTCCGGGTCGGTCCGCAGGTGGACCCCGGCGCGAGCGATCAAGCCCGCGCCGATCCCGAGCCGCTGCGCGCTGTCGTGGTTCCCGCTGATCAGCACCACCGGGATGCCGAGCGCGGCCAGCTTGTGCAGCACCTCGTCGAACAGCTCGACCGCCCCGAGACTCGGCACCGCCCGGTCGTGGACGTCACCCGCCACGAGCACGGCGTCGACGGACTCCGCCTCGGCGGTGCGGACGAGGTGCTCCAGGAAGGCACGCTGCGCGGGCAGCAGGTTCTCCCGGTGCAGCGACCTGCCCAGGTGCCAGTCGGAGGTGTGCAGAAATCTCACGCCGGCGCCCCCACCTGCATCTTTGCCACGCTCCACACCATCGAGTCAGCACCGGATCCGGACGGGTCACGCGAGGACCGGCACGTCGGCACATCCCGGCTTCGCACAACCCGCACCGAGTATCACAGGTGCCACTGACAACTCCGGTCAGTCCCGCCCCTCAGTGCAGGTCTGCGGCTGCCGCGCGCAGTTCGTCGAATGCGGCTCCGGTGTGCGGGGCCAGTTCGCCGGGGTCCTCGTCGCGACTGGGGTCGGCCCACCGGCTGAATCCGAGCCTGAACGCGAGCACGCCGAGTTCGGCGGCCACGTGCGCTACGGGTTCCGGGACGCCCCGTCGCTGCAACGCGTCGACCATGGCCGCGGCCATGCCGATGCTCTTCAGCGCGTTGCGCTCCTGCAGCTCCTCGTTCGCCTCGACGGCCGCGTGCAGCAGCGGGCTGAGCTCGCGGTTGAACGATGTCATCTCGCCCGATGCGCGTTCCAGGCCGGCTGCGACGGCCGTCATCGGTGTCGCGTCCGCTGGGGCGGCATCGATGCCCTCGGCCAGCAGGCGGCTGAGGGCCTTCTGACCCGTAGTGAGGATCTCCCGTTTGTCGGTGAAGTGGCGGAAGAACGTGCTCCGGGTGAGCCCCGCCCGCTCGGAGATCTGAGCGACCGTCGTGTCGTCGTAACCCTGCTCGGCGAACAGGCCGAGCGCCGCCACCACCAGGCGCTGTCGGGCATCGGGCTTCCATCTGGGCATATGGCCATTCTAGATGATGCGACATGTGTCGCATCGCGGTGTACGGTGATGGGACAGTAGTCGCATCACTCTGGGAGTCCACCATGCGCGTCTTCATCACCGGCGGAACGGGCCTGATCGGCACGGCCGTCGTCGCCGAACTGCTCGCCGCAGGCCACTCCGTCACCGCCCTCGCCCGCTCCGACGCGTCCGCGGCGAGCGCACAAGCCGCCGGGGCCGACGTGCTGCGCGGCGGACTCACCGACCTCGAGGTGCTGCGAACCGGCTCCGAACGGGCAGACGGCGTCATCCACCTCGCCTTCGGCAACGACTTCAGCTCGCCCGAGGCGCTTGCCAAGGCCGTCGCCGAGGAGGGTGCCGCGCTCGCGACGCTCGGCGACACCCTCGTCGGCACGGATCGACCGCTGGTCACCGTGTCCGGCACGCCCCACGTGGCGGGACGCGCATCGACCGAGGAAGACTCGCTGCCGACCGACGGACCCGTCGGCGGACGCAGTCAGTCGGTATCGCGCGCACTCGCTCTCGCCTCACGCGGCGTGCGCAGCTCGGCGGTACGGCTGCCGCGCACGGTCCACAACCAGGGCCGGGGCGGGTTCGCCGGGCTGCTCGCGGACATCGCCCGGCGCACCGGCGTCGCGGGCTACCCCGGGGACGGCGCGCAGCGCTGGCCCGCCGTCCACGCGCTCGACGCCGCCGTCCTGTTCCGCCTCGCGCTGGAGAAGGCACCAGCGGGAAGCTCGTGGCACGCCGTTGCCGACGAGGGTGACGCGGTCTGCGACATCGCCGCGGTCATCGGGCGGCGGCTCGACCTCCCGGTCACGTCGGTGCCGCAGGACCGTTTCGGTCCGCTCGGCCCGATCTTCGCGACCGACCAGCCCTCATCCAGCGGTCGCACCCGCACCGCTCTCGGCTGGGAGCCGACGCACCCGAGCCTGCTCGACGACCTGGAGAACATCGAAGCCTGAGACGACCTGAGACGGCCTGAGACGACCACCGGACCGACCGGCGGCCGCTGAAGCGCGTCAGCCGTTCCGCAGCGCTTCCACGAAGCCTGCCGCGACGGCGTGTTGGAGGCGGGCCGAGCGGGCGCGGGCGATGGGGCCGGAGAACTCCTTCGGCGGAGGGAAGTAGAGCAGCAGGTAGGCGTCGAGGACGCCCAGGGTCTGGGCGAGGGCATCGGGCTCGTCGGAGTGGCTGCGGACCAGTTGCGAGCCGATGGCCCGGGCCGGGCGCGGGTCGAACCGGTCCTGGTGCAGGGCGTCGCGCAGCTGCCCCGCGAGCGGGGTCAGCAGCAGCGTCAACTGATCGCGCGTCAGCCCGCTCCGCGCGGACGGATAGAGCGCGCGACTCCAGATCGCGGCGAAGCTGCCGACCGCGGTCGGGGCATCCGGGAGTGCAGGCACGGGGGAGAGGCTACTCATCCGATGATCGCGAAGTAAGAGGAGACAGGTGATGTGCACCTTGTGACGTGAGCCGGTCATGTGGCGGCGCAAAGATACCCGCCCGGGGCCCGGCAGGGAATGCCGGGTCCAGGGCGGGCGCAAAACAGCAGGTCAGTCCCGCTCGGCCAACGCCTCGGCGGGGGCCTCCGCTCCGTCCGCGACCGGCGCGAGGGCCTCGGCGGCAACGGCGTCCGTGACGGCTGCGGTCGAAGTGTTCGCCGCGTCCTTGGCCGGAATTGACGATGCTGTAACGGTGGTCAGCGGTCGGTGGTGCCGGCTCAGGCCGATCAGTGCCACCGGGACGGTGAGCACCATGGCCGCCATGCCGATCACGAAGCTCGTGGTGAACTGGCTCTCCTGCGGCAGCGGCGGCACGCCTGGCGGCAGCCCGTGGATCAGCTTGGAGGCCAGCAGCGAGGTCACCACCGCCGAGGCGACGGAGCTGCCGACGGACCGGGAGATGGAGTTGATCCCGTTGGCGATGCCGGTCTGCTCCAGCGGCACGCTGGCGGCGATCAGCGCCGGCATCGAGGCGTAGCCGAAGGCGATCGCCGTACCGGTCAGCAGTCCGGCCAGGATCACGCCGGTGCTGCTGCCGTGCCCGAACGCGAGCCAGGCGAAGCCGGCCGCGCCGAAGACCGCGCCCACCGCGAGAGTGCCGCGCGCGCTGATCTTCCGCACCAGCACGCCGCCGATCGGGGCGGCGATCAGCGCGATCAGCGAACTCGGCAGCAGGTACTCGACCGAGGCGCGCAGCACCGAGGCGGTGAAGCCGTAGCCGGTCAGCTGATGCGGCATCTGGACCAGGTACGAGATGCCGATGAACTGCGCGAAGGAGGCGAAACCGACGAAGAGTCCGGCGGCGTTGGTGAAGGCGACCTGACGGTGGGCGAACATCCGCATGTCCACCAGCGGTGCGGCGACCTTGCGTTCGACCAGCACCCACACGACCGCCATGACCATCGCGCCCGCGAAGCAGCCGATGATCGAGCCGGACGACCAGCCCCATTCGTGGCCCTGCGAGATGCCGAGCAGCAGCAGGACCAGGAACCCGGCCAGGGTGACCGTGCCGAGGTAGTCGATCCGCCCGCCGGTGGCGTGCCCGCGGTTGGGGACGAGGAAGACGACGGCGATCAGCGCGAGCAGCGACAGGCCGGTGGAGACCCAGAAGACCGAGTGGTAGTTGGGGTTGTGGCCCTGGGTGAGCAGGCCGGTGATCACCAGCGAGAGGCCGGAGCCGAACGCCAGCGTGCTGCTGACCAGCGCCATCGCGCCGTGCAGCTTCTCGTGCGGCACCTGGTCGCGGATGATCGACAGTGCCAGCGGGAAGATCGCGGTGGCCGAGCCCTGCAGCACCCGCCCGACGATCAGCAGCGTCAGCGAGGTGGTCGTGGCGGCCAGCAGCGAGCCCGCGACCATCACCGCGAGCACGGCGACGAGCGTCTGCTTCTTGCCGTACAGGTCGCCGACCCGCCCGAGCAGCGGGGTGAAGACGGCGGCGGAGAGCAGAGTGGCCGTTGTCACCCAGCTGACGCCCGCGCTGGACGCGTGCAGGTCGTTGCCGAGCAGCGCCAGGATCGGCACGACCTGGGTCTGGGCCATGGAGACGACCATGGCCGCCAGGCCCAGGGCCAGGATCAGCGGGGTGCTCCCGCGACGGGGGGAGAGGGGAGTGCTGCTCATCGGAGCGGGTCCTTCGCCAGGTGTTTCAGTGTGTGGATACTTGAGAGCATGAAGTAAATCTGTCGAAACTTTAGGCGAGAAAGGTTTAGTTAGTCAACCTCTTCACCGGAGGGGCACCCCGGCTCTACGCTGTCGCGATGACGACTCGACCTTTCGACCTGCGTGCGGCCCGCGCGATGCGCGACTGCCTGGACGCGTACCACGCCGCCCTGATCTTCAGCCCGGCCTCGGTCCCGGTGTTCGACAAGGTCGGCCTGGACCGGTGGGGCGCCTACTTCGCCGGCCGCTCGGCCCCGCTGGGCGCGGCGTCGGAGGGCCTGGTGGAGGCGATCTTCTACCACTTCGAGCCCGCCATGGTCGCCCGGTGGATGGCGGCGGTCCGCGCCGCCGCAGCCCCTGACAAGCTGCTCGCCCTGCGACTGGAGGCGACCGACGCCGCGCTGCGCGACGTGCTGGGCGAGGAGGTGCTGGCCTCCGCGGACATGGCAGAGGCGGCGGAGCTTGCCACGGAGGCCGCGCAGGCCTGCCGCCCGGCGGGCCGCCCGCTGGGTGCGGCGAACGCCGCGCTGCCGCTGCCGGACGCGCCGCACCTGGCGCTGTGGCAGTCGATCACCACGTTCCGCGAGTGGCGCGGTGACGGCCACAACACCGCGCTGCTGGCCTCCGGCCTGGACGCCGTCGAGGTCCTGGTGAACGCGGTCGCGACCGGCCACGAGAGCCGCGCCTCCATCCAGCCGCGCCGCGGCTGGACCGACGCGGAGTGGGAGGCGGCGGAGCAACGCCTCCACGACCGCGGCCTGCTGACGGAGGACGGCGAACTGACCCTGCGCGGACGCGAGATCCGCGAGGAGATCGAGGATCTGACGGACCGCCTGGGGCTGGCGCCCTGGCAGGCGTTGGGCTGGGACCGCACGCGTCGCCTGCACGAGCTGGTCCGGCCCTGGAGCGCGACTGTCATGGAGCGCTACCTCCGCAGGGGCGGGCCGGAGGCTTTTCCTGCGGAGTGAGTCGCACCACCCACGGGCGCGGGGGCCCTGCTGATGTGCGGCTCCGCCGAGCCGGGCTGATGTGCGGCTCCGCCGAGCCGGCGCGACGCGCTGGGCCTTCGCTGGCCCTGGAGGTGCAACTACCTGCGGGGGCGCAGCGTCGACCGCTCAGTCTCCCGCGCCCAACCCCTCCGCCAAGCGCGGCGAGATCCGCTTCACCTCGCGTTGGACGCGGCGGTCCATCGCGAGGGAGAACTCGACGTCCACGACGGTGCGCGCCACGCCGCGCAAGCGGGTGAGGGCGTCGGCGAGGCGGGTGGGTTCGCCCGGCGGGAGGGGGTCGTCGAGGCCGGAGAGCAGCTGGTCGACGATCAGGTCGACGAACTGGTCGGCGAGGGCGTCGGCGCTGGCGCGGACCCCACGCGCGGTGGTGAGGACCGCGGCGAGCGGCACGCCCTCGCCGACCAGCGCCGCGGAGGCGTCCAGCAGGCGGCGGCTGACGTGGACGTAGGCGTCCTCGCCCTGCGGCCTGAGGTAACCCAGCTCGAGCGACGTGGTCAGCGCGGCCTCGGCCTCCTCCTCCGGGAAGTTGGCGAGCAGCTGCTCGCGGGTCAACGGGACCTCGGTCTCCTGCGACCAGGGCTCGGCGATCGCGGCCCGCAGGCCGAGCAACTCGGCGACGTCCTGGCCGGATTCCCACGCCGCCAGCAGTTCGGCGATGCCGCCGAGCGTGTGCCCGCGCTCCAACAGGTCGGCGATGACCCGGAGTCGGGCCAGATGGTCCTCGTTGTACCAGGCGATCCGGCCCTCGCGGCGGGGCGGCGGAAGAAGCCGGCGTTCCCGGTAGAAGCGGAGGGTTCGCACCGGAATGCCCGCCTCGCGGGCCAGCTCCTCGGTGCGGTACTCGCGGGGCTCGCAGTACTCGTGGGGCTCGCGTGGGTGGGAGGTTCCGCTCTCGTTCACGTGGTCGAGAGTAGCGATCCGGACGCCTGTGGATCATGCTCCTTTGAGTACGCGTACTCATGCGCGTCGGGTTCGTGGCGCGCATTCTGCCGACATGGCCAACACTCCGCCCGTCAGACCGGGCACGACCAGCGCTTACTCCGTCCAGGCCGTGATCTCCTTCACGGCCTCGCTGGCGGCGATGGGTCTCGGCATCGCCTACCTGCACACCGACGCGTGGGAGCGGGCGTTCCTCGCGCTGGGGCTCCTCTACGTCGTCACCTCCGCCTTCACCCTGGCCAAGGTCGTCCGCGACCGCCAGGACGAGGGCCGCTACAGCAGCCGCGTCGACCAGGCCAGGTTGGACAAGCTCCTCGCCGAGCACGACCCGTTCCGGGTGGACGCGTCCTGACGTGCACTGCCTACTGACGTGCACCGCATACTGACGCGCACCGCCTGTCCGACGCGTCGGTGTTGAGGCGTCCTTACCGGTGCCCGGCAGAATGTCCGCCGTGACAGAGCACATCGAGCCGAACGATCACCACACGTCCGCCCCCGCCGACGCCCTCCCCGCGTGGCTGCGGCGGACCGAGGGCGAGCAGCGCTGGGGCGTGACCGCGGCGCTGCTCGTGGCCATCGTCATCCAGTGGATGCTGCCGGAGCGGCTCACGATCCACCCGCACTGGCTGCTGCCCGTGCTGGAGGCCGCGCTGATAGTGGCACTGGTCGTGGTCAACCCGCACCGGCGCATCGCCAAGCAGTCGCGAGCCGTGCGCGTGCTCGGCCTGCTGCTGGCCGCAGCGGTCAGCCTGGCCAACGGGTGGTCCGCGGTGCTGCTCGGCCGGGATCTGATCCAGGGCTCGCACGGGTTCACCCCGGTGCAGCTGCTGATGACGGGCGCGGGCGTCTGGCTGACCAACATCATCGCCTTCAGCCTCTGGTACTGGGAGTGGGACCGCGGCGGCCCGTTGGCCCGGGCGGCGGGCACGCACCAGTACCCCGACCTGCTCTTCCCGCAGATGCAGCAGCAGGGGATAGCGCCGCCCGACTGGGAGCCGGAGTACGCCGACTACCTCTACGTTGCCTTCACGAACGCGACCGCGTTCAGCCCCACCGACACCATGCCGCTCTCCCGCTGGGCGAAGCTGCTGATGGCCTCTCAGTCGATGATCTCGCTGCTGGCCCTGGCGCTGATCATCGCCCGCGCCGTCAACGTGCTGCAGTAGGCGGTAGGAACGTGTTGGGGCCCGGTGGGCACAAGCCCCATTAGTCCAGCACACCCCGCCCTTCCCCGCCGGGCTTTTGCCCATGTCCGCGATTTCGAGTGAACCGCGGAATAGCGTCCGTGACCTCTGCCGGACCACGGAGGGCACGGAGGGCCGCCGCATGGGCGCCATGGGGAGCATGACCGAGCTGGGCTACGGCTGGCTCACGCCGATCCTGTCGTATCTGATGGCGGTCCTCGGCTCCGCCTTAGGGCTGCGCTGCACCGTCCGCGCGGTCGCCGCGACCGGGCGGTCCAAGCGCAACTGGCTGCTGACCGCCGCCTCGGCGATCGGCGCGGGCATCTGGACGATGCACTTCATCGGGATGCTCGGCTTCACCGTCACCGGGACCGACATCCGCTTCAACGTCCCGCTGACGGTGCTCAGCCTGGCCAGTGCGATGGCCTTCGTCGGTTTCGGGCTCTTCGCCGTCGGTTACGGCACGCACAAGTGGCGCTCGCTGCTGGCCGGCGGGGTCACCACCGGTTTCGGCGTGGCGGCCATGCACTACCTGGGCATGATGGCCCTCGACCTGCACGGCACCCTGCACTACGACCCGACCACGGTGGCGCTCTCCGTCGTGATCGCCGTGGTCGCGTCGACGGCCGCGCTGTGGGCCGGACTGAACGTCAGCGGCCCGCTGGCGGCGGCCGGAGCGGCGATGGTGATGGGTCTGGCCGTCAGTTCGATGCACTACACCGGGATGCGCGCGGTCAGCGTGCAGGTGCACCCGTCCAACACCCCGCTGCCGGGCGCGTCGCTGATGCAGTTCATCTTCCCGCTCGCGGTGGGCCTGGGCTCGTACCTTTTCCTGACGTCCGCGTTCGTCGCGCTCTCGCCCACCGCACAGGAACGTGCCGCCAACGCCAGCGCCGAAGGCCTGCGCCAACTCCCGGCGGTGACCCGATGACCGCAGCGTCCCCAGAGCCTCCCAAGTCTCCCAAGACTTCCATGACTTCCAAGGCTCCCGAGCCTCCCAGGGCGGCCAAGAACCCCGACGGCGCGAACCGCACCCGTCCGCGCCCCGCCCATGCCGGTCGCCCCGCCGACGAGGGGCTGGGCGCGGCGCACCGCCCGTCCGGCTACCGGTCCCGCCCGCTGACCGTCTCGGTGCGGCTGCGACCGCGGACCGTCCGCGCCAGGATCATCTCGCTGCTGATGGTCCCCGTCGTCTCCCTGCTCGCGCTCTGGGCCTTCGCGACCGTCACCACCGCGCAGTCCGTCGACGAGCTGATCCAGCTCAAGCAGGTCGACCAGACCCTGCTCGCCCCGATCGGCGCCACCGTCGACGCGGTCCAGGCCGAACGCACCGCCGCGCTCGCCTACCTGGCCGCGCCCGCAGCGGACCGACTGGCCACCTACCAGGGCAGGCAGCACCTCTCCGACATGGCGGTCGGCACGATGAACCAGGACGTGCTGCGCGGCGAGGACGCAGCCAGCGGCCTGTCCGCGACCCTGGTCTCCCGGATCGGCGCGCTCGACACTGCCACCGCCTCGCTCCAGCAGCTCCGCGACCGGGTGACCGGCGGTCAGCTGAGCTGGCCGGATGCGTCGACGTCCTACACGGGCGTGATCGACAGCGGCTTCGGCGTCGTCGGCTCGCTCAGCAGCGTCACCGGGGCGATCACCGGCGCGCAGAACGGTTCGGCCGCCTCCGACGCGCGGGTGCTGCTGGAGCTCTCCCAGGCCCGCGACATGCTGACCCGCGAGGACGCCGCCGTCCAGGCGGCCCAGGCGCAGGGCCGGATGACGGCGGACCAGTACCAGGAGTTCGTCGGCGCCCGCTACGCGCGCCAGGCGCTGACACAGACCGCCGCGCCGGACCTGGCGGCGACCGACAGCGCCGCCTTCCAGCAGGTGACGGCGGGTCAGCAGGCCGTGGCGCTGGCCCAACTGGAGGACGCGGTCCGGGTCAGCGGCGGCGGAACCCGCGCCGTGCAGGCCGCCGGCGCGGGGTGGACCGCCACCGCGACCGGGGTCGAGCAGCAGCTCGACACCGTGCTCACCCAGGCGCGTGAGACCGCGACCGGAGCCCAGAACGACCCCTATCTCGGGCTGCTGAGCAAGAACGGCCTGGCCGTCGTCCTCGGTCTGGCCGCAGTCTCGCTCTCGCTCATCATCTCGGTGCGGATCGGCCGCGGCCTGGTGGTCGAGCTGGTCGGCCTGCGCAACTCCGCGCTGGAGCTGGCCGGACGCCGGCTGCCCGACGCGATGCGGCGGCTGCGCGCGGGGGAGGAGCTCGACATCGAGTCCGAGGCCCCCGTGATCGAGCCCGGCGACGACGAGATCGGCCAGGTCGGCGAGGCGCTCAACACCGTCCAGCGCGCCGCGCTCACCGCCGCCGTCGAACGCGCGGAGGTGCTGTCGGGCGTCTCCGGCGTCTTCGTCAACCTGGCGCGACGCAGCCAGGTGCTGGTGCACCGTCAGCTGATCCTGCTGGACGTGATGGAGCGCCGCACCGAGGACCCGGCCGAGCTGGAGGACCTGTTCCGGCTCGACCACCTCACCACCCGGATGCGCCGCCACGCCGAGGGCCTGATCATCCTCTCCGGCGCCACGCCCGGCCGCGCCTGGCGCAAGCCGGTCCCGCTGCTGGACGTGGTCCGCTCGGCCGTGGCCGAGGTCGAGGACTACGCCAGGGTGGACGTCCGCGCCCTGCCGGGGGTCTCGGTGGTCGGCGCGGCGGTGGCCGACCTCACCCACCTGCTGGCCGAACTGGTGGAGAACGCCACCGCGTTCTCGCCCCCGCACACCCGGGTCCAGGTCACCGGCGAACAGGTCGGCACCGGCTACGCGGTGGAGATCGAGGACCGCGGCCTCGGCATGGGCAAGGACGCCGTCGGCGACGCCAACCGCAAGATCGCCGACGCCCAGCAGGCGGACCTCTTCGACAGCGACCGGCTCGGCCTCTTCGTGGTCAGCCGCCTGGCCCGCCGCCACGGCGTCCGGGTCAGCCTGCGGCCGTCCGCGTACGGGGGGACGACGGCCGTCGTGCTGCTCCCGAACGCGCTGCTGGAGACCGGCCGCCAACGCCAGCGGGACGCGGGCGGTCCGGCGATCGTCACCGCGCCGCCGATCGACGCCGAGCTCGACCTCCCGCCGCTGGCGGCTCCGCCCCGACCGAGCGTTCCGCCTGTGCCGACTGTTCCGCCTGTGCCGACAGCGCCGCCTGTGCGAGTGCCGTCCGCGCAGGCGGGGACCGTACTGCCGACCCGGCCTCCGACCGGGCCTCCGACGCGACCCCCGGCGCAGCGCAGGTCGGCGCCGACCGCCGAGGCTGCCGAGACCGCCCATGCGCCGCAGCACGGGCAAGGCCCGTCGAGCCTGCCGCATCGTCAGCACCCGCGGAGGGACCGGCAGGTGGCGCCCGACCGGATCGCGCCCGGCCAGCCTGGGCCTGACCGAGCCGAGGCCGTCCCCGCCCCGACCCCGCTGCGCCGCAACGGCGACGAGCTTCCGCGACGGGTCCGGCAGGCCAGCCTCGCCGTGCAGCTGCGCGAAGCGCCGACCGAGACACACCGGGCGCCCGACCGCTCCGACGGCACGCCGGAACGCAGCCCCGAGCAGGCCAGGGCCACCATGTCCGCGCTGCGCGACGGCTGGACCCGTGGTCGCGGCGCGGCGGCAAACGGACCGGCGATGAACGGACCGACCCGCCATCTGAAGATCCAGGAACCAGACTTCGAGAGGAAGGCCGCAGATGGCCGCGACGACCAATCCGACCCCCACCGGTGAGCTCAACTGGCTCCTCGACGAGCTGGTTTCCCGCGTCGCCCAGGTGCGCCACGCCGTCGTGCTCTCCCGCGACGGTCTGGCGCTGGGCGTCTCCGCCGGGCTGAGCCGGGAGGACGGTGACCACCTCGCGGCCGTGGCCTCCGGCTTCCACAGCCTGGCCAAGGGCGCAGGCCGCCACTTCGACGCGGGCGACGTCCGGCAGACCATGGTCGAACTTGACGGCGGCTTCCTCTTCGTCGTCGCGGCCGGGGACGGAACCTGCCTGGCCGTCTTCGCGGGCGCGGACTCCGACATCGGCCTGATCGCCTATGAGATGGCCCGCCTGGTCCGCCGGGTGGGCGAGCACCTGTACACGCCGCCGCGCACCGCGGCGGACTCGCCGTCAGCGGGATGAGAGTGATGGATCCGAACGATCCCAACTGGTTCGACGAGGAGGCGGGCCCGATGGTCCGCCTCTACGCCCTGACCAAGGGCCGGACCAGGCCGGCCAGCGAGGTCTTCGACCTGATCGCGATGGTCGTCGCCGACACCCCGTACAGCGCGGACACCCCGTACGGCGCGGACGCCCCCTACGCCGGGGACGGCCCGTACGGCTCCGAACCCGGCCTCGCGCCCGAGTCCGTCGCGATCCTGAGTCTGTGCCGCTACCGCCCGCAGTCCGTGGCCGAGATCGCCGCCGACCTCGACCTCCCGGTCGGCGTGGTCCGCGTCCTGCTCGGCGACCTCCTGGACGCGGGTCTGATCCGCGTCAGCCGCCCCGTTCCTCCCGCCATGCTCCCCGACGAGCGCATCCTGCGAGAAGTGATCAATGGCCTCCGTGCACTCTGACGCCGTCCCCACCCCTACCAAGACGCACGCTCACCACGACGCCCAGCACGACGCTCAAGAGCCGCCCGACGATCCCGCCCTCGCCCTGAAGATCCTTGTCGCGGGCGGCTTCGGTGTCGGCAAGACCACGCTGGTCGGCGCGGTGAGCGAGATTCGCCCGCTGCGTACCGAGGAACTCCTGACGGAGGCCGGCCGCGGCGTGGACGACCTCGGCGGCGTCGAGCAGAAGACCACGACGACGGTGGCCATGGACTTCGGCCGGATCACCATCCGCGACGGACTCTCGCTGTACCTGTTCGGCACGCCCGGCCAGGACCGCTTCTGGTTCCTCTGGGACGAACTGGCCCACGGCGCCCTGGGCGCAGTCGTCCTGGCGGACACCCGCCGCCTGGAGGACTGCTTCCCGTCCGTGGACTACTTCGAACGCCGCGGCATCCCCTTCGTCGTCGCCGTCAACTGCTTCAGCGGCGCCCGCCGCCACGCCGTCGAAATGGTCGGCGACGCCCTCGACCTGGAGGCCGAGACCCCCGTCCTGCTGTGCGACGCACGCGAGCGCGACTCGGGCAAGAAGGTCCTCATCGCCCTGGTCGAACACGCCAGCCGCCTGCACGCGGCGCGGATGCTCCGCTGAGCGACAACCAGGCAGCTGCAATATGAGGGGCGCGGGGAACTGCGCGACAAGCCACCCTGTGCGGTAGAGCCCGGATCGAGCAGGGCCATCCGCTCATCAGTGGTGTCTCGCGCAGTTCCCCGCGCCCATGGGTAGTGCAACTTCCGCACCTGGCAACCGCAATGGCGGTGCAACTGCGGCGCGATAGAAAATCAGGCGTCTTCCGCCCGGCGTGCAGCGGCCGCCTCGTCCTCCGCCTCCGCGACCTCGGGGGTCGGCGCCGTGCCGCCGAGGGCTGCGGGGAGCCACCAGCGGTCGTCGGGGCCGGAGGGCTGGTCGGGGTAGGCACGCTGGGCGCGCTCGAGGAGGTCGGTCATGGCCGCGCGGAGGCGGCGGGTGACCATGACCGGGCGGTCCTTCTCGGACAGGGTGATCGGCTCGCCGATGTAGATGGCGACGGGGGTGTGGCGGCGCGTCAGGTTCTTCGGGCGGCCCTTGGTCCACAGCCGCTGGGTGCCCCACAGAGCCATCGGCAGCATCGGGACCTGCGCGTCGGCGGCCATCCGCGCCGCGCCCGTCTTGAACTTCTTCAGCATGAACGACCGGCTGATCGTCGCCTCGGGGAACACGCCGACGACCTCGCCCGCGCGCAGCGCCCGAACGGCCTCGTCGTAGGCGGGCTGGCCGTCCGAGCGGTCCACCGAGATGTGCTTCATGCCGCGCATCAGCGGGCCGGAGATCCGGTGCTTGAAGACGTCGTCCTTGGCCATGAAGCGGGTCATGCGCCGGCCGGACTTGAACGCGCCGAGCCCGGCGAAGAGGAAGTCGAGGTAGCTGATGTGGTTGCTGACCAGCACGGCCCCGCCCTGGCGCGGTACGTTCTCCGCGCCGACGATCTCGATCTTGAGGTCCAGCGCGCGGAATGCGGTCAGCGCCGCCCCGATGACCGGCGGGTACACCAGATCTGCCACAGTCAGCCCAACGTCAGCGGGCCTGTGCCCGAGCCTACGGTTACGTCAGCGTAAGTTGCTGACGTCAGATGGTGCCCCTTTGGGGCACCTCGTGTCACGTAGGGAGCAGGCCGGGGCGGGAGATTGTCGTCACATCCGGACCGTTGTCGGCGGTGGTCAATCGGTGATCGATTGGTGGTCAACCGAGGGTCAATAGGGTCGATGTCACAGGTGGTTGCGCCACCCTCGGCATTCCCTTCTCGGCGCGGTGGGGGAGTATGGGCCTCGAACAGCACTCAAGGGTGGGTGTCCTCTCGTCGGCGCGCGGCAGGGCGTAAGCTACCTGGCAGTAACAACGTGACCAGTACAGGAGACAGGTCGTGAGCTTGAGGATCGTTGTCTGTGTGAAGTACGTGCCCGACGCGACTGGTGAGCGGCGGTTCGCGGAGGATTTCACGACCGACCGTGACGGTGTGGACGGCCTGTTGTCCGAGCTGGACGAGTACGGCGTGGAGCAGGCGCTGCGGATCAAGGAGGCGTCGGGTGACGCCGAGGTGACCGTGGTGACCGTGGGTGGTGACGACGCGAAGGACGCGCTGCGTAAGGCGTTGTCGATGGGTGCGGACAAGGCCGTGCACGTCAATGACGAGGATATTCACGGTTCGGACGTGATGGCGACCTCGCTGGTGCTGGCGAAGGCCGTGGAGCAGACCGGTTTCGACCTGGTCGTGTGCGGGATGGCGTCGAC
>NZ_JBGCCL010000025.1:0-110565 GCF_041262505.1 Streptacidiphilus sp. MAP5-3
GGGGACCCTGTGGGAGAGTAGGACGCCGCCGAACAATCTTTCCAGTGAAGCCCCCTGACCATGTGTCAGGGGGCTTCACTGCGTTTACGGGCAGGCCGGTCAGACGAGGAAGCGCATCACCGCCCCCGCCACAAGTGCCCAGACCGGCGCTCCGATGCCGAACGCTGAGACGCCGGAGGCCGCCACCACGAAGGTGACGACGGCCGCTTCGCGTCCCTTCTCCTGCGCGAGCGCGGTGGAGAGGGAGGAGCCGAGCGTCGGGAGCAGTGCCAGTCCCGCGACGGCCTCCACCAAGAGCGGTGGTGCCGCGGTGAGCAGGACCGCGGAGGCTCCGGCAGTGAGGCCGAGCACGATGTAGCAGGCCCCCGCCGTCACGGAGGCGATCCACCGGCGTTCGCGCTCCGGGCCGGCGTCCGGTCCGGCGACCAGGGCGGCCGTGATCGCGACCAGGTTGACCGCGTAGCCGCCTCCCGCCGCTGTGACAGCCGTCGTGAGACCTGTCGTCGTGAGCACGGATCGCACCGGCGGGCGGTAGCCGAAGTGCCGGAGCAGGGCCAGGCCGGGGATGTTCTGCGAGGCCATCGTGATGATGTAGAGCGGGAGTGCGATCCCGATGACGCTCTGCCAGTTCAGTGCCGGGGCCGTGACGGTGAGGCGTGGCAGCAGGTCGTGTGCCGAGCCGAGACGGCCGTGTGTGTGGACGAGGATCATGACCAGGGTGGTGAGCAGCGCGCCGGGCGTCGCCCAGCGCCGGGCCAGGCGGGTCAGTACGGCCCAGATGCCGATCACCGGCAGTGTCAGCGCCGGGAGTTGGAAGGCGGCCTGGACGGGGGCGAGGCAGAGCGAGAGCAGGACGCCGGCCAACAGGCCGGTGGCGAGATTGCCCGGGATCGCCTCCACCAGGCGGCTGAGGCGTGACCAGAGGCCGGTCGCCGCAAGCAGCAGCCCGCAGAGGGCGAAGGCGCCGACTGCGTATCGGTAGCCCCCGGGCTGACGGCCGGCGGAGACCAGCAGTGCAGCGCCGGGCGTGGACCAGGCGAAGCTGAGCGGTTGGCGGAAGTGCAGTCCCAGCACGATGGCGAGCACGCCCATGCTGAGGCAGAGCAGCAGCAGTCCCGAGATTGCCTCCGACCGGTCCGCTCCGACAGCTCGCAGGCCGGTCAGGACCAGGGCGAAGGAGCTGCTGAACCCGACCACGGCGGTGACGAGTCCGGCGGTGAGCGGTTGGGTCGGGAGACGCAGACGTGCGGGCATGGACGGGTTCCCTCCTTGAGTGTGCGAGTGTTCCGTTTATGGAACGACTGGAGTGATCGGAACGCTAGCGGAGCGGCGATACTCGGCGCCATGGGTATCTCAGGCTCTGACATCAGAGGCTCGCACGTCAGCGGCTCTGGCATCGCCCGCTCCGAGACCGGCCGTGCGGGAAAGGGCGTGGTGACGGGCAGTTGGACCCCGGCTGCCGCCTCGGCGACGGGTGCGCGGATCCGGGCGCTCCGGGCCCAGCGCGGGATCAGCCTCTCCGAGCTGGCGCGGCGTGCCGGTATCGGCAAGGCCACCCTCTCCGGGCTGGAGACCGGCTCGCGCAATCCCACGGCCGAGACGCTGTATGCCATCGCCGGGCAGCTGGGCGTCCCGCTGGCCGAGTTGCTCTCGGCGCAGGGCGTCGGGCGCAGCGTGCCGGAGGTGCACGGCACGGCCGTGGTGGCGCAGTTGCTCGAGGTCTTCCGGGACGAGGAGATGAGCACGGAGCTGTACCGGTTGGAGATCCGCCCCGGACTCCTGCAGACGTCGCCCGCCCACCCGAACGGAGTGACCGAGTACCTGACCGTCTTCTCGGGGACGGCCCAGGTCGGTCCGGTCGGTCGTCCGTTGGTGATCCACGCGGGTGACCACGGTTCCTTCGTCGCCGACACTCCCCACACCTACGCCGCGTTGGGGGATGAGCCGGTGCTCGCGTCGCTGCTGATCCGGCATCCTCTGGGGCCTTCCGGACAAGACCGGCACCAGCCGGAGCACTGAGCCGACCCCGACCGGAAAGCAGCCCGCAGGTGTCGTCGCTTTGACGCGCGCGTTGTCAGCGGGTGGCACTACGGTGAGCGCTGGAAGGGGGAATCACGGTGCAGAACCTGACGCTGAGCTGGCAGTCGGCGGGCGCTGTCGCGGTCGTCGCCTACGGGGCCTCCGCTGCGCTGCGGCGCGTCGGTTCACTGTCGGAGCGCCGGGTCAACGTGGGGTTGGTGGTCCGCGAGCTGGGCACGGTGCTCGCGCTCTTCGCCGCGTGGCAGTTCGCCGGGCAGTTGTCCGTGATGAGCACCGACGGGGCGGTGGCGCGCGGGCAGGCGATCTGGAGCGCCGAACGGTGGCTGCATCTCCCGAGTGAGGAGACGCTCCAGGGCTGGGTGCTGCCGCATCCCCTGCTGGCCCAGGCGGCCAACTACTACTACGCGTCCATGCACTTCGGCGTGATGATCGCGCTGCTGGTCTGGCTCTTCCTGCGTCACCGGGAGGCCTACCCGTGGGTGCGGATGACGTTGGTGCTGGTCACGGCCGGTTCGCTGCTGATCCAGCTGATACCCGTGGCTCCGCCCCGGCTGCTGCCGGGTGACGGGATGCTCGACCTCGCCGTCTACTACAACCAGTCCGTCTACGGCACCACCCTCGGGGGCCTGCAGGCCGACTCGTACTCCGCCATGCCGTCGGTGCACGTGGCGTGGTGTGTGCTGGTGGCCGTGGCGGTGATCAAGGTGAGTCGGAGCCGGTGGCGCTGGCTGGTGATCGCGCATCCGGCGCTGACGGTCGCGGTCGTGGTGGTCACGGCCAACCACTACTGGCTGGACGGCGTCGCGGCCGTCGCCCTGCTGCTCCTGGCCTACCTGGTGCAGTGGCAGGCGAGCAGGATCCATCGGTCGTTCCTGGCCAGGCAGCCGGAAAGCCGGCCGGGGACCCCCCTCGGTCCCCGGCCGGCCCGGGTGGGCGTGTCAGGCACGCCCGGTGCGGTGGAACGTCAGTCGGTCATCGGGACCGAGGTCGCCGGGACCGAGGTTGACGGGACCGGAGTCGCTAGGGCCTGGGTCACACCGACGGGAGACTGACCGGCCCGAACGAGCCGCCGGTCAGCGAGAGCGTGGCGGCGTACCAGGAGCAGAGGCCCGCCACCGCGGCGACCCAGCCGCCGACCTTGTCGAGGCCGGAGCTGCCGCCGAAGGCGCCGATGGCCCAGAGGATCAGGGCTACGGTCAGCAGGCCGTACGTCCCGCGGACCAGCGTGCCGCCGCTGCGCCAGGCGGCGCCGGTCAGCGAGAGCGCGAGCAGGGCCCAGAGGACGAAGAAGAGTCCGCTTGCATTGGCGGACATCGGCGTGACCTGCGAGGCCGTGACCCAGAGCGCCCCGAGTCCGGCGAAGGCGGTGCCGGTGGCGGCGTTGTCGGAGCGGTACTCGATCAGGCCGGCGATGAAGAGGGTGACGCCGCCCACCCAGAAGCTCAGGTTCTTGGCGTCGGAGGCAGCGACGTTGTGGATGACACCGGTGCTGCCCAGGCCGTAGGCGAGCAGGGTGAGACCGAGGGCGAGGTAGCCGAGCGGTCCTGCTGCGGCACCGAGAGTGAGGGAGCGGTTGCTGGCCACCGCGGCTTCGTTGCTCACGGGGGCTCCTTTCACTGGTAATGCTGCCCGGCGGCGATCGGGTCGTGGCCGCCTTTGTCTGATGGTTGTTCCGTTCCCGACGGTGACGGAGTATCAACCTTCCGTAATCACCTTGATATCGAACATTTCCGAAGATTTGCCGTAATGGTGCAGCTAAGAGGTGTATGGGGCAGCGGAGGCGCGGGTTCCTCCGCCGTGACTCGCCGTCACCCCACCGAGAGCCGGTAACTCCCCGTCGCACAGCCGGTGATGAACCAGCCTCCCGGCACCTGGCGCAGCGTCAGTTGGCTGATGCCCTGTGTCTGCGGCGTGCTGGGCCGGGTGCGCCCCGGATACCAGACGGTCAGCGTGCAGGCCGGGCTGGACGCCGAGGCCGAGGACGCGGCAGACGTTGAGGCGGGTGCGGTGCCGGTCAGGGTGAGCGCGCCGGTGTCGGGGTCGGAGCTGAGACCGGTCAACGTGCCCGGCGCGGCCTGCGGGTAGGGCCGGGACAGCACGGAGACGACGTCGCCGGCCGGCGGGAGGTCCTTGCCGGTGGCGCAGTCCTCGCCGATCAGGTTGCCGGCAGTCGCCGCATGCGGGTCGCTCTCCGGGCTCCCGCAGGCCTGCTTCCAGACCCAGAAGGCGTCGCCGATCCCGGCCTCGTCCTCGGCGGCGGCGAAGCGGCGCATCATCGCGCCGTTCTCAGGGGTGTTGGAGCCGAACCAGCCCCACTCGCCCACCCACAGCGGCATGCCGTACGACTTGGCCTGCTGCTCGGCGAGCGTGAAGCCGCGTTCGACCGAGACCAGGGTCAGGCCGAACTGCTGGTCCATGGTGATCGACTGGTTGTAGAGGTGCGGCGCGAAGACCAGGTACGGGTCGGTGCTGAAGCCGCGCGGCGGGGCGGCGTCGAAGCCGAGGCCGGACCAGAGCACGCTCGGCTCGATGAGGACCAGATGGGGGAAGCCGCCGGGCGTCTGCCGCTCGGCGGACCGGATCGCCTGAACGGCGTGGTCGTAGTAGGCGCCCAGCAGCATGGAGGAGGTCGCGGGCGGGTCGTCGCCGATGCCGGGCTCGTTGAGCAGTCCGTATCCCGCGACGGCAGGATCGCCCGCGAAGGTCTGCGCCAACATGCCCCAGGTGGAGACGAGTTCGCTCTGGATGCCGTTCACGTCGTGGTAGAAGGCGGTGAAGGCACGGGCGTTGGCGGGGGTGAGATCGCGGCTCAGTGTCTGGCAGCTGGACGCGCCGTCGGTGACCGTCGCCCAGGCGGGGGCGCCGTCGTAGCCGAGCGCGGGCGTGCTGCCGGACGGGCAGCTGGTCCCGGGCGGCGCGGCGACGGCCGGTCCCCAGGCGTCCTCGTGCATGTCGAGCTCGGTGTAGAGGCCGTGCTTCGCCGCCATGGCGACGGTGGCCCGGATCCGGGCCAGGTACGCCTGCTCATACTGCCCGCGGGTGGGCTCCAGCGCGGACCAGGAGATGTCGAGCCGGACCACGTCGAAGCCGAGCGAGGCCATCTGGGCGAAGTCGCCGTCGGTGAGCGGCCGGACGGTCGGCGCCCCCGGCGTGGGCGGGGCGTAGTCGACCAGTTGGTTGACGTTGACGCCACGCAGCAGCAGCTGACGGCCGTTGACGTCGGTGATCTCCGCCGGCGCGCTGCCCGACGCCGGGCGGACGGTGAGGGCGGGCAACGGCTGCGCCGCGGTGGAGAGGGCGGCGGCGTTGACGGTCGGGGCCGCCGCGGTGGTCACCGGTGTCGCCTGCGCCAACAGCCAGGAGCCGACGGCCAGTACGGTCGCGGAGGCGAGCACGGTGGCCATCCGGCGGCGTTGCCCGGAGATCATCTCCAGCAGGCGGCTGAGCAGCAGCAGGGTCGGAACCACGGCCCAGCCGAACGCGGCGCCGAGGGAGAGCCCGGTGCCCAGACGGAGCGCGACGTCCGGCACGAAGAACAGGTCGCCGCCGGTCCCGCCGCCCGCCGAGCTCCAGCCGAGGTCGCGCGGCAGTGCGAGCAGCGCCTGCACCGCGCCGGCGGCGAGACCGCCGCCGAGGGCGGCCAGCCAGCCGCCCAGCAGCAGGTGACGAGGCCGGGTGTAGTCGAACCGGCGGCACGAACGCGTCAGCAGCACCGCCGTCACGATCGCGGCGGTGCCGAGCTCGACTGCGAAGCGCGCCGGGCCGAGGTCGAACCCGAACGGCATCCGACGCAGGCTCAGCGGCTCGCCGTAGAACGCGGCGGCGGGTGAGCCCTCCCAGAGCAGCGGCCCGAGGAGTGGCCCGAGCAGGGCCAGCGGGAGGGCCGTCCCGGTCAGCGACCACCGCCAGCCGTAGCGCGGCGGGAGCGTGCGGCTGCGCCGTACGGGCGTGAAGTCGGGGTCCCCGGCGGCGAATCGCGGGCGGTAGGCGAGCGCGCCGAGCAGCGCGGGCAGCCAGGAAATCAGCGCCGTCCGCTCGGCGGTGAGGCCGCAGTCCCACAGGGCGGTCGCGGCCAGTGTCCGCGCTCCGCCGTGGATCCCCACTCCGGCCGTCTCGGCGAGGAGCTGCGCGAGGCGCGCGATGGCGGTGGCGAGCACCGTCCCGCCCCAGAGCCGCAGCACGATCCGCCCGCGACGGGTCTCCGGCGCGGCGCTGCGGAAGGCGACGACGGTTGCCCACGCGGTGACGGCGACGAGCACGGGCAGGAAGACGGCCGCCCCGGCGACGGACCACAGCCCGCGCACGGGGGTCACCTGCAGCGCCGACCACGGCAGCGGCGCGAGCAGCCCGGTCGGGTCGGCGTAGGCGGCGGCGAGGCAGACCAGCAGCAGCGTGACGACGGTGATCACCGCCCCGAGGGCGCCGCCGCGCGCCGTCGGCGGGAGGTCGGCGTCTGTGACGCCGACGGATCGCGAGCCGGGGGTACTGACGGTGCGGGACACCCCGGCGATGCTAGGAGCGCGATATGTCGCGCAACAGGGGTCACTTGCCTGCCACGGCGGCACTTAGCGGTACGGAGGGGGACAAAATGGGGTGGAGCTGATGTGAAGGTTTAGCGTGCGTCATGGGCTTGAGGTTTGAACGCGCGTGAAAGCTGTGCGCTTCCTGAGCTCATTTGCAGTGGGCCAGTTGCACTACCCAGGGGCGCGGGGAACTGCGCGACGAGCCACCCACACAGGTAGAGCACCGAACGCGCAGGGTCATCCGCTCATCAGTGGTTTCTCTCGCGCGCAGTTGATCAAGCAAAGCCCCGCGCCCCTAGGCAGTGCAACTGCCTCGCCTGCGGGAACGGTTGCTCAGTGCGTCGGGATGCGGAGAGCCAGGATGGCCATGTCGTCCGACGCCGGGTCCGCGGCGAAGCGTTCCACCGCGCGCAGGACGCGGGTGGCGACCGCGCCCGCGGTGAGGCCGGTGCAGCCGGAGAGGACGTCGGCGAGGCCGTCGTCGCCCAGCATGCGGGAGCCCTCGCGGCGTTCCGTCACGCCGTCCGTGACGCAGAGCAGGACGTCGCCCGGATCCAGGACCAGGCTCTCGGCCTCCAGCTCCAGGTCGTCCATGACACCCAGCAGCGGCTGCGGGGACGCTGCGGCGGAGACCGTGCCGTCGGGGCGGAGCCGGAGCGGGAGGGGGTGGCCCGCACAGACCGTGCTGAGTTCGACGGTGCCGTCGTCGTGCGGCGTCATCTCGCCGTAGAGGAGCGTCAGGAACCGGCCGCGGTCGCCCTCGTCGAGGATCGCCGCGTTCAGACGCTGCAGCACCTCCGGCGCGGAGAGGCCCTCGCGGGCGAGCAGGCGGAGCGAGTGACGGGCCAGGCCGGTGACGGCGGCGGCCTCGGGGCCGGTACCGCAGACGTCGCCGATGGCGAAGCCGTACGTGCCCGGACGGATCGGGAAGACGTCGTAGAAGTCGCCGCCGACCTCGTTGCCCTCGCCCGCGGCGCGGTAGATGACCTCGACCTCGACGCCCGGCACCCGCGGCATCGCGGGCGGCAGCAGACTGCGTTGCAGGGCACGGCTGATGGCGGTGCGTTCGGAGTAGAGACGCGCGTTGTCGAGCGCCAGCGCGGCCCGGCGGGAGAGGTCCTCGGCGAGTTCGAGGATCTCGCGGCGGAACTTCTCGTCGGTGGGCTTGCCCAGCGTCAGCATGCCGATGACGCGGTTGCGCGCGACCAGCGGCAGCACCACCGTCTCACCGCCCACAGTGGTCGCGGCGAGCGCGGCGGCCTCCGTCGACTGCGGGCTGGCGGTCGCGGCGCCCGCGAGGGTCCGGGAGGCCATGGCGGCGCGCATCGCGGCGTCGCCGGGCGCGGGCCAGTCGCGTGCGCCGGGGGTGTTGAGGGGTTCCGGGGGCGCGATGCTGCCGAGGAGGGCGCGCAGGGCGTCGATTCGCTCCTCGTCCTCGTGCAGCACGAAGGCCAGCTCGGGCACGGACGGGTCGATGCCGGTGGAGGTGGTGTAGACGGCGCACCAGGACGCCAGCGTCGGCACGGTCATCTGCGCCATCAGCGCGAGCGTCTGGTCGCGCTCCAGGGTTCCGGCCAGCAGGTCGGAGGCCTCGACCAGGAAGGAGAGCGAGCCGCGGCGCAGTCGTTCCAGCTCGGTGAGTCGGGCGCTCTCGACGGCCAGTGCGATCCGGTCGGCCGCGAACTGCAGCCGCAGCGCGTCCGCGTTGCCGTACTGGCCCGGGGTCTGCGCGGCGACGCCGAGGGAGCCGGTGAGCCGGCCCTCGACCTTGAGCGGGACAGTGAGCACCGAGCGCAGGCCGGTCCCGGTCAGCAGCGGCACCGCGCCGGGGGAGTCGGCCAGGTCCTCGTGGACGGCGGGCAGCCGGGCCGAGCCGTAGCGGCCCACGCTGGACTCGACCGGGACCCGGGCGAACCGCTGCCGGTTCGATGGCAGGCCGGTGCTGGCGCGGACCTCCAGCTCGGTCTCGTCGTCGGTGGCCAGCAGCAGGTAGGCGGCGTCCCCGTCGAGCATGTCGCGGGCGCGTTCGACGGTGCGCTGGAGCAGGCCGTCGAGGTCGTCCGGGGCCTGGCCGCCCATGAGCGAGCCGAGGAAGGCGTCGGCGCCCTCGTGGCGGGTTCCGGTGCCGCTCTCGGTGGACTGGGCCCGCAGCGGCGCCTGCAGCACCGCGCGCTCCTCCTCGCGCACGAGCAGACAGACGGTGGACGGGCTGCCGTGCGCGTCGCGGACCCGCAGATGCGCGCCGTAGACGGTGAGCAGCCGCCCGTCGGCGCGGCGGATCGCGTAGCTGCCCTCCCAGCGGGAGAGCCGCAGCGCCTCGTCGATGCCGAGGCCGGTTCCCGGTGTCTGCGGCCAGGCGGCGAACTCGGCGAAGGGACGGCCGACCGCCTTGACCGCCGCGTGCTGGAACAGCAGCTCGGCGTCCTGGTTCCAGGCGGAGACCACTCCCTCGCCGTCCACCTGGAGCACCGCGACGTGGACGGAGGCGTCGGTCTCCGGCAGCAGGCTGTCGGGGGTGACCGGTCCGGCGAAACGGGTACCCGCCGCGCGGGCCGGGAGCTCCAGGGAGAACCAGACGCGCTTCTCGGTCGCGGTGTAGTCGACGCCCCAGCGGGCGGCGAGCGCCGCGCAGAGCAGCAGGCCCCGACCGCCCTCGCGCTCCAGTTCGGCGGTGCTGACCGTTGCCGGGATCGCCTGGCGTAGCGACAGCCCGGGCGCGGCCAGGTCCGCAAGGCCGAGCGCGGCGGCTGCCGCCGGGTCCGGACCGTCCTCAGCCCCCGGATAGATCGGCAGCGAGCGGCGCGGATAGCGGTCGGCGACCTCGACCCGCACCGAGTCGGTGCGGCGGACACAGTGCACCTCGGCAGAGGTGCCGGCGTGCACGACCGCGTTCGTGACCAGCTCGCTCACCAGCACCACGGCGTCGTCGACGACCTCGCCGAAGCCCCACCCCTGGAGGGTGTCCCTGACGAACGCACGAGCCGCTGCCACGGAGCGGCCGACCGGCTCGAACGTGGCGGCTGCCCGCGCGGTGGCGTCACCCACGAGGCGCCTCTCCTCTCTGCCGTCGCTGCGGCTTCCGCCGTTGCTACCGGCGTCGTTCTGCCGTCCCGGCCACCGTGGCGGCCCTGGCGGCGCGTACCTGAGGAAGCGAGTGCGCCCTCGGATCGGCGCGCACGCGGTCCAGCGCGCCGCTGTCCGGGCACTTGCCCAACGTCCCTTGTCGCCGCCAGGTTACTGACAGCGGTACCGCTAAGGGAGCGAAGCAGGTACGTTCGGTGACTTGATCAGGTTCGAACAGGACGTGATCACTGTCCCGTTGCCCGACCGGATACCCCGCCGTACCCCTCACGCAACCCTCTACGGTCGTTAGATTGTGGGGGTGCGTCCCGTGCGGGACCGCGCCGGACAACCGCGGCACCCAACGCAACTCTGGAGGCAGGCCGGTGGATTCGAGCAGGGCGACGGCTGTCATGGCGTCCCGGGGCGGTACCCCGCAGGGGCGGGGACGCCGGGGCCGGGGCGCGGACGCGGCCGAACTACGCAAGCTGCTGTCCGCGTTGACCGCGATGCGGGACGGCAACTTCCGACGGCGGCTGACCGTACCAGGTGACTCGGTGCTGGCCGAGATCGCCGCGGTCTTCAACGAGGTCGCCGAGCGGAACCAGCACCTGACCGGCGAGTTGGCCCGGGTCCGGCGCGCGGTGGGTCGCGAGGGACGGCTGGGCGAGCGGCTGGAGATCGGCGCGGGCGAGGGGGCCTGGGGCGCGGCGATCGACAACTGCAACGCGCTGATCGACGACCTGGCCCGCCCGATGGCCGAGGTCGGCCGGGTGCTGGGCTCGATCGCCGAGGGCGACCTGGAGCAGCGGATGGAGCTGCGCGCGGTGGGCCCGGACGGTGGGACGCATCCGCTGCGCGGCGAGTTCCTGCGGATCGGTCGGACCGTCAACGGCCTGGTCGAACTGCTCTCCGAGTTCACCGACGAGGTGACCCGGCTGGCCGTCGAGGTCGGCACCGAGGGCAAGTTGGGCGGCCAGGCCCGGGTCCGCGGCATGTCGGGCACCTGGCGGGACCTCACCGACTCGGTCAACATGATGGCCAGTCGGCTGACCGCGCAGGTGCGCGACATCGCGCTCGTCACCACGGCGGTCGCCAAGGGCGACCTGTCCCGCAAGGTCACCGCCCAGGTGGCGGGCGAGATGCTGGAGTTGAAGGAAACCGTCAACACGATGGTGGACCAGCTCTCCTCGTTCGCCGCCGAAGTGACGCGGGTGGCCCGCGAGGTGGGCACCGAGGGCCGGCTGGGCGGTCAGGCCGAGGTGCCGGGCGTGGCCGGCACCTGGAAGGACCTGACCGACAACGTCAACTTCATGGCGTCCAACCTGACCGACCAGGTGCGCAACATCGCCCAGGTCACCACCGCGGTGGCCCGCGGCGACCTGTCGCAGACCATCGAGGTGGACGCGCGCGGCGAGATCCTGGAGCTGAAGAACACCATCAACACGATGGTGGCGCAGCTCTCCGGCTTCGCCGACCAGGTGACCCGGGTGGCCCGCGAGGTCGGCACCGAGGGCATCCTCGGCGGTCAGGCGATGGTCCCCGGCGCGGCCGGGGTGTGGCGCGGGCTGACCGACAACGTCAACTTCATGGCCTCCAACCTCACCTTCCAGGTGAGGAACATCTCACAGGTGGCCTCCTCGGTCGCCAAGGGCGACCTGACCCAGCGGATCACCGTGGACGCGCGCGGCGAGATCCTCGCGCTGAAGACGACGCTCAACACCATGGTCGACCAGCTCTCCTCGTTCGCGGACGAGGTGACCCGGGTCGCCACGGACGTCGGCACCGAGGGACGGCTCGGCGGTCAGGCACAGGTGCCCGGGGTCTCCGGCACCTGGAAGGACCTGACCAGCTCGGTGAACCTGATGGCCAACAACCTGACCAACCAGGTGCGCAACATCGCCGAGGTCACCACGGCGGTGGCCCGCGGTGACCTGTCGAAGAAGATCACCGTCGACGCCCGCGGCGAGATCCTGGAACTGGTCACCACCGTCAACACCATGGTCGACCTGCTGTCGGTCTTCGCCGACGAGGTGACCCGGGTGGCCCGTCAGGTGGGCACCGAGGGCATCCTGGGCGGCCAGGCCCGGGTCAAGGGCGTCGAGGGCATCTGGCGCGACCTGGCCGAGAACGTGAACGGCATGGCGTCGAACCTCACCTTCCAGGTGCGCAACATCGCCCAGGTGGCCACCGCGGTCGCCGGCGGCGACCTGTCGAAGAAGATCACCATCGAGGCGCAGGGCGAGGTCGCCGCACTGGCCGACACCCTCAACACCATGGTCGACCAGCTGTCCGGCTTCGCCGACGAGGTCACCCGCGTGGCCCGCGAGGTGGGCACCGAGGGCATCCTGGGCGGCCAGGCCCGGGTCCCGGGCGTCGCCGGGATCTGGAAGGACCTGACCGACAACGTGAACCTGATGGCCGACAACCTGTCCGGCCAGGTGCGCAACATCGCCCAGGTGACCACGGCGGTCGCCAAGGGCGACCTGACCCGCAAGATCGACGTCGACGCGCGCGGCGAGATCCTGGAGCTCAAGACCACCATCAACACGATGGTCGACCAGCTCTCCGCCTTCGCCGACGAGGTCACCCGCGTGGCCCGAGAAGTCGGCACCGACGGACGCCTGGGCGGCCAGGCCCGGGTGCCCGGCGTGGCCGGGACTTGGCAGGACCTGACCGAGTCCGTCAACGAGCTGGCGGGCAACCTGACCCGCCAGGTGCGCGCCATCGCCCAGGTCGCCACCGCGGTGACCCGCGGTGATCTGAGCCTGCGCATCGACGTGGACGCGTCCGGTGAGCTCGACGAGCTCAAGGACAACATCAACCAGATGATCGCCAACCTGCGCGAGACCACGCGTACCAACCAGGAGCAGGACTGGCTCAAGACCAACCTGGCCCGGATCTCCGGTCTGATGCAGGGCCGCCGGGATCTGGAGGCGGTCGCCGCACTGATCATGAGCGAGCTGACACCGGTGGTCTCGGCACAGCACGGCGCGTTCTTCCTGGCCATGCCGTCCACCCGGGGCGACCTGGTGACCGACCCGGGCGACGGCGTGATCGAGCACGAGACGGTGCTCCGCCTGATCGGCTCCTACGGGTACCAGCGCCGAGCCATGCCGACCGCGTTCCACCCCGGGGAGGGGCTGGTCGGGCAGGCGGCGACCGAGAAGAAGCCGATCCTGCTGCGGGACGCCCCGCCCGGATACCTGAAGATCGCCTCGGGGTTGGGCGAGGCCGCTCCGGTCAACGTGATCGTGATGCCCGTCATGTTCGAAGGACGGCTGCTCGGCGTGATCGAACTTGCGTCGTTCAACGCGTTCACGAAGATCAGCATGGACTTCCTCGATCAGATCGCAGAAATGATCGGTGTCACCGTCAACACGATCGCGGTGAACACCAAGACCGAGGGCCTGCTGCTGGAGTCGCAGCGACTCACCGCCGAACTCTCCATGCGTTCCGCCGAGTTGGAGGCCCGTCAGGAGGAGCTCCAGCGCTCCAACGCCGAGTTGGAGGACAAGGCCGAGCTGCTGGCCGCGCAGAACCGCGACATCGAGATCAAGAACTCCGAGATCGAGGAGGCGCGCCAGGTCCTGGAGGAGCGCGCCGAGCAGCTCGAACTCTCCACCCGCTACAAGTCCGAGTTCCTCGCCAACATGTCGCACGAGCTGCGCACGCCGCTCAACTCGCTGCTGATCCTGGCCAAGCTGCTCTCCGACAACAACGAGGGCAACCTCAGTCCCAAGCAGGTCGAGTTCGCCGAGACCATCCACGGCGCGGGCTCCGACCTGCTCCAGCTGATCAACGACATCCTGGACCTGTCCAAGGTCGAGGCGGGCAAGATGGACATCCGGCCGGCCCGGATCGCCCTGGTCCAGCTGGTCGACTACGTCGAGGCCACCTTCCGGCCGCTCACCGCGGACAAGGGACTGGACTTCGCGGTCCGGGTCTCGCCGGAGCTGCCGGTCACCCTGCACACCGACGAACAGCGGCTGCAGCAGGTGCTGCGCAACCTGCTGTCCAACGCGGTCAAGTTCACCGACTCCGGCGCGGTCGAGCTGCTGATCCAGCCCGCGGGCGGCAACGGCGGCCAGCACCGGGTGCCGCAGCTGATCCGGGAGCAGATGCTGGAGTCCGGCGCGATCAACGACCCGGAGGAGCCGCTGATCGCCTTCTCGGTCACCGACACCGGCATCGGCATCCCGCAGAACAAACTGCGGGAGATCTTCGAGGCGTTCAAGCAGGCGGACGGCACCACCAGCCGCAAGTACGGCGGCACCGGCCTCGGCCTGTCGATCAGCCGTCAGATCGCCCGCCTGCTCGGCGGCGAGATCAACGCCGAGAGCGAGATGGACCGCGGCAGCACCTTCACGCTCTACCTGCCGCTGCGTGAGGAGTCCGAGCCGCACCCGATCATCGCGGGTGCACTGCCCGGCGGTGGCCAGGTCAACCCGGCCGAGCTCTGGGCCCAGGAGGTGATCGGCGCCGCGCACGAGCGCCGCCGTGCCGCCGCCGCGACGACGCTGCCGCGTCCGGGAGCGGCTCCGCGCGAGGAGAACAGGCCGGAGCCGACGGTGCGGCCCGCGTCGCCGCGCCCGGCACGTCCGGTGGAGCCGGCGCCGACCCCCGCCGCGCTGGAGCCGGGCGAGCAGTCCCGCCAGCCGCGGCAGGCCGGTCGCGACGACCTCGCCGAGTTGCCCGGGGCAGGAGCCGGTACCGGTACCGGAGCCGGGGCCGGTGCCAGGGAGGGGACCGGGGACGAGCCGGTCACGCCGGTGGAATCCGATCCGGCGGGGGCGCACGACGATTCGTTCGCACCGTTCTCCGGACGGTTCAGCGGCGAGAAGGTGCTCATCGTCGACGACGACATCCGCAACGTCTTCGCGCTCACCAGCGTCCTGGAGACCTACGGCCTCGGCGTGCTCTACGCCGAGAACGGCCGCGAGGGCATCGAGGTGCTGGAGCAACACGAGGACGTCGAGCTGGTGCTGATGGACATCATGATGCCGGAGATGGACGGCTACGCGACGACCGAGGCGATCCGGCGGATGCCGCAGTTCGCCGGGCTGCCGATCATCGCGCTGACCGCCAAGGCGATGAAGGGCGACCGGGAGAAGAGCCTGGCGGCCGGGGCGTCCGACCACGTGACCAAGCCCGTCGACACCGACCACCTGCTCGGCGTGATGGAGCACTGGCTGCGGGCCCGGGAACGCTGAGATCCGGTTCTGAGAAGCACGTCACACCGGACCGTTCGTCCAGTCGTGCGCGGACCGGGGGGCATATGCGTCCCGGTCCGGGCATGAGAGGGTTGATCCGGGCTGGTCGCCGGGCACATGACCGGAACCCGGCCGGTCAGGTCCGGCTCGCGTCCCACAGGTAATCTCGCTGGAATCGGCTGTCCCCACTCGTAAGGGTGGTGGCTTCGCACCGCAGGAACCGGATAAGGTCACTCGGCGTTGCTACCGGTACTGGCTGGGTCACCGGATGCGGGCAGTGAGGTGCGGATACCATGACCGTCGGCAGGGCAGCAGTGGACACACGAACGGTGAACGGGTCCGACGCGTTCCGGGGGACGGCGACAGTCGTCGCGCCCGCGGCGGGGGCCGGGCGAGGAGGGCAGGCCATGGTGCAGAAGGCCAAGATCCTCCTTGTCGACGACCGGCCGGAGAACCTGCTCGCCCTCGAGGCGATCCTCTCCGCGCTGGACCAGACGCTGGTGCGCGCCAGCTCCGGCGAGGAGGCGCTCAAGGCGCTGCTCAACGACGACTTCGCGGTCATCCTCCTCGACGTGCAGATGCCGGGCATGGACGGCTTCGAGACCGCCGCCCACATCAAGCGCCGCGAGCGCACCCGGGACATCCCGATCATCTTCCTGACGGCGATCAACCACGGTCCGCACCACACCTTCCGTGGTTACGCGGCCGGTGCGGTGGACTACATCTCCAAGCCGTTCGACCCGTGGGTGCTGCGCGCCAAGGTCTCCGTCTTCGTCGAGCTCTACATGAAGAACTGCCAGCTCAAGGAGCAGGCCGCGCTGCTGCGGCTACAGCTGGAGTCCGGGCAGGGCCCGGGCGCGCCGCTGCTGGCCGAGCTCTCCGCGCGTTTGGCGGCGGTCGAGGAGCAGGCCGAGGCGCTCACCAAGCAGCTCGCCGACGCGGACGCCGCCGAGCCCGCCGCCCTGGCCACCGCGACCCACCTGGAGCGCCGTCTGGCCGGCCTGCGCCGCGCCCTCGACGCCCTCGACCCGGAGTCCGGCACCGCGCCCGTCCCGAACGAGGGTTGACCGCACGCCGTCTGACGGCGTGTCGCGCTTGACGCGTACCCCGGGTGCACTTCTTGTGCGACACACCCCCGGCAACCCCCTCCGGCGCGTGTTGCACCCCTGTCTCCGCTAGTAATCTGAACGCCATGGCCACACGCACGTCCGGAAGCGGTTCGCAGACCCGAGGCGCGGGGACGGCGAAGAAGGCCACGGCTGCCAAGAAGCCGGTGGCCAAGAAGCCCGTTGCGAAGAAGGCACCGGCCAAGAAGTCGGTGCCCGCGAAGAAGGCTCCGGCCAAGAAGGCCGTCGCCGCGCCCGCACCCAAGCCCGCACCCCCCAAGCCGCTCGCCTACCGTGCCGTGCGCGGCAGTTGGCTCGGCGTCGCCAACGGCGTCGGCTCCGTCGCGCGCGGTTTCGGCAACGGCGCGAAGAACCTCCATCCCGCCCATCGCAAGGACGGCCTGGCGCTGCTGCTGATCGCGCTGGCGCTGCTGATCGCGGCCGGGTCCTGGTCGGACCCGCAGGGCTGGCTGGGCGTCAGCGTGACCGACGTGGTCAAGGGCGCGTTCGGGCAGCTCACGGTGGTGCTGCCGGTGCTGCTCTTCGGCATCGCGGTGCGGTTGATGCGTCACCCCGAGCGGCCCGAGGCCAACGGACGGATCGTCATCGGCCTGACCGCGCTGACCATCGGCGTGCTCGGACTGATCCACATCAGCTGCGGCGCGCCCGGGCTCCAGGCCGGGGCCGGCCAGATCCGCAACGCGGGCGGGCTGATCGGTCTGGCCGCCTCCCGCTGGCTGATGTCCGCGGCCGGACCGGCGCTGGCGGTGCCGTTCCTGGTGCTGGTCTCCTTCTTCGGCCTGCTGGTGGTCACCGCCACGCCGGTCAACCAGATCCCGCAGCGCCTGCGGGTCCTGGGCGAGCGACTCGCGCTGGTCGAGCCCTCGGACCTGCATGACGACGGCGGTGATTTCGACGAGTTCGCCGGTCTGGACGGCCTCGGCTTCGGCGAGGACGACGAGGAGACCGGCGCCGACGCGTCGATCGACGACTTCGAGGGGGGCCCCGGGACGCCCGAGGAGCGGGCCGTGCTGCTCGCCAAGCGCAACCAGTTGGAGCGCGAGGGTGCGGTCACCCCGCGTCGCAGGCGTCCGCGCCGCCGCGTCGGGGCTGGCGCGGACCAGGAGCAGCCGGACCCGTTCGACACCATCGGCGTGGCCGCCGCTGCCGCCGCCGAACTCGACGGTGCGGTGATGAACGGCGTGCAGCCCTCGCCCGCGCTCGCGGACGTCCTGGGCCGGGTCAAGGACCGCACGCCGCCCAGCGACGTGCCGTCGCTCGACAACGACGCGGAGCACGGCTCGCCGCACGGCGTGCAGGACCGCGGCGGGCCGGTCGACATGGACAAGCACCTCGCGGACGCGGGGATCCCAGGGATCCCGCCGATGCCGACCGATGCCCCCGAGGTCCCGCTCCCGGGCGCGCGCAAGGAGGACTCGGCCGCCGCCGCAGCGGAGTCCGACGGCAGCGCCCTGCTCCGCTCCGAGCAGCTGAAGCTGCCGGGCGACAGCTACCGCCTGCCCTCCTTGGACCTGCTCACCCGCGGCGGTCCCGGCAAGTCGCGCAGCAAGGCCAACGACGACGTGGTCGCCTCGCTGATGGGCGTCTTCGCGGAGTTCAAGGTCGACGCCGCCGTCACCGGCTTCACCCGGGGCCCGACGGTCACCCGCTACGAGGTCGAGCTCGGTCCGGCCGTCAAGGTCGAGCGGATCACCGCGCTGGCGAAGAACATCGCCTACGCCGTGGCCAGCCCCGACGTCCGGATCATCAGCCCGATCCCCGGCAAGTCGGCGGTCGGCATCGAGATCCCGAACACCGACCGGGAGATGGTCAACCTCGGCGACCTGCTGCGCTCGCAGACGGCCGCCGCCGACCCGCACCCGATGCAGGTGGGCATGGGCAAGGACGTCGAGGGCCAGACGGTGATGACCAACCTCACCAAGATGCCGCACATCCTGGTCGCCGGCGCCACCGGCGCAGGTAAGTCGTCCTGCATCAACTGCCTGATCACCTCGGTGCTGATGCGGGCCACCCCGGACGACGTGCGGCTGGTCCTGGTCGACCCCAAGCGGGTCGAGCTGACCGCCTACGAGGGCGTCCCCCACCTGATCACGCCGATCATCACCAACCCGAAGAAGGCCGCCGAGGCGCTGCAGTGGGTGGTCCGCGAGATGGACCTCCGCTACGACGACCTCGCCGCGTTCGGTTTCCGCCACGTCGACGACTTCAACCGCGCGGTGCGGTCCGGCAAACTCCAGCCGCCGCTCGGAAGCGAGCGCGTGCTGACGCCCTACCCGTACCTGCTGGTGATCGTCGACGAGCTGGCCGACCTGATGATGGTCGCGCCGCGCGACGTCGAGGACTCGATCGTCCGCATCACCCAGCTCGCGCGTGCGGCGGGCATCCACCTGGTGCTGGCGACGCAGCGCCCGTCGGTGGACGTGGTCACCGGTCTGATCAAGGCCAACGTACCGTCCCGGCTCGCCTTCGCCACCTCCTCGCTCGCCGACAGCCGGGTCATCCTGGACCAGCCCGGCGCGGAGAAGCTGATCGGCAAGGGCGACGCGCTCTTCCTGCCGATGGGCGCGGGCAAGCCGATGCGCATGCAGGGCGCGTTCGTCACCGAGGAGGAGATCGCCGCCGTTGTCGAGCACTGCAAGGCGCAGCTCCAGCCGGAGTACCGCAACGACGTCTCGGTCGGCTCGGGCCCGAAGAAGGAGATCGACGAGGAGATCGGCGACGACATGGATCTGCTGGTCCAGGCCGCCGAGTTGGTCGTCTCCACCCAGTTCGGTTCGACCTCGATGCTGCAGCGCAAGCTCCGCGTCGGCTTCGCGAAGGCGGGTCGGCTGATGGACCTGATGGAGTCGCGCGGCATCGTCGGACCGAGCGAGGGTTCGAAAGCCAGGGACGTTCTCGTCCAGCCGGACGAGCTGGATGGCGTACTCCTCACCCTCCGGGGGGAATGACCGGGCGAACGCGTATCCGGAACCGCTTCGCAGACGTTGTCGGCGTGGGGGAACCGACAGGCGCGGGGATGCGTGACTGCTTCCGACGCACCGTCACATCCCCCGTCGGACCAGCGGGTCCCGCTGCGGGTCGGGGGACGGTTCGTGCCGCGGACGGACTGGGTAACGATCCGGATGCGGACCTTCTCTTTCGGCCGAATCCCGGTTGAGCAAGGCTCAGACCCGCCCCCTAGACTGGTGTTTCGACGGCGTTCCCGGGGGTGGCGATCCCCGGGCGAAGCCTGGCCGCCCACGTTGGAAAGGCGCCCCTTGTGACGACCGGCACGACCTCCTCCGGATCGAACGAGCCGAACGAGCCCACTGTGCCTGCCGCGGACTCCACGGACTCTGCGGAGACCACGGCGGCTGCGCCCGCAGCCCCCGCGGTGTCGAGCGTGCCCGGCATGCCGAAGGCGCCCAGCTTCCCGAAGGCACCCTCCGTGTTCGACCCGGCCGACGCGCCGCAGGCCCCGGTGCTGCCGGGCGGCTACCAGCCCACCATCGGACAGGTGCTCGGCACGGCGCGTACCGCCGCCGACCTGACCGTCGACGAGGTCAGCGCGCGGACCCGGGTCCGGGTCCCGATCGTGCACGCGATCGAGGACGACGACTTCGTCCGGTGCGGCGGCGACTTCTACGCCCGTGGTCACATTCGCGCCATCGCCCAGGCGGTCGGCGTCGACGGCGACGAGCTGGTCCGCCGCTACGACGCCGCGCACGGCGGCAACCCCGCGGACGCCAAGGTCCCGCTCTTCGAGACGGCGGGCGACCGCCGGATCTCGACCGAGCGACGCCGCCCGAACTGGACGGCGGCGATGGTCGCCGCGATCGTCGTCGTCATCGCGGTGATCGGCTTCAACCTGGCGAGCAGCGGCCCGAAGGCACCGGTGGCCCAGGCCGTCACCCCGGCCACAACGGCTTCGCCGTCGATCGGCCCCGTCCTCCACCCGAGCCTGCCGCCCGTGACCCAGGTCAAGCCGAGCGCGATCGCGGCGGCCCCGGCGGGCAAGGTCACCGTCAAGCTCGTCGCGCAGAACGCGGACAGCTGGCTGCTGGTGAAGGACGCCTCCGGCAAGACTCTCTTCCAGGCTGACCTGACCCAGGGCCAGACCCAGACCTTCACGGACGCGAAGCAGCTGAAGCTGGTGCTGGGTAACGCGGGTGCCGTCCATGTCTGGGCCAACGGCAAGGACCTCGGCATGGCCGGCCAGACCGGCCAGGTGGTCAACGTCACCTACACCCCGGGCGACCCGGTCGCGGGCTGAGACCTGTCGTTGCACTGTTCAGGGCAGGCACTTCCTCTATGCACAATTGTAGCGGGCGGCATAGGCGCTGATCAGGGGTTTCGCCAAAATGGCGTGACCATCTCAGCATCGATGCCGCCCGCACTGCTGCACGCGGGCAAGGCTTTGGGCGGTGTCCTTGACGGGGCTGGGGTCGGGCGCTGCTGGGGGGCCGTAAGCTTGCGCGCAAACTCGGGCAGGCTCCTAGCCTGCCCTTAATGTGACCGAGTGGCCCCCCAGAAGTGCCCGACGCGGGTCCCGCCGCGTCAAGGTGCGTAAAGCTTTGCCCGCCCCAGCCATCGTTCCTAAGGGTCGGCTGTCCCTCACGGGTGGAGAGTCTTCAGCGGCGCACAACGGCCCCCGCCTGATGGCAGGGGCCGTTCGCTGTTCCCCCGACTTGCGCCAGGGGTACTGTTCTGTTGTCGAAGCAGAACGGAGAACAGTATGCCCCCGGGCGTCTTCGAGCACACCGGCGCACGCATCCGACATGCACGCAAAGTGCGCCATTTGACACAGCGTGAGTTGGCGGACCTCTCCAACGTCTCATACAGCACCCTGACGAAGATTGAGCAAGGGGTGATGCCCGCAAGTCCGTCGGTGGTCGGGGCGTTGGCTCGTGCTCTCTCCATGCCCGTCGCTGAACTCAACGGGCAGCCCTACCTTCAGGAACTCAGGCAGGACCAGTTGGACGGGCTGATTCAGCCCATCCGAGAAGCCCTCAATGTGTATGACCTGGGCCCGGATCCAGATGTTGAGCCCCGGCCGCTGCACGAGTTGGTTGAGCACTCGGAGCAGCTCTGCGCTCTGGTCCGCGCTACTGACATCAAGCTGGTGGCCAGTGAGCTCCCTGGCCTGATCAGCGAAGCAACGACCACCGCGCATCTCAGTGGCAGTGACCAGAGCTGGCAACTGCTGGCCAGTGTTTACCGCACTGCCTATGACGTGACGACGAAGCTCGGTTTTGCGGACTTGTGCACGGTTGCACTGGACCGCATGGAGTGGGCGGCGCAGCGCGCCTCTGATCCGATCCTGAGCGGGATGCGTCAGTACCTGCGCTCGCTGGCGTACTTGCGCGCTAGCGACTACCGGACGGGTGCACGCCTGGTCCGGGCGGGCATGGTGACGCTGGAGGCTGCGCCCAATGGACGGGTGCGCGACGTTGTCACCGGTCAGCTGCACCTCGGGGCGGCTGTGCTCGCGGGCAGGGACAAGGATGAGCACACGGCTGAGCGACACCTGGTCGAAGCTGAGCGGCTCGCGGGCATCACCGGGCCTGCTGAGCAGGTCCACTGGTTGTCATTCGGCCCGACCAATGTTGGCGTGCACCGTGTTTCGGTTCTCACGGAGCTTGATCAGTACCCCGAAGCCGTGGAGGCTTTCGGTAAGACGCGTGTTCCCGAGGGCTGGCCGCCCTCGCGGGTCGCGCACCACTACACCGAGGTTGCGTGGGCGCAGCTTTGGACGGGACACATCGACGCCGCGTTCAGGCACTTGCAGATGGCCCGCAAGCTTGCGCCGCAGCAGACTCGCTACCACCCGAAGGTGCGTGAGACGTACGCCGGGCTAGAGTCGGCCAAGCGGCGTATGCCCGACTCCTTCGGCAACTTCGGGTCCTGGCTGCACATCTGACGACCCATATTCAAGGGCCGGAACTATCAGAGATCACTGATAGTTCCGGCCCTTCTGTATTGGCATGCTTACAGACAGTTGGGACCCCGGCGACCGCGCGAACGGCCCCGGGGCGTGGCCAACCTGAGGAAGCAGGCTGACATGCATGAGGTTATCGCTATGTGGCTCTGCCCTGCGCTGGTGCAGTGGCGTCGACGTGCCGCGCTGCTACTGGCGACATGGGGCGTCGATGTGGGGGCGCGCCGGATCCACGGGGTGAAGATCGGTGCGGGACCGCTGGCGGTGGCCCGGTGATGGGGGCAACGGAGCAGAGGCCCGCGCAGTCCGCTTCTACCGCCCGGGTGCTTCACCGGAGCTTCCGAGGAGAGCTGCCGAGTGTGCCAGCGGTACGACGATGGGCCTGGGAATCGATGCAGACGCTGGGAGTGGACGACGAGACGGCCGATGACGCCGCGCTCGCTGTGTGCGAGCTGGTGACAAATGCCATCAAGCATGCAGGCGTGACGCGGGGAGTCTCCGTCGTGCTCCACCGCTGGCGACAGACCGGGGTGCGGGTGGAAGTGGCGGATGACGGTCCTGGACGCCCGCGCCTGACCTCGCTGGATGCGATGGCGGAGTCGGGGCGCGGATTGCACTTGGTGGACTCGCTGGCACAGTCGTGGGGCTGGAATCCGCGCATCCTGGGGCCCGGGAAGGTGGTCTATGCCTGCCTGGGGCCGGAGGGCGCACCGGAAGACCTGTTCCCCCTCCCAGAGCCCGTACCGGTGGGCAACTGTCCGGACTGCGAAGCGCTGGTCGGAGAACGAGTGGCAGCGCGCGGGGTTGGAGATCGCAGCGCAGCGGCGGACGTGAACGTCCTGATGCGCAAGCACCAAGGAGAGATGCACTGATGGCACGTCGGCGGTTCCGCTTCCGCGAATACCTGATTGCGCCCGATGGCGCGGCCATGCCGGAGTTCGGGGCTGAGTGTGTTTCAGGTGAGGCCGCAGACTGCGGTGCCGAGTCCGGCGTGATGCTCGGGCTAGCAGAGGTTGAGCGATGGATCGCGGAACACGTGCGGGATACCGGCCACAGTCACTATCGACGCACCGCAGGCGAGTACGTCACGGCTAGTCCCGGGGAGTGGAGTTGATCCCGCTCACAGAGTTAGTGATCCCCGGTCTAGCTGACTTCGCACGGGGCGGCAGACCTGCCCCCGCCGAGACGGACGACGGCAATCGCTGGGTGAACGGCGTCTGTTGGCTGTACTGCGGTCACCGGTGGACGCGGGTGCTGTGGATCGGTCCGGTGTCGGTCGCCGGGGCTGAGGCACCCGCGTACGCATGCGGTCCGTGTATCGGGAAGCTCAATGAGCTTCTGTGGAACGCGATCCTTCTCGACGACGGACCCGTCTCAGCGGAAGCGACCCGCCTGGAGCTGCCTGCCAGCGGTGCACATTCGGGTCGGCACCGTGGTCGGTCTCGGTGGCGGCGGCGATGATGGCAGGGACAGTGTCGGGGCGACTGCGGGAGGGGTGAGGTTCATGGCTACGCGGAGACATGAGGCACAACAGCAGGGATTTCGGTGCGGCTACTGCTACAAGCCGGTGCGGGTGGCGGTTGCCCGGTTGGCCACGGTTCGCGGTCAGGTGCTGTACGTGCACAAGTGGCATCCGGTCCGGCCGGGTGAGGGGCGCTTGCTGCGCTAACCGCTGAGACTCCCGGGCACGGGTGCGGCGGTGACACGCTGCGTGTCTGGGGCGGGGCCCCGGTTCGGTCGATCGCCGGGGCCCATGCAACTCAAGATTTTGCCGGACCACCCGTGACCTGGCGGGCTGGGGTGGTCCGGTGGGTGTGAACCCGGTGCCGATGGTACCCGGGTGCTTTGGCATGTTCGGAGCCGGGCTGGCCGCTGGGGCGGGATTGACGCCTCGTCAGTGGTGGTTCGGTGTAAGGCGGGTGATGTTGTCGGCACGGTGTGTCACCCTGGTAGGTCGGATGCGTCCGACTTTTGGGTATGACGGCGGCATATTCGGCGCTGGTGCCCAGGAGTTGAGGGGTGTCCGCGCGCATGGAGTTTCGGTGGGGCACGGAATCGGACAGAGGACGGCGAACGTGCACAGCTACGGGGATGACAGCGAAGAGGGCGACGGCTTTGCGTGTGCGGGGCCTGAGTTCGTCGGCGGGCCACTGGTCGCGGGGGTGGACTATGAGGGGGCCTGGCTGGAGGCTCGGGCGGCTGCCGATACAGTGAACGCCGCGCTGCTGAAACACGGGCTCTCGCGGGCGCTGATATGGGCGCAGCCGGGTTGGGCACAGGACGGGACCGGCGTGGTCTATCTGGAGGGAACACCGCTAGGGGCCCGCAAGTTGGGTGCCGCCCTGGACCGGACGGCCAAACGCAGAACCTCGGCGTGCGAAGGGGCCTGAGCTGCACTTTAGCGTCAGACTGGGCACGCGGCCGGCAGGCCCGCGGCCTTGGGCGGACGGCGTGGCTGCTCGCGTCCGGGCGGCACGGCCCAAGGCCGCTGGCCTGCCTGCCGCCCCCGGCCACCGCTACTGGTCCCCGCGTTGGCCGCCGGTCGTCGGCGTCGTCTGGTCGTGCTGCTCTGGGGAGTTGAGCGCACGGGGCGGTCCGGCCGCCCGCCCGCGAACGGCCGCAAGGCCGCATGCGCAAGGGCCGGGCGGCAGGGGCCGCCCGGCGGCGCTCGCGCCGCCCTTGAGTGAGTAAAGGCTAAATGCGACAGCCCCCGAGCGGGCGAGATGCTCGGGGGCAGCGGTGCGCTTGGCCGGTCAGCGTTGTGGCTTGGCCTTGGTGGCTTTGGGCTTGGGGCTGGCCTGGATCGCGTAGGCGAACTGCGCCTGACCCGCGCCAAGGCTAGTGGTCTCCAGGATGAGCGGGCGATCGTCTGCGCTGGTGAGTGTGAGGCGCTGGGCGATCAGCAGCGGTACGCCTTCGGCGAGGTGAAGCGTCGTCCGCTCGTCGGGCTGGGGCATCCGCGCGCCCACGGTGTCCCGCCACTCCAACTCGCCGTGTGCGGTGGCGAGTATCGCGTACGCCTTGGCCACGGATACGGCGGCGTCCTTGGCGAGCGGGGTGCCGGTGATGTTCTCCATGGGCAGGATCATGCGGTGCAGTGCCCGGGTGCCGCTCGGCTCATGGATCAAGGGACATTCGACCGCGTACGCCGCGTCCTTCTCGGCGAGTTCCAGCAGAGCGGCCGTGGCTGCGTCGATGCGCAGGTGCACGGCGGCCGGTTCCCCGACCTGGGCCCACTGGTCGGCCCAGGTGCTGTAGCGGTTTCCGGTGCGGGTGACGCTCTGGTCCATGAGCACGCTGCCGTGGGTCTGGCGGTCGCGCACGAAGGTGCCCCGGCCCTGCTGGACGTCGAGGAGTCCCTCAGTGCGCAGAGCGGCAACCGCTTGGCGGATGGTCGGACGTGAGACGTCGTAGAGGGAGCTGAGTTGCTCCTCAGGTGGGACTTGGCGTCCTGGTTCCCACTCGCCGGTCATGATCGAGGCGCGCATCTCGTTCGCGACCTGTTTGTACAGGGCTTCTGCCTTGATGATCGCCATAGCCGCCGTGCCCCCAATATGACGGTTTGCCCGCCGTCGTTTACCCGTTATCGAACATTTATGCGAGATCGTTCCCGCTGATCAGCCCGCCTGCGACTGCCCTTAGGCGTCAGACGTAAGCATGAATCCCCTTGCTTGCCGGGTCAAGCGGGCGCACTCTGGGGCCAACGTCAAACGTGCTTACAACTGACCCCATGGGTTTGCTGTAGGGCGGCATTGGAGGTTGGAGTCATGTCGTTGAAGAACCTCCCGCTGGATGCGGGGAAGCTCGGGGCGGCGATGTGCGTCGGCATCGAGCAGAAGACCGACAACACGGGTGCGGTCAAGGCAGACCCGCAGGGGGTTCCGCTGTGGGTGGTCTCGGTGGCGGTGCGCCCGGAGGGCCGCCGGGGTGCGCTGATCGAGGTGTCGGTGTCGGGTGAGCCCGAGGGGCTGGTCGTCGGCGGGTACGTGCAGCTGCACAACCCGGAGGCGTTCTGGTGGGAGATCGCCGGAAAGGCCGGGCTCAGCTTCCGGGCCGACCGCGTCACCCCGGCTCCCGCGCCGCTGGCCCCGGACGCCACCCCCGCCGCTGCGGCGGCTGAGGGTGTCGAGTCGCCGCGTGCGGGTCGGGCGGGTGCCAAGTGAGCGCGCGTGACTGGCGGCACCTGCGGGAGCGGCTGATGGATCTGGCGGACCTGGCGGACGAGATCGTTCCCGGGCTGCCGGTGGGCTCGTACCGGTTCCTGTACCAGATCATCGCGCCGATGGCGGAGGACGCGGCTCGGCTGGCGCGGGACCTGGAGACCGAGATAGCGAACGAGGCTGCGGAGAACGGCGTCATCCTGCCCCCGCTGGACACCGACCGGGATACGCCGTGAGTGGCGGCAACTGGTGGGAGCCGGGGGCGGTTCCGCCCGCCCGGGGTGAGAGGCGCCCGCGTGTGGCGATTCCGGGCCTGGCGGACTGGAGCACGCGGGCGTCGGCGTCGCTGATCGAAATCAGCATCGCGGGCGGAATCCTGACGGCCTACGCGTACGCGATGGACCTGGCAAAGCCGGTGTTCGCCCTGGCGGAACTGGTCGGCATGGTGCTGGGCATCCAGATGCAGCCGGTGTTCGGATTCCTGTCCTGGGGCCCGGGGGTCGCCTTCCTGGTCTGGCAGGCGGCCTTGCGCGGGCGCACGGGGCAGTCCCTGGGCCAGAAGCTCATGGGGATCGTGACCGTGGACGCGGACACAGGGGCACCGGTCGGCCCGGCCCGGTCCGTGATCCGCAGCGTGCTGCACGTCGTGGACATAGCCCCGGTGTTCTTCGGCTACGTCCTGCCGCTGTTCCAGTACCGGCGGCAGACCTGGGCCGATCAGATCTGCCACACCGTCGTGGTGAAGATCGAAACCATCAACGCGATTGCGGAGGTCCGGAAGTGAGGGAAGGAATGGTGAGCGGCTGCGGCGGCCTGATCGGCGTGGCCTGCGCGATGCAGGAACACCCGGCTACCACGGTTCCGGTGAGGCACCAGCCGCCGTACGGGTTCTGGCTTCTGGCTGCGCTGGTGGTGTGGCTGGTGGCGTTGTTGGTGGCTCCGGTGCTGCGGCGCAGGGCTCCCCACTTGTGGTGGGCGCTGTTCGGGTTCCCTGTGGCGGTGGTGCGGGTGCGCTGGAGCTGGCGCAGGTTTACCGATCTGCAAGACCTGTCGGTGTCCAAGCGCCCCGGGCTGGGGCTGGTGGGCAGCATCGTGGTGCGGGGGCGTGCGCTCAAGCTGATCCCGCCTCGGATCGGGGTGGCGCGCTGGCGTCGGGGCGGCCTGGTGGTCCGGGTGCGGCTGCACCCTGGCCAGACCCCCTATCAGTTCGCCATGGCCGCCCATGCGCTGGCGCACGCGTGGCGGATGTACTCGGTGCGGGTGGTCTCGGATGAGCGCGGGTTCGTGCAGTTGACGGCTGCCGCGTGGGATCCGTTGGCGGCTCCGTCGGTGCCGCGCACTCTGCTGCCTGCGCTGCTGTCGGCCGTGGTGGGTCAGTGGGAGGACGGCTCGGCGTGGGTGGTGAACCTGCGCGTGGTGCCGCACTGGCTGATCGTGGGGGCGACCCGTTCGGGCAAGTCCACGCTGCTGGCTTCGCTGGTGTCGGTGTGGGCACGGCAGCGGGTGGCGCTGGTCGGGATCGACCTCAAGGGCGGGATGGAACTGTCCTTGTTCGAGGCGCGGTTGACGGCTCTGGCCACGACCCGCGCGGAGGCGGCTGACCTGCTCTCCAAGCTGGTGACGATCGCCACGGACCGCATGGGCTTGTGCCGTTCGGTCGGGGCCCGCTCGATTTGGGAACTGCCGGACAAGAGGCGTCCTATCCCGGTGATCGTGTTGGTGGACGAGCTGGCAGAGCTGTACCTGATGGCCTCGTCGGCGGAGAAGGCGGAGGTGGGGCAGGTCTCCACTGCGCTGCTGCGGCTGGCGCAGCTGGGGGCGGCCCTGGGGATTCACCTGGTGATCGCCGGTCAGCGTGTCGGCTCGGACCTGGGTGTCGGCGTCACCGCGCTGCGGGCACAGCTGGCGGGGCGGGTCTGTCACCGGGTGCTGGACAAGGGCACAGCGGAAATGGCGCTCGGCGACCTGGACCCGGATGCCGTGGAAGCCGTTCAGCGGATCACCGCCGCACAGCAGGGCGTCGGCGTGACCTTCGGTTGGGATGGCCAGTGGATGCGGGCCCGCTCGATCCTGACCACGCCGGAGCAGGCACGCCGGATCGCCGACAAGTACGCCCATCTCGCGCCGATCATGAGCGAGTTGGGCACCGTGAACGACGAGACGGAGGTGGACGCGCCGTGACGCTGATCCTCTTCCTGGCCGTGGTCGTCTTCCTGTTGGTGCGCTCTGGCGAACTGCGCATCTGGCACGTGGTGGTGGTCGGGCTCCTCGGGCTCGAACTGGACCGCAGCCGCATCGCCGAATCGATCATCACCGCCGTGGTTCAGGTCTTCCAGGTCCTGACCAACGCCCATTAGTTCGAACTGGAGTTCCTATGCGACCACGACCAAGCACCCATGTCCCTGCTCGCTCCGCCGTCGCCTTCGGTCATACCGGGTTCCGCCTGGTGTGGCCGGGGCGGCGGCCCCCCTTCCCTTGGAGCCACCCACCATGAACCTCAACCCCTTTGAGAGCCCGGCCGCGCGACGCGCCTACCTGGACCACCTGGACCGCATCAAGCAGCTGAGCCCGGTAGATCGGGACCTTGTGCGCCTGGGCCAGATGCCCGGCCTGGAACGCTGGTTGGGGCAGATCACCGCAACCGGTGGATGTGCCCACCCGATCTACCTGTCCGGCCACACCACTCGGTACGACCGGGCGACTGGTGAAGTCCTGAGCCACTACAGCACCCGGGACGAACCCGGGGAGCGGCTGGCGGTGCGGTGCCGCAACCGGCGTGCCGCCTCGTGCCCGTCGTGCTCCTGGCAGTACCAGGGAGACGCGTTCCACCTGGTCCGTGCCGGGCTTGCCGGAGGGAAGGGCATCCCGGCCACGGTCCGGCACCATCCCCGCGCGTTCGTCACCCTGACCGCGCCCTCGTTCGGCAAGGTGCACCGGTCGGGCCAGTGCCACCCCATCCGCGCCAAGGCTTGTCCGCACGGATCGGATGGTGGCTGCGGTCAGATCCACGACGACGCAGACCCGTTGGTCGGACAAGCGCTCTGCGCGCACTGCTACGACTACGTAGGACACGTGCTGTGGAACGCGCACGCCGGAGTGCTCTGGAAGGCGTTCCGGGACAACCTGTACCACCACATCGGGGTGCGGTCGGGTGTCGGCCGGTCGGCGGTGCGCCGGGTGCTGCGCGTGTCGGCGGCGAAGGTGGCGGAGTACCAGCGACGCGGCATGGTCCACTTCCACGCCGTGATCCGCCTGGACGGGCCGACCGGTTCCGACTCCCCGCCCCCTGACTGGGCCACGGTGGAACTGCTGCTCGACACGATCCGCACGGCCGCTGCGGCGGTGGCACTGCCGGTTCCGGCGTCGGCGGCCTACGGAGAGCGGCGGTTGACGTTCGGTCGTGAGCTGGACGCCCACTCCCTGACCGGAGGAGAGGGCGAGCAGATGACGGATGACCACGTGGCGGCCTACGTCGCGAAGTACACCACCAAGGGCGTGGAAGCCACAGGCGTCCTTGATCGGCGCATCGACGCTGCCGGGCAGATCCGCAGACTCAAGGCCACCCGGCATGTGCGGGCCCTGGTCGGGACCTGCTGGCGGCTCGGCGCGCTACCGGAACTGGAGCGCCTGCGGCTGAGGGCCTGCGCGCACATGCTGGGTTACCGGGGACACTGCCTGTCCAAGACCTACCGCTACTCGACCACCTTCGGGGCACTGCGGGCTGAGCGTGCGGCCTACCTGACTGGGCGGACAGGCATGCAGGAGGAGGCCGTGGGAGTGGATGCGGCCTGGCGCTACGTGGGACGCGGCTACACCCCTGGTGAGGCTGAACTCGCGGCCGGGATCGCGGAGTCGATCGTGAGGAACCGGCAGATTGGACGGGCGGCGCTGGCCGACCTGGAAGCGGATGAGGCGCACCGGGGCAGACGCACGGCGCGGCAGCTCGAACCCGGGTGGGCGGGTGGGGCACGGCGGGCAGCCGCCGGCACTGACCATGATCATCCGGATGGGCGGTCGGACGGAGGGGGTCGTGATGCGGGCTGAGGTATCAGGGCGCGTCAGCGCGCTGCCCGGGGCCGGTGACGGCGCGGACTCCTGGCAGATCGTCAGTGCATCGCAGGAGGTGGCCGAACGGGCGGCGGCCGTGCTCGGCGGGGCTGCCTCCTCGACCGATGGCGGCTGGCGGGCGGTGGTGCCCGCTGAGCTGCTGCCGGTCGCGCTCCGGCGTGAGGGCGGCGGGGTCCTGGTCGAGATCGACGCCCTACCGGGTCTGTTGTTCGCGCTCGACTCCAAGCCGTTCCCGCTGTGGCAGATCGCCCCGGTGCGCACCTTGGTCGCTCTCGTACCCGAGAGGGAAGATCAGGGCGTGGGCTGCCTCCTGTCGGCGCGTCCGCTGCTGATCAAGACTCGCGGCGGGCGGCTGGTCCGCTACCTCATGCCCCAGCTGGCCACCGCCGACGTAGCCTGAGCGGTGCTGCCCCGGACCCTTCGTCTCCGGGGCAGCACCATCACGCTTACGCGGCCATGCCCGTGAGGCTTGCGCCGGTGATCGCGTACCGCTCGGGGGCTCCTGCCGGGTGCAGCACGACCCGTACGTCGTACTCGTTGAGCATCTCCCGCCGCACGGTGTCGTCGTCTTCGGCGTCCGCCCATGCCTGGGCAATGGTCTTGCCGGTCGGCTTCATCCGCATGCCGGGTGCACGCTCGGGCAGTGCCCGTAGTGCGGCGATCTCCTGCCCCAACTGGGCGTAGCGGGTCCGGAACCACTCGGCGTCGTCGGCCTCGTCGTACAGTCCCGCCGCGCGGTCCTCCCGCAACCGGGCCCGGGACGCTTCAAGTTCCTTGATCTCGGACGCGTACCCGGTGCCCGGGTCGTACACCTTGGCCATGACCTGCCCCGCCCCGTACTCATTGACGAACCACTCGGCTACCGCCTGGTTCAGCATCGGGACGGCCATTGCCGGGGCAGGCTTGCAGTCCTGGGACGCGGGGATGCCGCGCACCCGGCCGGTGCAGCCGTAGGCGGCGGGCTGACCAGCGCTGCGACCGGCGATGTACAGGCGTGCTCCGCAGGTGCCGCACCACGACACCCCCGACAGCATGTGCGTGCCCTTCGGCGTGCGGGCTCCGTCCCGCTTGCGGGCCAGCTTCTCCGCAAGGGCGCGATGGGTGGCCGCGTCCCACAGCGGATCGGCCAAGCGCACGGGCTTGCCGTCGTTGCCGGTCACGGGGCGACCGTCGTGCATCAGGTAGCCGAGTGCGGCGTCACTGGTCAAGATCGCGCGCACCGTCTTGGCGTTCCACGGGGTGCCCTTGATCGGACGCCCGTAGAGCTGGGCGCGTCGGTCGGAGGGGGACGGCACTCCCGCCCGGGTGAGGCGGGCGGCCTCGGAGTGAACGGTGATCTTGCCTGTCTCGTCGGCCAAGATCCGCTGTGCTACCTCGGAGATCACCGCGTGCGCGACCAGATCGACCGCGACGTGATCGACCTTGCCCATGGGCACGAGGCGAACGTACATGTAGCCGTAGGAGGGCATCTGGCGCGGCTGGCCTGCGGCGCGTGCCCGCAGCGCCTCGTCCCTGTTGCGCTTCTGGATCGCCCGCAACTCCATCTGCGATCCCATGGCCTTGAACAGCCATTCGGTCTCCTGGTTGGAGTCGGTGAAGTCCCACACTCCCCGGTGGTCGGCGGTGATGATCGAACGGTCCTGGCCGGTCAACAGCAACTGCGTGTTCAGGGTGTCGTGCACGTTGCGGCCGATGCGGTCCACGCTCGCCGCTGCGATCCCGTCGTACGGGCCCATCTCACCGCGCAGCCACGGACCGAACCCCTTCCGGGTCACCGGGTCCGTCGCCCCGGACACCTCCCAGTCGTCCGCATACGCGATCACGTGCCCGCCCGCTTCCGCAACTGCCGCGATGACCTGCTGCGCCTGACGCTCCGGGCTACTGGTGTCGTCCGAGGTCCGCGACAGTCGGCGCACCGCCACGAAGCACCGGCCGCACCCGTCATACTCGCTCGTGAGCATGTCGACCATGCTTGCACTCCCATCCCGCACGATCGTGCGAATTACGGAAGTGCGAGGGGCGCGGGGAACTGCGCGAATATCCACCCTGTGCGGATGGGCCTGCTCGTTCGGGGCTGTACCTGCGTGGGTGGCATGTCGCGCGGTTCCCCGCGCCCCTGCGTGTTGCAACTGGCTCCTTGCGCAGGAGTCCCCGTGCCCCTGAGGCAGTGCAACCTCCCCGGTGTTCAGAAGGCCGCTCTCCGGGCCAATGCTCAGGACGCCGGAAAACCTCGGTAACCTTGGCGACATGCCCGAACGCCGCACAGTCGCTCTCGTCACCCTTGGATGCGCCCGCAACGAGGTCGATTCCGAGGAACTCGCCGGGAGGCTGGAAGCCGACGGCTGGGAGCTCGTCGTCGACGCCGCCGACGCGGACGTCGCCGTCGTCAACACCTGCGGCTTCGTCGACGCCGCCAAGAAGGACTCCGTCGACGCCCTGCTGGAGGCCAACGACCTCAAGGGGCACGGCCGCACCCAGGCCGTCGTCGCCGTCGGCTGCATGGCCGAGCGCTACGGCAAGGAGCTCGCCGACGCCCTGCCGGAGGCCGACGCCGTGCTCGGCTTCGACGACTACGCAGACATCACCGAGCGGCTGCAGACCATCCTCTCGGGCGGGACGCACGTCTCGCACGTACCGCGGGACCGCCGCAAACTGCTCCCGCTGAGCCCGGTCGAGCGGCAGGCCGCGGCCGAGAGCGTCGCGGTGCCCGGCCACGGCGCCGAGCACGCCGAGCAGGCCGACGGTGTTACCGAGGACGCGACCCCGATCGAGGACCTCCCGGAGGGCCTCGCGCCCGCGTCCGGCCCGCGCACGCTGCGCAAGCGGTTGGACGACAACCCGGTCGCTTCCGTCAAGCTCGCGTCCGGCTGCGACCGGCGCTGCAGCTTCTGCGCGATCCCGGCCTTCCGCGGCAGCTTCCTCTCCCGGCGGCCGTCGGACGTGCTCAACGAGACCCGCTGGCTGGCCGAGCAGGGCGTCCGCGAGGTCATGCTGGTCAGCGAGAACAACACCTCCTACGGCAAGGACCTCGGCGACATCCGCCTGCTGGAGACGCTCCTGCCCGAGCTGGCCGCCGTTCCGGGCGTCGAGCGGGTGCGGGTGAGCTACCTGCAGCCCGCCGAGATGCGGCCGGGGCTGGTGGACGTGCTGACCTCGACGCCCAAGGTCGCGCCCTACTTCGACCTGTCGTTCCAGCACTCCGCGCCGAACGTGCTGCGCCGGATGCGCCGCTTCGGTGACACCGACCGGTTCCTGGAGCTGCTGGACCAGATCCGCGCCAAGGCCCCGGAGGCCGGAGCGCGCTCCAACTTCATCGTCGGCTTCCCCGGCGAGACCGAGGACGACCTGGCCGAGTTGGAACGCTTCCTCACCCACGCCCGGCTGGACGCGATCGGCGTCTTCGGATACTCGGACGAGGACGGCACCGAGGCAGCCGAGTACGACGGCAAGCTGCCCGAGGACGTCGTCGCCGAGCGGCTGGCCCGCGTCAGCCGACTGGCGGAGGAGCTGACCGCGCAGCGCGCCGAGGAACGGATCGGCAGCACGGTCTCCGTGCTGGTCGAGGCCGTCGACGAGGAGGACGGCGTGATCGGCCGGGCCCTGCACCAGGCGCCCGAGACGGACGGCATCACCATCCTGCTCGGCGCCGTCGAGGGCCTCGCGGTGGGCGACCTGGTCGAGGCCGAGGTCACCGCGAGCGAGGGCGTCGACCTCTACGCCGAGGTGTCGGCGTGACACCGGGTCCGGGGGGCGGGGCGGCGAGAACGGGCGCCCCGATGGCGGCTCCGGTCGACGACGTGCCTGCCGGCCCCGGGCTGTGGAACCTGGCCAACCTGCTGACGATGCTCCGGTTGGTGATCGTTCCGATCTTCGCCGCGCTGCTGTTCGCAGGCGGTGGGCACGACCCCAAGTGGCGCGCCCTGGCCTGGGCGGCGTTCGCCGTCGCGATGATCACGGACCTTTTCGACGGTGAGATCGCCCGGCGCAAGGGCCTGGTGACCGACTTCGGCAAGATCGCCGACCCGATCGCCGACAAGGCGATCATGGGCACCGCGCTGATCGGCCTCTCGGTGCTGGGCGATCTGGCCTGGTGGGTGACGATCGTGATCCTGGTCCGCGAGGTCGGGATCACCCTGATGCGCTTCTGGGTGATCCGCTTCGGCGTGATCCCGGCCAGTCGCGGCGGCAAACTCAAGACGCTGATCCAGGGAATCGCGGTCGGCATGTACGTGTTGGTACTCACGGGGCCGTTGGCGTCGGCACGCTGGTGGCTGATGGGTGTGGCCGTGCTGCTCACGGTGGGCAGCGGGCTCGACTACATCCGCCAGGCTGTCGTGCTGCGCCGGGCGGGGCTGGCCGAGCGTGCGGGACAGGGCACGGGGTCGTGACCGCCGACGCGCAGGCAGCCCTCGCGGCGCTGGTGCGCGCGGGCGCCACGGTCGCCGTCGCCGAGTCGCTGACCGGCGGCCTGCTGGCGGCGGAGTTCGTGGCGGTTCCTGGGGCGTCCAAGGCGTTCCGCGGCTCGGTCACCGCCTACGCGACCGAGCTCAAGGGCTCGGTGCTGGGCGTAGACGCGGACCTGCTGGCCGCTCGCGGCGCGGTGGACCCGGACGTCGCGGCCCAGATGGCCGCAGGCGTGCGGGTGCTGATGGGAGCGGACTTCGGTCTGGCGACCACCGGAGTGGCCGGTCCCGAGCCCCAGGACGGGCACCCGGTCGGCACGGTGTACGTGGCGATTTCGCGCGTGGGTGGAGAATCCGTCTCTTCGCTCCGGCTGTCAGGGGATCGTGTCACAATCCGACGCAAAGCAGTGGCGGCCGCGGTGGACTTGCTGACGCGGGCGCTCCAGGGCAATCCGGTGGGTTAGGAACGGGCCTCCTACCGGGAAGAACACAAGCAGTGGGCCGGAAAGATTCGCGGACAATACCGCGAACAACAGGGGAGGGGCCATGGATGCAGCCCAGAGTGAACACGACCAGGCTCCCCGCACGCGATGCGGGGCAGGCGGTACGGTGGGGCTGTGAGGTCTCTAGTCGCGGTCCTAGGAGGGAGCAACCGATGATCCTGCTCCGTCGTCTGTTGGGTGACGTGCTGCGTCGGCAGCGCCAGCGCCAGGGCCGAACCCTGCGCGAGGTGTCCGCTGCCGCGCGGGTCTCGCTCGGTTACCTCTCTGAGGTCGAGCGGGGGCAGAAGGAGGCCTCGTCCGAGCTGCTCTCTGCGATCTGCGATGCCCTCGACGTGCGAATGTCCGAGGTCATGCGCGAGGTGAGTGACGAGCTGTCGCTCGCCGAGCTGGCCTCCGGCGAGGCGGGCCGTCCCGCCCGGCTGGAGCCCGTGCAGGTGCCTTCGGCGGAACGCGTTCCGTCGCTGGTGCCGAAGGCGAGCGCTATGGACGTGGTCGCGGCGTAACGCCGCCGCTGGGTTTTTGACGGCCCCTCCCCGAGTCGATCGGTGTTCGATGTCGACTCGGGGAGGGGCCGTTTGCGCTCCGCGCGGATACGATGAGGTTTCTGTCCTGGCCTGTCCTGCCTGTCCCGTTGGGGAGGGTTTGTCGATGGTGTCGATACCCCGGCGGAGTCCGCTGACGTGGGGGCTGTGCGTGCTGTTCAGCGCGGCGGCGTGGGGGTTCCTGCTGAGCGGGCACACGTCTGCCGGGGTGAGCTTGATGTTCGCGGGGGGATGGAACCTGAGCCTTCTGCCGGTGCAGGCCCGCAGGTTCTGCGGGATCGGGCGACGCTCCACCCCGCAGGCGGTTCCCCGCGCCCCCGGATAGTGCGTGGTCCCTCACCGGCAGAGTCCCTCGTCTGTGTGAGGTTCACCCTCTCAGGCGAAGCCCCCTGGGCGTCGGGACGAAGCCCGCGTCCTCCAGGGTCGCGCTCAGCGCGGACGTCAGTGCGGGCTCGCCGTTGATCCGTTCCACGGTCAGGTCGCGCAGCGCGCCCTCCCGCACCGCTCGGGCCAGTGCTGCCGCGGCGTGGTGCAGGCGGGTGGGGTCCGTGGCCCAGGAGAGGAGCGACTTTCCGCCGCGTTCGACGTAGGCGACGAGCTCGCCGTCGACGAGGGTGACCAGCGCGCCCGCCTTGCGGCCGGGCTTGTGGGAGGAGGCCGCGCCTCCCGGTGGGTCCGGCCAGGGCAGGGCAGCGCCGTACGCGTTGGCGGGGTCGGCGGCGGCGAGGACGACCGTCTCGGGCTGATCTTCCGACGCGGCCTCCGCCCGGCGTTCCAGCGCGGTGTTGACCGCGCGCAGGCGGTCGATCGCGCCGTCGCCGGCGAACTGGGCCGCGCCCAGGCCGTCGACGACGTAGCCGCGGCGGGTGCGGCCGGTGTCCTCGAAAGCCGACAGGACCCGGTAGATCCCGGCGAAGCCGCCCTGGACCCGCTCCGACTGGACCGCCCCACGCGTCACGACGCCGTGCCGGTCCAGCAGGGTCTGCGCCAGCGCGTGGGCCCGCTGCGTCGGATCGGGCAGCGGTGCCGGCAGCACCGACCAGCGGCCCGCCGTCGGCAGCGACGGGACGCGGGGGATCGCCCGCGAGCCGCCGTAGCGGGCGCGCGGTGTGGCGCGCGGCGCGCGGTGGGCGGTCGCGCCCGGCGTGCGGCCGGAGCCGAGCAGGGCGCGCAGCGGGGCGAGTGTGTCGTTGGTGACCCTGCCCGTCCAGGAGAGCTCCCACAGTGCCGTGGCCAGCTCGCCCGGTGGTGTCTCCGTGCCCGGGAGCTGTCGGTCGACCTCCTCCGCGAGCTGTTTGAAGAACATCCCGTACCCCGGCGCCAACGCGGCCAGCACCGCGTAGTGCAGCGGGGTCAGCTCCAGCGGCAGCGGCTCGGGCAGCAGCAGCGGGGCCGCGTCCGCCGGATGGAGGGCGACCCAGCCGTCCTTGCCGGGCAGCGCGCCCGCGCCGGCCCAGAAGACCTCGCCCTGGGATGTCAGCTCGTCCAGCATGGCCGGGCTGTAGTCGGCCACCCGGGACGGCAGCACCAGCCGCTCCAGCGCGGACGCCGGGACCGGCGCGCCCTGGAGCTGTTCGACGGCGCGCAGCAGGCCGTCCACGCCGCGCAGCCGGTTGCCGCCGCCGATGTGCTGCCACTGGGGCAGGAAGGTGGCCAGGGCGCGTGGCGGGACCGGTTCGACCTCGTGCCGCAGTGCGGCGAGCGAGCGGCGGCGCAGGCGGCGCAGCACCTCGGCGTCGCACCACTCCGTCCCGGAGCCGCCAGGGCGGAACTCGCCCTGGACGACGCGGCCCGTCGCCGCCAGCCGTTGCAGCGTGCCGACCACGACGGCTGGGCCGAGGCCGAGCCGAACCGCCGCGTCGGCCGCGGTGAACGGGCCGTGGGTACGGGCGTGGCGGGCCAGCAGGTCGGCGAGCGGGTCCTTGACCGGCTCGGTGAACGCCTCGGGGACGCCGACCGGGAGCGGTGTGCCGAGCGCGTCGCGCAGGCGGCCCGCGTCCTCGATCGCGGCCCAGCGCTGCTCGCCCGCGATCCGGACCTCGATCACCCGTCGGGCGGCCTGCAGCCCGCGCGCCCAGGGGCGCTCCGCGCCGCGCAGCTCCAACTCCGCGTCGGAGAGCGGGCCGAGCAGACGGAGGGCATCGGCGACGCCCTCGATGTCCTTGATCCGGCGCTCGGGCGTCAGCCGCTGGAGTTCGGCCTCCAGCTCGGCGAGGACCGACTCGTCCAGCAGCTCGCGCAGCTCGGCCTGGCCCAGCAGCTCGGCCAGCAGGCGCGAATCCAACGCCAACGCGGAGGCGCGGCGTTCGGCAAGCGGGGAGTCGCCCTCGTAGAGGAACTGGGCGACGTAGCCGAAGAGCAGTGAGCGGGCGAACGGCGACGGCTCGGGGGTCGTCACCTCGACGATGCGGACTGCCCGGTTCTCCACGTCGCGCATCAACTCGACCAGGCCGGGCACGTCGAAGACGTCCTGCAGGCACTCGCGGACGGCCTCAAGCACGATCGGGAACGAGCCGAACTCGGAGGCCACCGAGAGCAGTTGTGCGGCACGCTGGCGCTGTTGCCAGAGCGGCGTGCGGCGGCCGGGGTTGCGGCGCGGCAGCAGCAGCGCGCGCGCCGCGCACTCGCGGAAGCGGGAGGCGAACAGGGCGGAGCCGCCGACCTGGTCGGTGACGGTCTGTTCGACCGTGGTCGGATCGAAGACGACGGCGTCCGCGCCGATCGGGGCCTCGTCCGCGCCCGGCCCGGCGGCCTTGGCGGGGGCGTCGGGGTCGGGGAAGTCGAGCAGGTCGGCGTCGGGCAGCCGGAGCACGATGCCGTCGTCGGCGTGCATCACCTGCGCGTCCAGGCCGTGACGCTCCGCCAGCCGCTGGCCCAGCGCCAGCGCCCAGGGGGCGTGGACCTGTGCGCCGAAGGGGGAGTGGACGGCGATCCGCCAGTCGCCCAACTCGTCGCGGAAGCGTTCGACGACGATGGTCCGGTCGTCGGGGAGGTGACCGGTGGCCTGGCGCTGTTCGGCGAGGTAGGAGAGCAGGTTTCCCGCCGCCCAGGCGTCCAGACCTGCCTCGGCCAGCCGGGCCGTGGCCTGCTCCGGCGACAGCGCGCCGATCTCACGGAGGAACGCGCCGACCGCGCGGCCGAGCTCCAGCGGGCGGCCGAGCGCGTCGCCGTGCCAGAACGGCAGCTTGCCCGGCACCCCGGGCGCGGGGGAGACCAGCACCTTGTCGTGGGTGACGTCCTCGATCCGCCAGGAGCTGGTGCCCAGCGTGAAGACGTCGCCGACCCGCGACTCGTAGACCATCTCCTCGTCCAGCTCCCCGACCCTCCCCCCGCCCTTCTTCGGGTCAGCGCCGGCCAGGAAGACGCCGAAGAGGCCGCGGTCCGGGATCGTGCCGCCGGAGGTGACGGCGAGGCGCTGCGCGCCGGGGCGTCCGGTGACCGTGCCGGTGACCCGGTCCCAGACGATGCGGGGACGCAGCTCGGCGAAGGCGTCGGAGGGGTAGCGCCCGGCGAGCATGTCGAGCACGCCCTCGTATGCCGAGCGTGGCAGCGAGGAGAACGGCGCGGCGCGCTGGACCAGGGTGAACAGCTCGTCGACGTCCCACTCGTCCATGGCCGTGATCGCCACCAACTGCTGGGCGAGGACGTCGAGGGGGTTGCGCGGGATCCGCAGTGCCTCGATCCTTCCGGCCCGCATCCGTTCGGTGACGACGGCGGACTGGACCAGATCGCCCCGGTACTTGGGGAAGACCACGCCCGTCGAGACCGCCCCGACCTGGTGGCCCGCGCGGCCGACGCGTTGGAGCCCGGAGGCGACCGAGGGCGGCGATTCGACCTGGACGACCAGGTCGACCGCACCCATGTCGATGCCCAGCTCCAGGCTGGAGGTGGCGACCACGGCCGGGAGGCGGCCGGACTTGAGCTGCTCCTCGACCTCGGCGCGCTGCTCCTTGGAGACCGATCCGTGGTGCGCACGGGCGAGCACCGGGGGCGCGGCCTTGTTCGCGCCCGCCTGAGCCATGGTCACGGCGGGGGCGTGGTCGGCGGGCAGCGCCTGGCCGGTGGCGCGCTCGACCGCGATCTCGTTCAGCCGGTTGCAGAGCCGCTCGGCCAGTCGGCGGGAGTTGGCGAAGACGATGGTGGAGCGGTGGTCCTGGACCAGGTCGGTGATCCGCTCCTCGACATGCGGCCAGATCGAGGCGGCGCGCTCGGGACCCCCCTCGGCGACGCCCGGAGCGGCGGCCGGCCCGCGACCGCCGCCGAGCTCGCCCAGATCCTCGACGGGCACGACGACGGAGAGGTCGAAGGCCTTCTCGGACGGCGGCTGAACGATCGTCACCCGGCGGCCGGGACTGAGGAACCGGGCCACCTCCTCGGGCGGCCGGACCGTGGCGGAGAGCCCGATCCGCCGGGCGGGCGCGGGCAGCAACTGGTCGAGCCGCTCCAGGGTGAGGGCCAGGTGCGCGCCGCGCTTCGTCCCGGCGACTGCGTGGACCTCGTCCAGGATCACCGTCTCCACGCCGCGCAGCGCCTCCCGGGAGGCGGAGGTGAGCAGCAGGAAGAGCGACTCGGGCGTGGTGATCAGGATGTCCGGCGGATGCGTGGCGAAGCGCCGCCGGTCGGCCGCAGGAGTGTCGCCGGAGCGGATGGCGACCTCGATCTCCGGCTCCGGCAGCCCGAGCCGGGTGGCCGCCTGGCGCAGCCCGGTCAGCGGCGCGCGCAGGTTCCGCTCGACGTCGACGGCCAGGGCCTTGAGCGGTGAGACGTAGAGCACCCGGCAGCGGCGCTTGGCATCCGCGGGCGGGGGCGTGGCGGCCAGCCCGTCCAGCGCGGAGAGGAAGGCGGCGAGCGTCTTGCCCGAGCCCGTCGGGGCCACCACCAGCACGTCGCTCTCGGCGCCGATCGCCTGCCAGGCGCCCTCCTGCGCGGAGGTGGGCGAGGGGAACGCGCCCTCGAACCACGCCCGGGTGGGCGCGGCGAAGTTCGCCAGGGCGGATTCGGTGCGGTGCGCGCGTGCCATGCGCCCATCGTGCCGTGCCGGACTGACAAACCCGCTCTGTGCTCTCTGCCTCGCTCGCTTCCTTGCTCTCGTCCTCGCGCGCTTCCTCGCATGGAGCACATCCGGAGGCATCGTTCAAAAGTGATCCATATCGTATGAATATCCCCGCCCGGGGCGCTTCTTTGCGCGCCGGACCCGAACCGTGGAGGCCCGGTGGCGCGTGTCGCGAAAGGCCTGCGATCTGCGACGACGCGCTGCACCGTGGTGCTCGCCCTGGTCACCTGCCTGCTCGGCGGCGCCGTTCCCTACGTCGGCGGGGCCGGTCGTCTGTACCTCGCCTACCTTGTCGTCGCGGATCGGGCGGACGCCGCCGGCGTGGCTGACGCGGACCACGCGATCCGGGCCGAGCAGGGGGTGGTCGGGCAGGAGTACCCGCAGATCGGGGTCGTCCTCGCCTACGGCTCCGACGCGGACTTCGGGGCCGAGGTGCGGGCGCAGCCCGGGATCGCCGCCGCCGGGGCCAGCCGGACCGCTCCGGTGACCAGCCCGATCGTGACCGGCTCCTCGACCGGAGCGGCGGCGGTGAAGGCGTTCGCTGCGGCGTCGGGGTCGTCAGGGTCGGTAGGGGCGTCCGGAGCGGGAACCTCCGCCGAGGCGGTCCCAGCGCGGATTTCGCCGAAGCCGGAGGAGTCCGGGGAGTCGGCGACGCTCGCGCCCTCGGACGACATCCCGATGGCTCCGGACCCGCACGGGCAGCTGCAGTGGTTCCAGAACATGGTCGGCGAGAGCGGCCCGCTGCCCGCCTCGGACGCCACCGCGCTGCGCCATGTCGTCGTCGCCGTCCTCGACTCGGGCGTCGACGACACACATCCGGACCTGCGGAGTGCCGTCGACCCCAGCCGGTCGGTCTCCTGCGCGACCGGCACGCCGGACACCAGTCCCGGCGCCTGGCGGCCGGACCCGGAGCTGGGCGAGAGCGGCCACGGCACCCATGTCAGCGGGATCATCGCCGCCGACCGGCCGGGCGACGGGGTGGTCGGCATCGCCCCCGGCGCGCGGATAGCGGCCGTGCGCCTGCTCGGTGACGCCGGGCAGTACTACGGCGAGAACCTGGTCTGCGGCTTCCTCTGGGCGGCCGACCACGGCGCGACTGTGATCAACGACAGCTACTTCGCCGACCCGTGGAAGTACAACTGCCCTGAGAACCCGGACCAGGCGGCCATCGCCGCGGCGGTCGGCCGGGCCGTCCGCTACGCCCAGGACAAGGGCGCGCTGGTCGTCGCCTCCGCGGGCAACGACGCGCAGGACCTGGCCGGGCCCCGGATCGACGACCGCAGCCCGAACGACCACGCCGACAGCGAGACGCCTCCGGTACGGCATCTCGGTGCCGAGTGCATCCGGCTGCCCGGGGGACTGCCCGGTGTCCTCGACGTCACCGCGCTGGTGCAGGACGGGAGCCTGGCCGGGTACTCCAACTGGGGTGCCGGGCAGGTCGCGTTGGCCGCTCCTGGCGGCGACCCGGACGGCGGTATCCCCCAGGCGGTGGTCTCCGACTGGCCCGGCGGCCGGTACGCGGCGCTGGCCGGGACCTCGATGGCGGCGGCGAGCGTCAGCGGCGTCGCGGCGGTGGAGGCGGCGCGCCATCCGGGCCTGCGCGGTGCGGCGCTCGGCCGCCTGCTGGAGCAGCAGGCCATGCCGCTGGGCTGTTCGTCCCGGCAACTGGGCGGCAAGGGCTGCCCCGGTGGGCCCTACTACGGCTACGGCCTGGCCGACGTGCGCTGATCCGCTCCTCGGTGGCTCCGGTGGCTCGGCGGATGGGTGGCTTGGTGGCTCGGTGGCGGCCCGGTCAGGCGCGGGCGTCTCATGGGGCGATCGTGGCGCTGACCTCGGGCTTCTCCCGTGCCAGACTGGCGGGAGAGCACGGCGAGGCAGGACAGGACAGGACAGGCAATCGGGGTGTCATGGCCAAGGAGATTGCACACTACTGGCAGCACCCCGCGCTGCCGGGTGTCGACCTGCTGCGCGCCCACTACGTCCGCCACAGCTTCGGCAAGCACACCCACGACGGGTACGTACTGGCCTCGGTCACCGCCGGTGTGGAGGCCTTCCACTACCGGGGCGCGGTCGAGGTCGTCCCGGCCGGGAGCGTCGCCCTGGTCGAGCCGGACCGGGTGCACACCGGGCACGCCGGGGTGCCGGACGGGTGGAGCTACTCCGTGCTCTATCCCGGGATCGACCAGGTCGTCGAGGTCGCCGAGGAGGTCGGGGTGCTGCCCGGCGCGCCCGGGTTCGCGACCGCCGTGGTCCACGACGACGAACTCTCGCGCCTGGTACAGCAGACCCACCGGGCGGCCGAGCAGAACCAGGTGCTGGCGGCCAGCACCTTCCTCCGGCTCGCCCTGGCCGTCGCGGTACGACGGCACTCGTCCCAACGGCTGGGTCCGGGGCGGCCGGTGGAGGGCAGGGGGACGGCCGGCGCGGCCAGGGACCTGCTGATGGCCCGGATGGACGCGCCGCCGACGCTGGAGGAACTGGCCGCGGCCGTCGACGCCCGCCCGTTCCCGCTGCTGCGTGCCTTCCGCGAGGCGTACGGGCTGCCGCCGCACGCCTGGTTGACGCAGCAGCGTGTTCGCACCGCCCAGGTCCTGCTGGGTGCGGGGACGCCGCCTGCGGAGGTGGCCGTGACGGTCGGCTTCGTCGACCAGGCGCACCTGACCCGGCACTTCCGCCGGATCGTCGGGGTTCCGCCCGGTGCCTACGCCCGGGCGCGCAAGAACGTACAAGAAATGATCGATTGATCCGGTCAGCATGACCGTATGACCGCTTCAAGCCCGACGTATGAACGATCCGGTGACCGTGCCGCGGAACGATCCAGTGATCGTTCCGATCGATCTCCCGCCGGCCGCCCCGATCGGGCGGTGGTGCGGGACTCGCTCGCGGTCGGGCTGACCGTGGGTGTCTCCGGCGTGGCCTTCGGCGTGACCGGGACCGCCGCGCACCTGACGGTGTGGCAGACCTGCGCGCTGAGCCTGCTGGTCTTCACCGGCGCCTCGCAGTTCGCCCTGGTCGGCGCGCTGATGGCCGGGGCGGCGCCGATCGCGGCGGTGGTGGGAGCGCTCTTCCTCGGCGTGCGCAACTCCTTCTACGGGCTGCGGCTCGGTGCACGACTTGAACTGCCGCGCTGGACACGCCCGTTCGCCGCACAGACGGTCATCGACGAGACCGCTGCCGTAGCACTCGTCCAGCCCGACCGCCGCTCGGCGCGGATCGGCTTCACCGTCACCGGGGTCACCCTCTACCTGGTCTGGAACGCCACGACCCTGGCGGGCGCGGTGGGGGCGAACGCGCTCGGCGACACCTCGCGCTACGGGCTGGACGTGGCCGGGCCTGCGGTTTTCCTGGCCCTGCTGGCACCTCGGCTGCGCGAAGGCGGTGAGGAGTGCGCGGTCGGCCTGCTCGGTGCGGTGTTGGCGCTGGCGGCGGTTCCGCTGCTGCCTGCGGGCGTTCCGGTGCTGGTGGCGCTGGTCGCGGTCCCGGCGGTGGCCTGGGCACGGAGTGCGCGGGCTGGGCGAGAGCGGGCTGGGCGAGAGCGGCTCGGGGCGGAGACGGTCAGTGCTGAGAGTGCTGAGGTCGCTGAGAGCGTGCCGGGTGCACCGGCGGAGAAGGAGGACGGACGATGAACGCGACCTGGTGGGCGGTGCTCGGGACGGCCGCAGGCTGCTACGGCCTCAAGCTGCTCGGACTGTCCGTTCCCACAGGCCTGTTGGACCGGCCGACCGTCCGGCGCTTCGCCGCGCTCGCGCCGATCGCACTGCTCGCCGCCCTCACCGCGTTGCAGACGTTCAGTCAGGGCAGCCACGGACTGACCGTGGACGCCCGGGCAGCCGGTCTGGCCGCCGCCGGCTTCGCCGCGTGGCGACGTGCGCCGTTCCTGGTCGTGGTGGTCACGGCGGTCCTGGTCACGGCCGGGGTACGGGCGCTGGGCTGAAGCGCCCCTGCACCCAAGACGGCGTGCTACCGCGGTCCGATGCCCAGCCGCGCGGCGTCGCGCTCCGGTCGGACCAGCAGGGCGACCAGCACACCCGTCACGGCGACCATCGCCGCGGTGAGCAGATAGCCGGTGCGGTAGCCGGAGGCCACCTGTACGCCCGTCGTCAACTGGCCCACCACCAGCGGCGCGAGCACGCCTGCCAGCGAGTAGACGAAGGCCAGCGCCCCGAGCACGACGCCGCGTTGCCGGGGCGGGGCGATCCGGGCGCAGGCGGCCTGGGCGATCACCAGGATCACCACCGACAGCACGCAGGGCCCCACCGTCAGCGCCACCTTCGCGGCATGGGAGCCGACGACAGCGAAGGCGGCCAGCGAGAGGCCCGCGACCACCGCGGCCCCGCCCGCCCACGGGGCGAGCCGGGCGATGCTGCCGCCCGCCCGCCGCGCACGCTGGGCGGCGACGCCAAAGGCGAGCAGGACCAGCGTCGAGGTGAGTCCGGCGCCCATGGTGACCAGGCCCGCCTGGTCGGTCGTCATGCCGAGCACTGTGCGCAGGTAGTCCGCGCCCCAGGTCAGGCTCGACGTGGTCTGCCAGTAGGCGGCGAAGGCCGCCAGGGCGGAGGCGGTCCAGGTCCCGGTCAGCAGGATCCGGCGGAGGGGGACGTGCGGGGTGTCGGCGGAGGCCGCATCGGGGGCGGCGGCCGTCGTGACCGCTGCGTCGCGGATCTGTTCCGGACCCTCCAGCCCGAACCGGTACCAGAGCGCCGCCCAGGCCAGACCCGCGATGGCCACCACGCCGAAGCCCCAGCGCCAGCCGGCGTGGGTGATCACGGTCGTCAGCACGGGCGCGGCGATCGCCACCCCCGCCCCCGAACCGAGCGCCAGCACCGATGTCGGCAGGGTGCGGTCCCGGTCCGAGAACCAGGTGTAGAGGCTGTGCGTCGCGACCGGGAAGGCGGGCCCCTCGGCGGCTCCGAGCAGCACCCGGGTGCCGACCAGGACACCGAAGCCCGCCCCGCCGACCAGCATGGGAAGTTGCGCCGCCGACCACAGCACCGCCATCACCAGCAGCAGCCTGGTCGTGCTGACCCGCCGCGTCAGCGCCGAGACGCCCAGCGCCGCCAGGCTGAACAGCGCGAAGAACGCCGCCGCGGCCCGTCCGTACTGGGCGTGGGTGATGTGCAGGTCCTGCATCATCGGCGTCGCGGCCAGGCCGAGCACCGTCTTGTCCGCGAAGTTGATCAGCATGAAGGCCAGCAGCAGCCAGGTCGCCCGCCATGCCCCGGCGGTCGCCGGGCCGCCTGCCCAGCCGGTGCCCGGAGCGGCCGTCGGCGTGCCCGCCCCACCCGAGGAGACAGTGGTCACAGGCGAACCTCCGGGACGGTGGGGAGACCGCACGGCGAATGTGCTGCGTCAGCGGACTCGGGGTGGTGATCCAGGAGTCTGCGGTGCGCGCCCTGCCTCGGACAACGGAGCGCGTCACAAAGGCAGTCGACGGATACTGTGATCCGTCACAACCACAGCGCCATGGCGACAGGAGGTGCGGATGGAGCGCGACCTGGACGACCGGGACGACCGGCGCGACCGGGACGTCGTCGTGGCCGCCGCCCTGTCGGAGCAGGCCCGCGCCCTTGCCACGCGCTGCGAGTCGCGGGTCAACGAGCTCGCGCGCCGGATCACCGGAGCGGACTTCGCCGTCTTCTCCGCGTACCGGGACCTGCCGGAGGACATGAAGCACACCGAGATGGCCGCCACCGTCCGGCACGGCCTCCGGCTCTTCTTCACCGTCGTCAGGGAGGGGCGTGCCGGGCTGCCCGAGGAGTTCCGGCTCTTCCGCGAACGCGCCGCCCAGCGCGCGGAGGAGGGGATGCCGCTCCAACTGCTGCTCCGTATCCACCTGGTGAGCCTGCACGCGCTCTTCGCCGCGCTGCGCGAGGAGGCCGGGCCGGGGGAGGAGACCGCCCTGGTGGAGCTGGCCGACCTGCTGCTCCGCACCCAGTCCCGGTTGATCGGCGCGGTCGCGGAGACCTACCTCGACGAGCAGTCGGCGCTGTCGGCGGAGCGGCGGGAGTCGCGGCGCACGCTGGCTCGCGCTCTGCTGGCCGGATTCCCGGTGCTGCCCGGCCGGATCGAGGAGAACGGACTGGCACGCGGCGCGCTCGTCGTGGCCTTCGGCTCACGCGCGACCGGCGGGTCTTCGTCCGAGGCGTCCCAGGCGGCCCGGTCTGCCCGGTCTGCCCAGGCGGCAGAGTCGTCCGAGTGGACCGAGGCGTCGCGGTCGATCGCGCTCGGGCGGCGGATGCGGCGCGTCCACGGTGTGCTGGAACGGACCTTCGGGCCCGAGGTGCTGGCTGTCGTCGAGGCCGAGGGCGGCCACGTGCTCGTCCCGCGTGAGCAGGCGGCGGGCGGGCTGCCCGTGGGGTTGGGCGAGCGGATCGGCGAGGCCTGGGGGGCCGACGTGTGGGTGGCCACGACCGTCGCCGAGGACCCCGCACAGATCGCCGCCGCCGGGCGGACCGCCGCCGAGGTGCTCCGCCTGGTCCGCGCGCTCGGCCGGAGGCCCGGCCACTACCGGCTGGACGACGTGCTGTTGGAGTACCACCTGTCCCGGGGCGACGAGAGCAGTGCCGCGCTGGCCGGCCTGCTCGACCCGTTGGCCGACCGCCCGGACCTGCTGGAGACGCTCCGCGTCTACCTCGCCCTGCAGCAGGATCGGCGGGGCACGGCGCGCGAGCTCGGACTGCATCCGAACACGGTCGACAACCGGCTGGCCCGCGCGGGTGAGTTGACCGGGGTCGACGTCACCTCCCCGCGCGGTTACGCGGTGATGCTGACGGCGTTCACGCTGCACGACCTGCGCCAGCCCGAGCCCGGCTGAGCCCGGCTGCCCCTTCGGTCGGCCCTCTCGGTCGGCCCCGCTCGGGCCGGGGGCTGTGACGGATACTGGGCGCATGCGTCTGACCGAGTTCTGGAAGAGGATGTACGCCCACTTCGGTGAGGCCTATGCGGAGAGCTTCGCCACCGATCACGTGATGAGCGGACTCGGTGGCCGCACGGTCCGCGAGGCGCTGGACGCGGGCTGGGAAGCCAAGGACGTGTGGCGGGTCGTCTGCGCGTCGATGGGGGTGCCGGCGTCCCGGCAGTAGGGCGCGGGGCGCAGCACCACGGAATACGAGTCGTGGGGCGGCGGTTGCGGACCGTACAGGCGATCGGGCACCGCAGCCGTCGCCGATCCGCACGGCCGTCCCGATCGCTCCGCGCTCAGGGCGCGCCCCGACCGACGGAGTCGTCCGTGTCCCGTTCGTTCCTCTTCCTTCTCGCCAGCGCCCGGCCCGGTGGTAACACCGAACTGCTCGCCCGCCGCGCGGCGGAGCAACTGCCGTCCGGGACCGAGCAGCGCTGGCTGGACCTGGCCGAACTGCGCCTGCCGGACTTCCTGGACACCCGGCACGCCGACGAGGGCTGGCCGGAGCAGCAGCACGAGGAGTTGTTGCGGCAGGCCACGCTCTCCGCGACGGACGTGGTGATCGTCTCGCCGCTGTACTGGTACTCGCTCTCCGCCTATGCCAAGCGCTACCTCGACTACTGGTCCCGGTGGTTGAGCACGCCGGAGCCCGACTTCAAGGACCGGATGGCCGGTCGCACGCTGTGGGGCGTGACCGCGCTGGCCCATCGTGAGGAGGACGTCGCCCAGCCGCTGGTGCTGACCCTCAACCACAGTGCGGCCTACATGGGGATGCGCTTCGGCGGCGTCCTGCTCGGCAACGGCAGCCGCCCGGGGCAGGTGCTGAACGACGAGCGGGCGATGGTCCGCGCCAAGACCTTCTTCGCGCAGGAGGCGCCGTCGGCGCGCTTCCCCTACGAGACCGACGAGCAGGTCGCGTGACCGAACCGTCGACCAGTCGTTCTAGTAGGAGAGAGGACGACGCCGAGGACGCAGGCGGGGACGGTGGCAGGTCAGGGGCGGGCGGCGAGGCGGAGTGCGAGAATCGAACGCACGTTCCCTATAGTTCCCTATACTGAAATTCGGCACGTTATCCACAGGCTGCTGCTCGCGGAGGGCTGTTTGTCAGTGGTGCGCGCTAGCGTCTTCGGTGATGAAGCGTTCAGCACAGACCCCCAAGGTGGCACCCATGGCAGCGAACGACCGCGAGCGGGCTCTCGAGACAGCCCTCGCCCAGATCGAGCGACAGTTCGGCAAGGGCTCCGTGATGCGTCTCGGCGACGAGGCGAGGGCTCCGATCGAGGTGATCCCCACGGGTTCGATCGCGCTCGACGTGGCCCTCGGGGTCGGCGGTCTGCCGCGCGGTCGTGTGGTCGAGGTCTACGGCCCGGAGTCCAGCGGTAAGACCACGCTCACCCTGCACGCCGTGGCCAACGCGCAGAAGGCCGGCGGCATCGTCGCCTTCGTCGACGCCGAGCACGCGCTCGACCCGGAGTACGCCAAGAAGCTCGGCGTCGACACCGATGCCCTGCTGGTCTCCCAGCCCGACACGGGTGAGCAGGCGCTGGAGATCACGGACATGCTGATCCGCTCCGGCGCGGTCGACCTCATCGTCATCGACTCGGTGGCCGCCCTGGTGCCGCGCGCCGAGATCGAGGGTGAGATGGGTGACTCGCACGTCGGTCTCCAGGCCCGACTGATGAGCCAGGCGCTGCGCAAGATCACCGGTGCGCTCAACCAGACCAAGTGCACCGCGATCTTCATTAACCAGCTCCGCGAGAAGGTCGGCGTGATGTTCGGCTCGCCGGAGACCACGACCGGTGGCCGCGCGCTGAAGTTCTACGCCTCGGTCCGTCTCGACATCCGCCGGATCGAGACCCTCAAGGACGGCACGGAGGCGGTCGGCAACCGCACCCGCGTCAAGGTCGTCAAGAACAAGGTCGCCTCGCCGTTCAAGCAGGCCGAGTTCGACATCATCTACGGCCAGGGCATCAGCCGCGAGGGCAGCCTGGTCGACATGGGCGTCGAGCACGGCTTCGTCCGCAAGTCCGGCGCCTGGTACACCTACGAGGGCGACCAGCTCGGCCAGGGCAAGGAGAACGCCCGCAACTTCCTGCGGGACAACCCGGACCTCGCCGACGAGATCGAGAAGAAGATCAAGGAGAAGCTGGGCGTCGGCCCGAAGCTCGACAATGCCGAGGCCGCCGCGCCTGTCGTTGCCGAGGCTGCTGCTCCGGCCGCCGCCAAGACACCGGCTGCCCGAGGCTCCAAGGCGAAGGCCGCTGCCGAGGCGGTCCCGGCGAAGGCTGCCACCGCCGCTGAGGCGGTCCCGGCGAAGGCTGCCACCGCCGCTGAGGCGGTCCCGGTGGAGGCCAAGGCCTGAGCCCGGTGATCAGCGACAGCGACTGGGGGCCGCGCGACTGGTGTGCCAACGGCATCGGTGGCGAGGAGCAGCAGGAGAACCTTGCGGGTCCGGATTCAGTTCCGGCCCCGGAGCCTGCGCCCTTTGCCACCGAGCCGCCACCGGCGTCCGCCTCGGTGACGCGCGCGCGTACCGACGGACGCGGGGGACGCAGCGGGCGTGGCGAGCGTGGTGGGCGCAAGCGGCGCGAACGCCGCGAGGACGATGAGGGGAACGAGTCGCGCGCGGAGGTCGCTGATCCCGCCGCGCGGGCACAGGACATCTGTCTCCGGCTGCTCACCGGTTCCGCGCGCACCCGGCGGCAGCTGGCGGATGCGCTGCGGCGTAAGGAGATCCCGGACGAGGTGGCCGAGGAGGTCCTCGACCGCCTGGAACAGGTCGGACTGATCGACGACGCAGCCTATGCCGAGGCATGGGTGGAACAACGGCAGCGCCATCGAGGCCTGGCCCGACGGGCGTTGGCCAACGAGCTGCGGGCCAAGGGTGTGGCGGGCGACGTGGTGCAGCGCGCCGTCGCCCAGGTCGAACCGGAGGACGAGGAGGCGGCGGCCCGACGCCTGGTGGAGCGCAAGCTTCGCTCGACCGCCGGGTTGGACCGTCAGGTCCGGTTGCGCCGCCTGGCAGGAATGTTGGCCCGACGCGGCTACCCGGAAGGACTTGCCCTGCGCGTGGTCCGCTCGGCGCTCGACGAGGAGGAATCGTACGACGCGGAGCTGCTCGACGAGGAGTCGTTCGACCTGGACTCGACGGATTGATCCGCCCAACTTCCTGATACCCCAACGGTCGTGGCTCTGCGAAGCATTTGCCCGACGAGGTCCGGAATGGTCGCCATCTTGACCGTTTCGTAACACCCACCTAGCCTCGCCATGAGCGATGAGGGGCCTCTGCTCACCTCGCACCGAGATCGCACCGTGATCGCGGCGTGCTCCCGCGCCCGGACGGGAGGGCCGATGGATCTGGCACTGGGCACCACGGACGCGGTTCCGCTGCTCTCGCTGTCGCTCGGGTTGATCCTGGTGCTGGTCGCCGGTCTGGCAGTACGTCAACTGCTGTGCGGTGCACGGGAACGGGCCGCTGAGCTGGAGCGCAGGGAGCAGCGCAGCGCCGAGCGGGAGGTCCGGCTCGACGCCGAGCAGCGCCGCCTGCACGAGCGTGAGCGGGAGGCGGCCCAGGCCGCGGTCGAACTGGCGGTCCGTGCCGAGGAGCTGGGCGCGGAGCGACGCCGGACGTTGGAGCGCACCGCCGGGCTCAGCGTGGCGGAGGCTCGTGCCGAGCTGATCCACACGATCGAGCAGCAGGCCAAGCGCGAGGCCGTGCTGACGGTCCGTGAGATCGAGCGTCAGGCGCGCGCCGAGGGGGAGGCCCGGGCTAGGGAGATCGTCGCCTCGGCGGTGCAGCGTGTCGCGGCGCGCCAGACGGCGGATTCGGTGGCGACCACTCTCCAGTTGCCGAACGAGGAGATGAAGGGCCGGATCATCGGCCGTGAAGGCCGCAACATCCGCTCCTTCGAGGCGGTGACCGGCGTCAATCTGGTGATCGACGACACCCCGGAGTCGGTGCTGCTCTCCTGCTTCGACCCGGTGCGACGCGAGGTGGCCCGGCTGACGATGGAGGAGCTGATCGCCGACGGCCGGATCCACCCGCAGCGGATCGAGGACGCGCACGAGCGCAACCAGCTGCAGGTGGAGCGGCTCTGCGCGGTCGCCGCACAGGACGCCGTCACCGAGGTGGGCGTGGACGAGCTCCACCCCGAACTGCTGCGCCTGCTGGGGCGGTTGCGCTACCGGACCTCCTACGGTCAGAACGTGCTGGGCCACCTGGTCGAGTCCGCGCACATCGCCGGGATGATGGCGGCGGAGCTGCAGGTCGACCCGGCCCTGGTCAAGCGCTGCACGCTGCTGCACGACATAGGGAAGGCAGTCACCGTCGCACAGCCGCCGGGCGGCACTGTCGGCAGCGTGGGCGGCGTCGGCGGGGCAGCTGTGACCGAGGGCAGCCACGCCATGATCGGCGCCGAACTCGTGCGTCGTTACGGGGAGTCGGAAGAGGTGGTGCACGCCGTCGCGGCGCACCACAACGAGGTCGACCCGCAGACGATCGAGGCGGTGCTGACCCAGGCCGCGGACGCCTGCTCCGGGGGCCGTCCGGGCGCGCGGCGCGAGTCGGTGGAGCTGCACGCACGCCGGATGGAGAAACTGGAGCAGATCGCCCGCCGCCACGAGGGTGTGACCAAGGTCTACGCGATGCAGGCCGGGCGCGAGGTGCGGGTGATGGTCCTCCCGGAGACGGTGGACGACATTCAGGCGCAGGTCATCGCCAAGGATGTGGCCCGCGAGATCGAGGCGGAGCTGACCTACCCGGGCCAGATCCGGATCACGGTGATCCGTGAGAGCAGGGCCACCAGCTTCGCGCGGTGACCGGCGTGATCTCCGCGCGGTGACCGGTATGACCGCCCGCAGCTGAGCCCCGCCCCGTCCGCGCGCCGGGTGGTGGTGCGTCAGGCCAGGTCGCTCGGGTCGGTGTTGGCGCCGCAGAGGACAACGGCGATCTTCTCGCCGCAGGCGGGGGTGTGCACGCCACTGGTGAGTGCCGCCAGCGCAGCCGCGGCGGCGTGCTCGACCGCAAGCCGGTGGGCGGACCAGAGCGATCGTCGCGCGGCGACGATGTCGGCGTCGCTGACCAGGACGCTCGACACATAGGGCCGGGTGGCGAGCTCGAAGGCCGTCCGGGAGACCCGGCGTGCGCCGAGCGCGTCTGCGGCGACGGAGTCGACGGTGACGTCGACCGGGCCGCCGGCCTCGACCGACGCGTTGAGGGCCCGGCAGTTCTCCGGCTCGACCGCGAGGACGCGCATCCCGCGGTCGGCCGCCGCGGCAGCAGCAGCGGCGGTTCCGGCGAAGAGGCCGCCTCCGCCGACGGAGACGACGACGGTGTCGACATCGGGGACGGCCGCGAGAAGTTCCCGGGTCAGCGTGCCCGCGCCCGCCGCGATCAGCGGGTTGTCGTAGGCGTGGGAGAGCAGTGCGCCCGTCTTCTCGGCGTGCTCGACCGACGCGGCCAGCGACTCGGCGTACTCGGTGCCGACCTGACGCACCTCCGCGCCGTACTCGTGCAGCTTGGCGACCTTGACCGCAGGCGCGGTGACCGGCACGAAGACGGTCGCCCGGGTCCCGGTGGCCCGCGCCGCCCAGGCGCAGGCCAGGCCCGCGTTGCCGCCGGAGGCGATGGTGATGCCCGCCTCCGGCATGGTGCCCGCGTCACGGTGGAAGGCGGCGAGGTTGGCCGCGCCACGGGCCTTGAAGGTGCCGGTGTACTGCAGGAACTCCAGCGCCAGCAACACCGTCGCGTCGGAGCCGGGTGGGCAGAAGGCGCCGGGCGTCGCCTCGGCCAGCGCGAGCGGGCGCACCTGCCCGGCGATGCGCTCCGCTGCCGCGTCGATGTCGGCGGGTCCGATCAGGGCGGTGGGAGTGCTGGTCACCCCCGGCACGCTACACGTCGGCATGCGGCACGTCCCGCGCTCACGCATCCGCCTGTTACGCGTCCGCCGGTCCGGCGTCCGCCAGTTCAGCGTCCGCCGGTCCGGCGCCCGCCGGTTGCGGGCTCGGGGCGATCACCGGGAGTCCGGCGGCGGCCCAGGCCTGGAAGCCGCCGACCAGGTCGGTGGCGCGGTGCAGACCGAGCGCGTGCAGGGAGCGGGCGGCGAGGGACGAGGCGTAGCCCTCGTTGCAGACCACGACGACCAGACGGTCGTGATCATGCCGCACCTCCGGTGCGCGGTAGGCGCAGAGGGGGTCGAGTCGCCATTCGAGCTCGTTGCGTTCGACGACGAGCGCGCCCGGGATCAGGCCGTCCCGGTCCCGCAGGGCGGCGTAGCGGATGTCGACGAGCAGCGCGTCCTGCTGCGCTGCGGCATCGGCGGCCTGATGCGGGGTCAGACGGTGGAGATGGTCCCGTTCCTGCTCCAGGAGGGCGTCGATGCCCAGGGGTGCGTCCGGCGTGCTCACCAGTCCGTCCTCCCCTCGACCCGGGCCAGTCGCAGGACGTCGCCTGCCCGAGCGTAGCGGCGCAGCTCAGGCAGCGGCGGGTAGTAGCAGTGCACCGAGACGGCGTGCCGGTCGGTGGCGGGGTTGATCACCTGGTGGACGTGGTGGGGGCCGAAGGAGCGCCCGGCCCCGGGGCCCAGGGTGCGCTGTCGGTCGACGCCGTCCTCCAGCTCCAGGCTGCGCCAGCCGACGGTCGGCAGCGGCATCACCAGGGAGAGTTCACTGAGTCGGCCGCTGGCGGTGACGAAGGCCCCGCTCGAGCCGCCGTGGTCGTGCCAACCGGTCTCGGACCCCGGTGGCCAGCCGATGACCCACGCCTCGCTGCCGCCCGGTCCGTCCAGGCGGACCCAGGTCCGCTCGGTCGGATGGAGCGTCAGGCGGGCGGTGACGGCCGGATCGGCGGCGGCCGTCCGCGCGAAGGCGAGCAGGTCGGTGAGGGTCGGGAGCGTCGCGGGCGGGGATGCAGGTGGTGACACGGGTGGTGATACGGGCGGTGATACGGGCGCGAGGGAGTCGTGCATGTGGCGTCCTCGAAGGCGTCAGTGGTGAACGAACCGGTCAACGGGCCAGTGGGCACAGCGAAGCAGAGCCGTTGCGCTGCCGGACCTGCCGGACATGCCGGACATGCTGGACGTGCCGGACCTGCCGGACGTGCGGACGGACGTGAGGGAACGCACAGCAACGCGAAGTGACGACAGCACGTCGTCCGTGCGTTCAGCGAAACATCAGGCCATGTCGCGGCACGCGGGGTGCGCGGGGCTCTGTGAAGGGCCGTCCATGACGACGGTGGGAGAGGGGGAGCGTGCTTCTCCGGCCGGGCGTCAGGTCAGCCCGGGATACAGGACAGGCGGGGGCACCGGACGTCGTCCGGTCGTGCGCTGCGGACAGCCCACCCGCTCATGATCCTCATGTCGCGAGTAGAGCACGGGGCTGAGCGACGGTCAAGGACGACCCGCGCTCAGTCGCTCACGCGCAGGAGCGCGCGCGGCTCCACCCGCGCCACCGGAGCCGCCCTGGTCACCGGACTCACCCGCGTCGTCGGCGTCCGCCGTGCCCCCGTGCGGGGCGGGGAGGTCGGCCGGGCCGCTGCGGGCGCGGTCGGCCAGGTCGTAGAGCTCCTCGGGACGGCAGCCGTGCAGGGCGGCAACCAGGTGGCCGTCCGGACGGATCAGCAGCACGGTGTGCGGAGCGGCGCCCGGATAGGCCTCGGTGACCAGCAGTTCGGCCGGCAGCGGCAGGGCTTCGGTCGCCTCGGTCAGCTGCGGCATCAGACCTGCGCCGAGCCAGTGCTCGCTGGCCCACACCCCCGTACCGGGGGCCACCAGCACCACCAGGAAGCCGCGTCCGAGCCGCGCCCGCAGCCGGTCCTTGGCGCCGTCGGCGGTGACCACCGTGAAGTCGGGGACCAGCACGCCAGGGCTGGTCGGGGCGAGCGCGGGCGTCAGCGCGGGACGGGAGCGCTGCGGGTAGGCGGGCGCGCCGCCGAGCCGACCGGTGCCGAGGGTGCCGTCGGAGAGCAGCGGCGCGTTGCGGCGCAGCGAGCCGGACAGGAGGCTGCGTCGCGCTTCGAGCAGCGGCGTGCTCGGCTGGAGCAGCGGCATGGCCTGGTCGACCGCGCGGAGCCGGGCGATCACCGCCCCGCGCCGCTCCTGCTGGTAGCTGGTGAGCAACTCCTCGGGCGCGCAGCCGTGCCAGACCAGGCCCAGCTTCCACGCGAGGTTGTCGGCGTCGCGCAGCCCCTCGTCGAGATTCTGCATGCCCAGCGCGCCCAGCACATGGGCGGCGTCTCCGGCCAGGAAGACCCGGCCGACCTGGAAGCGGGTCGACAGGCGCTGCTGGACCACGTAGTCGGCGGTGGAGATCAGTTCGTAGGACGGCACGGCGCCGCCGTTCCAGGCCGAGAGGCTGGCGCGCAGCTGCTCGATCAGCTGGTCGGGGGTGAGCGCGGGGGCGCGGGTCGGCAGCCGCCAGTCGAGCCGCCACACCCCGTCGGGGAGGGGGCGCGCGGTCACCTCGCGTGCTCCCGGCCCACCCGGGCCGCGCGGGGGATCGCGGTGCAGCTGCGCCTCGCCCGGGAACGGAAGGTCGGCGCGGACGGTGGCCAGCGCGTAGTGGTCGGCGGCGGCCCTGCCGGGGAAGCGCAGTCCGAGCCGCTTGCGGACCGTCGAGCGGGGGCCGTCGCAGCCGACCAGGTGGCTGCCGCGCAGCCAGGTCTGCTCGGTGTGGACGCTGACCGAGTCCGCGTCGTGTTCCAGCTCCAACACGGCGGACTCGGTGATCAGTTGCACCAGTGGGGTGGCCGAGACGGCGTCGCGCAGGCCGCGCAGCAGCCGGTGGTGCGCCAGGTGCAGCACGTCGTCCTGCTGCAACGGGACGGTCAGCAGTTCGCGGTTGCGGCGCAGCGTCCGCCAGGCGGTCCAGCCCCGCCCGTCCGCGACCACCCGCGTGTACCCGATCCGTTGCAGGAAGCCGACCGTGTCGGCCCGCAGCACCGTCGACCTGGACCCCTCCGGACAGACCCCGCTGCCCTCGTCGACGACGATGCTCGGCACCTGGTGCCGGGCGAGGGCGAGCGCCATCGCGAGGCCGACAGGACCGGCACCGGCGATGATCACAGGGTCGGATCCGGAATGGGCGGGGCCAGTCATAGAAGGAAATGCACCAGATCAGCTGCTACCCCGTCAAGCAGCGTCGGGCGTACGCCGGTTCACTTCACACGCATGCGCGATGATGTTCGATTCCTGGGCCCGTCCGCCGACCCGCCGCGGCGGCCCTCACCAGCACTCGGCGGCACCGCTCAGCGGCCCCCTCGGCGGCCGGCTCGGCGGCACGGCTCAGCGACGCAGCAGGCGGGAGACGAAGTCGCGGGCGCGGGAGGTGCGCGGGGCTGAGAAGAACTCGGCCGGGGGAGCGGACTCGACGATGCGTCCGGCGTTCATGAAGAGGACCCGGTCGGCGGTGTCGTGGGCGAGGTCCGGCTCCTCGGTGACGATCAGCAGGGCCAGCCCGTCGTCCGCCAGTTCGCGGGTGAGCTCCCTGGTCAGGTCGTGCAGGGCCGGGGTCGGCTCGTCGACCAGCAGCACCTTGGGGTCGAGGGCCAGAGCCCGGGCCAGCGCGACGCGGGTGCGGCAGCTCTCGCTCAGCCCGGCCCGGACCAGCGGGGCGGCGCCGGCGGCCCCCACCCGGTCCAACTCGGCGAGGGCGCGGCGCTCCGCCTCCTGCGGGGTGACGCCGCGGGCGCGGACCTGGGCCCGGGTCAGCTCGCCCAGCACGGTGCGACGAAGCGCCGGAGGGCAGCGCGGCAGGAGGCGCGGGCCGCGCTCCCACGGGTCGGGGAAGGGAACCAGTCCGATGTCCGCCTGGACCGCGCGGAGCGCACTCCCACGTGCGGGCAGCGGCGTGCCGTCCAGCAGGATCACCCCGGAGTCGATGGGCTCGGTCCCGTGGATGGCCCGGCACAGCGTGGTCTTCCCGGCGCCCGGCGGGCCGACCAGCGCGACCACCTCGCCCGGCTGGAGATCCAGGTCGACCGCGTCCAGCGCCTGGACGATGCCGTGGCGCTTGCTGACGCCTCGCACGCTCAGCAGCCCGGACTGCTGCGCCGCGGCGGGGGCCATCGTCGACCGACTCCTTCTTCGCTGGTCCAGGTGGCGCAGTCGAGCGGTGAGCCGTGCTGCGAGGGTGGCGTCGGCGGGTGTCCGGCTCGTCCGGGTACGGACCGACAGGTCGACTCTACGGTGGGCGGAGGACCGCCAGTGCACATCTGAGGGGGATTTGAGGATCTTGGACCCACCCTGACCTGGTCCCGCCCCGGCTCGACCCCCGCGCCGACCCGGTCCCGACCCCGCGCCGACCCGGTCCGGTCCGGCCCCATGCCGACCCCGGTCCGGCCCCGGTCCTCGCCTCGGTGCGGCTCCGGCCGCCGGTCCGGCGTGATCATCGCAGCTCGGTAACGGTCTCCGCGCGTCCGCCTCTGCCCCTTGACCCGAGGCCGTCATCTGGGAGTGGATGCGTCACACGAGACGTGAACGAGAAATGGACCACAATCGGAATCCGGAGGATTGACCCGATGCGCCTGCTCCTCGTCGAGGACGACGAGCACGTGGCCGCCGCACTGGTCACGGTGCTCGGCAAGCACGGTTTTGAAGTGCGCCATGCCCGTTCGGGCAACGAGGCGCTGGACGCGCTGGTGCCGGACGGTCGTCCGCCGTTCCGGGTGGTGCTGCTGGACCTCGGGCTGCCCGACCGCGACGGCTTCGAGGTCTGCGACCAGATCCGGCGGCGCTGCGGCATCCCGGTGATCATGGTCACCGCCCGGTCCGAGGTCAGGGACCGGATCCACGGCCTCAACATCGGTGCCGACGACTACATCGTCAAGCCCTACGACATGGGGGAGTTGCTCGCCCGGATCCACGCCGTGGCGCGGCGCGACAGCGCCGCCCGTCCGGCGTCCGCAACGCCGCAGTCCCCGGCCGAGGACCCGATCGCGATGCTTCGCCGGGCCTTCGGCCTGGAGCTGGACCAGGCCGCACGGCGCGCGGTGGTGCGCGGCGAGGACGTCGCGCTCACGCGCAAGGAGTACGAGCTGCTGACGCTGCTCGCGCAGAGCCCCGGTGTCGTCTTCCGGCGTGAGCAGATCATCAGCGAGGTGTGGCACAGCAGTTGGGACGGGACCGCCAGGTCGCTGGAGGTCCATGTCGCGTCGCTGCGGCGCAAGCTCGGCCTGCCCGGGCTGATCGAGACGGTGCGCGGCATCGGCTACAAGCTGGCCGTGCCCACGCACCTCGTCCGCGACTGAGGCGGCAGCCGCTCCATGCGTACCCGTCTGCTCGGCATCCTGCTCGCCCTGCTCGTCGCGGTGCTGGCCGCCCTCGGCGTGCCGCTCGCGGTGAGCGAGGCGCAGGGCGAGCAGCAACTGGTGGTGGTCGACCGGATCGACGACGCCGCCCGCTTCGCCGCGCTGGCCCAGAACCCCTTCGGCCAGGCCGGAACCCCGACCGCCGAGGAGCAGCAGCGCGAACTCGACTCCGAGCTGCGCCGCTACCACGACGTCTACGGCGTCGCGGCCGGGGTCTTCGACCTCAACGGGCGTGCCGTGCACGCCTATCCGACCACCTGGCAGAACGCCGCGACCGGCCTCTCCGCCGACCCGTTCCGCGAGGCGCTGGACGGCCGCCGCAGCCACGACCCGGCCCAGGCGTGGCCCTGGGAGGGCGCCGGCGCCCAACTGGTCATCGCCTCACCGGTGGTCTGGGACGGCGACGTGGTGGCGGTGATCGTCACCGAGTCGCCGACGGACGCGCTGCGGGCGCGGATCCTCACCGGCTGGCTCTGGCTGATCGGCGGCGAGGCGCTGGCCATCCTCTTCGCGGTCGGCGCGGCCGTCGCGCTGACCCGTTGGGTGCTGCGACCGGTCCACGACCTGGACACGGTCACCCACGACATCGCCACGGGGCGTCTCGCCTCCCGCGTCGCGCCCGCCGGAGGGCCGCCCGAACTGCGGCGGCTGGCGCGGGCGTTCAACGAGATGGCGGACCACGTCGAGGAGGTGCTCGACCAGCAGCGGGCCTTCGTCGCGGACGCCTCGCACCAACTGCGCAATCCGCTGGCCGCGCTGATGCTCCGGGTCGAGGCGCTCGGCATGGAACTGCCCGAGGGCCACGAGGCCGAGCTGACCGGGGTCCGCGTCGAGGGCCGCCGACTGGCCCAGGTGCTGGACGACCTGCTGGGCCTGGCCCGCGCCGAGAACGCGGGCCCGGTCGTCGCACCGACGGACGTCTGCGCCCTGGTGGCCGAGCGCGTGGGAGGCTGGCACGCGCTGGCGCACGAGCGCGGCGTGCGCCTGGAGTGGACGCCCCCGCCCGCGCCGCTTGCCGCGCTGGCCGATCCGGTCGGTCTGGGCAGCGCGCTGGACGCGGTGCTGGACAACGCGCTCAAGTTCACGCCGCGGGGCGAGGCGGTCCGGGTCCGGGTCACGGCGCTCGACGGGGCCGGGACGGCCGCTGCCGGCAGACCGGACGGCGTGGTGGTGCGCGTCAGCGACTCCGGGCCGGGCCTGGACGAGGAGGAGCTCGCCCGGATCGGCGACCGGTTCTGGCGCAGCCCACGGCACCAGAACGTCGACGGCTCCGGCCTCGGCCTCTCGATCGCCCGCGCCCTGCTGGCCGCCAACGGCGGTGCATTGGGCTTCGAGCCGCACCACCCGCGCGGCCTGACGGTCACGTTGACCCTCCCGGGCGCGGAGGCCGGTCCTGGTCCCGGCCCCGGTCCCGGCCACTGACCGCCGATCACCGGTCGCCGATCACGTCAGGAGCATTGACCGCGCCATCAAGCACTGACACATTGACCGCTGAGAAAGATCGCTGGGAACGTGCCTCGCCGCCCCGTACGAGGAGGGTCATGATCCAAGGCGCCCGGGAGCATCGCGTCGTCACCGACGACGGCGTGGAGCTGGCCGTCGTCGAGGCGGGTGATCCGGTCCGACCGACTCTCTGGTTCCTGCACGGGTTCCCCGACTGCCGTGAGGTCTGGGAACCGGTCATGGCGTGGCTCGCCGCCGACTACCACGTCGTCGCCTACGACGCCCGGGGCGCCGGTCGCTCCTCCGCGCCGCCGCCGAGACGCCGTCACTACGCGCTCGCGCGGCTGGAGGAGGACTTCCTGACCGTCCTCGACGAACTCGCCCCCTACGGACCGGTCCACCTGATCGGCCACGGCTGGGGTTCGGCGCAGGGCTGGGAGTTCGCCACCTCGCCCCGGCTCCAGGGCGGATTGGCCTCCTTCACCAGCATCTCCGGCCCCTGCCTGGACCACGCCGCGCTCTGGGCCCGCGACCGGCTGCGGCACCCCACGCCCGCCAACCTGTGGGCCCTCGCCGAACAGGGCGCCTGGCTCTACCGCGCGAACCTGTACTCCCGGGCGCCGGAGCCCCTGGAGGACCGCGTCGCGCACGTCCCGGTGCAGGTGGTCCTGCCCGAACACGACCCGTACCTCTCCTCGCGGCTCTACCAGGACATCGATCGGTGGACCCCGGTGCTGCACCGCCGCACGGTCGACGCGGTCGGGCCGGGCGACCGGCTGCCGCTCACCCGGCCCGGACAGGTCGCCGGATGGGTCGCCGAATTCGTCGACCAGGTCCGGGTGGGTAGCATCCCGTCGGTCAAGCGCGTAGATCACGTGAAGGAAGCGCGCGCGAGCTGAGCTCGGCTCACCACCGGAGAGAGGCTGCGGGCACTGTGGAGGAAGACGCCATCGACACCATGGACGCCATGGGCAAGGCGCCCCGGTCGCGCGACGAGTACCTGATCGACGACCTGGCCCAGGCGGCCGGCACCACGGTGCGCAACGTCCGGGCCTACCAGGACCGCGGCCTGCTGCCCCGCGCCGACCGACGCGGCCGGGCGAACGTCTACGACGCCTCTCACCTGGAGCGGCTGCAGCTGATCGCCGGGCTGCTCGACCGCGGCCACACCCTGGCCGGGATCAAGGAACTCCTCGATGCCTGGGAGGACGGCAGTGGCCTCGGGGGCGTGCTCGGCCTGGTGGCGGAGGTGACCGCGCCCTGGACCGACGAGAAGCCCGGCCGGATCACCCGCGCCGAGCTGTGCGCCCGCTTCGGCGGCGTCGAGGACCCGGAGGCGATAGCCGCCGCCCTCCGCCTGGGCGTGCTGGTTCCGGAGCAGGACGCGGAGCAGGGGGCGCAGCAGGGCGCGGATCCGGCCGCTGAAGTCGGTCACGACGATGCTGTGGAGGGGTGTCCGGCCGAGGCCTACCGCGTGCCCAGCCCGGCCGAGCTGGAGGTCGCGGCCCAGCTGTACGACCTCGGCGTGCCGCTCGCCGCGAGCGTCGCGCACCTGGAGGAGCTGCGCCGCGACATCGGCCATCTCGCCCGCCGCTTCGTCCAGTTCAGCGCGGTCGAGGTCTTCTCCCGCTACGTCGGGGCGACCCCGCTCACCGACGCGGACGCGGCCCGTGCCGCCGAGGCCGTCCGCCGCCTGCGCCCGCTCGCCCAGGCCGCGGTCGACGCCGAACTGGCGCGCGCGATGCGCACCGAGGCGACCGTCCTGCTGGAGGCCTCCGTCAACTTCCTGCCCTCCGGCCTTGGCGAGGCCCTCGCCAAGGAACTGTGACGGCATTCCGCTCAGCGCTCAGGGCCTGACCGAGACACTCAGGGCCTGACCCAGACGCTCAGGGCTTGACCGAGACGTAGTACCGGCGGGCGCCGTCGGCCAGCGGCAGCGGGTCGGTGTAGATGGCCGAGCGGATGTCCACCAGCTGGGCGGCGTGGACCTGTTGGCCGATGCTGTCGCGGCTGTTCATGATCACTTCGGTGATTCGTTCCACCAGCGCGTCGGGCACGTCGGCCCGGGTGACCATCAGGTTGGCCACCGCCAGGGTGGAGACCGGGGTGTCCGGCAGGCTGCCCGGATAGGCCGAGGTCGGGATGGTCGAGGTGCGGTAGATCTGGATGTCGTCCGTGCCCCCGTCCTGCTTCTGCGCGAGCGCGTCCATCTGGGCGGCCAGGCCGCCCAGCGGCACCAGGCGGACGTGGTCCCGCCGCATCAGGTCGGTGACGCCGCCGGTCGGCAGACCGCCGGACCAGAAGAACGCGTCGATCCGGTGCTGCTCCAGCGCGGCGGGCGCGTCCTCGATACCGAGCGGCACGGAGGTCAGGTCGCGTCCCGGCGTGAGTCCGGATACCGCGAGGATCCGGCGGGCGATCAACTCGACGCCGCTGTCCGCCTGACCGGTCCCGACCCGGTGACCGCGCAGGTCGGCCACCCGGTGGATCGGCGAGTCTGTCGGGACGACCAACTGCACGTAGTCGTCGTAGAGTTCGCCCAGCGCGCGCAGCTGCGACTTGCCGGGGCCCGAGTAGTTCGACACCGCGTCGGCCGTGGCGATGCCGAAGTCGTCCTGGCCGGAGATGATCCGGGAGAGGTTCTCCGGCCCGCCCGCGGTCGGGTCCAGCTTCAGGTCGACACCGGGCAGTTCCTTGTGGACGGCGGAGTCGAGCAGCGTGCCGTAGAGGGCGTAGACGCCGGACTGCGTACCCGTCGCCATCCGGTAGGTGCCGGTCGGATACCCGGGCCCGCCACTGGCCCCCAGCCACAGCCCGAGGCCGACCGCGCAGACGACCACCACGGCCAGCGGGAGGCGCAGTCGGCGCAGCAGGGTCAGGGACATGCCGGGATCCTGCCAGCCACGAGCCCCCGGGCCAAGGGCCTGTTCGCGCTTCGGACGCGTGCCGAGTGCGGACCGGACGCGCGCCGAACGCCGACCGAGCGCGGATCCCGCCCGGATCTGGCGGGTTTCCACTGCCCGTACCCTTGGGTGCGTGGGTACCGCAGAAGCTTCCGCTGACACTTCCAAGACGTACGACATCCGCACCTACGGATGCCAGATGAACGTCCACGACTCCGAGCGCCTCTCCGGTCTGCTGGAGGACGCCGGTTACGTCCGGGCCGCCGAGGGCGGCGACGCGGACGTGGTCGTGTTCAACACCTGTGCCGTGCGCGAGAACGCGGACAACCGCCTCTACGGCAACCTGGGCCGGCTCGCCTCGGTGAAGTCCGGGCGTCCGGGCATGCAGATCGCCGTCGGCGGTTGCCTGGCGCAGAAGGACCGGGAGACCATCGTCAAGAAGGCGCCCTGGGTCGACGTCGTCTTCGGTACCCACAACATCGGCCACCTCCCCGCGCTGCTGGAGCGCGCGCGGGTCCAGGAGGAGGCCCAGGTCGAGATCCTGGAGTCGCTGGAGGTCTTCCCCTCCACGCTGCCCACCCGACGCGAGTCCGCCTACGCCGCGTGGGTCTCGATCTCGGTCGGCTGCAACAACACCTGCACCTTCTGCATCGTCCCGGCCCTGCGCGGCAAGGAGAAGGACCGCCGCAGCGGCGAGATCCTGGGCGAGGTCGAGGCGCTGGTGAACGAGGGCGTCGTCGAGGTCACCCTGCTCGGCCAGAACGTGAACGCCTACGGCTCCGACATCGGCGACCGCCAGGCCTTCGGCAAGCTGCTGCGCGCCTGCGGCGAGATCGAGGGCCTGGAGCGGGTCCGTTTCACCTCCCCGCACCCGAAGGACTTCACCGACGACGTCATCGCCGCCATGGCCGAGACGCCGAACGTGATGCACCAGCTGCACATGCCGCTGCAGTCCGGGTCCGACGACGTGCTGCGCGCGATGCGCCGCTCGTACCGGCAGGAGCGCTACCTCGGCATCATCGAGCGGGTGCGGGCCGCCATGCCGGACGCGGCGATCACCACCGACATCATCGTCGGCTTCCCCGGCGAGACCGAGGAGGACTTCGAGCAGACGCTGGAGGTCGTCCGCCAGGCCCGCTTCGCGCAGGCCTTCACCTTCCAGTACTCCAAGCGCCCGGGGACTCCGGCGGCGGAGATGGAGAACCAGGTTCCCAAGGCCGTCGTCCAGGCCCGCTACGAGCGGCTGGTCGAGCTGCAGGAGCAGATCTCCTGGGAGGAGAACAAGAAGCAGGTCGGCCGGACGCTGGAGGTCCTGGTCGCCGAGGGCGAGGGCCGCAAGGACGGGGCCACCGCGCGCCTGTCCGGGCGTGCGCCCGACAACCGGCTGGTGCACTTCGTCCCGAGCTTGCGAGGGACCAACGACCAGCACAGCACGCGTCCCGAGGAGCCGGTCCGTCCCGGCACTGTGCTGTCCGACGCCGGGCTCGCTGTGCGACCCGGCACTGCGCTGTCCGACGCCGGGCTCGCTGTGCGACCCGGCGACGTCGTCACCGTCGAGATCACCTACGCCGCGCCCCACCACCTGTTGGCCGAGGGTCCGGCCCTCGCCGTCCGCCGCACCCGCGCCGGTGACGCGTGGGAGCGCCGCCAGGCGGCTCCCGCGGAGGCGGCGAAGCCCGTCGGCGTGATGCTGGGCCTCCCGACGATCGGCGCTCCCGCGCCGCTCCCGGTGGCGGAGGCCAAGGGCTGCGCCTGCTGACCGCCCGCTGAGAGGGGCGGGGCACCACCTGAGCCCCGTGCCCCTGAGCAGCTGCCTGGTTCCTCGCCTGCAGATACCCGCAGATCCCCGCCCCCGGCCTGTGCAACTTCTGCGGGTAGGGTCTTGAGGCATGTTGGTTGCCGCTGCCGTCTGCCCCTGCCCGCCGTTGCTCGTGCCTGAGGTCGCTGTGGGGGCCGCGCCGGAGCTGGACGGCCTGCGGGCCGCCTGCGACGAGGCACTGACCGCGCTGCTCGCGGCAGCGCCGTCGCGGATCTGGGTGGTGGGGCCGGGCGCCGAGCACCGAATGTTCGATCACGGTGGAGTCGGCGGCTTCCGGAGCTTCGGTGTGGACGTCACGATGGGCCTGGGCGAGGGCGAGGCGTCCGAGACGCTCCCGGCGTCGCTCGCCGTGGGTGCCTGGCTGCTGGAACGGGCCGGTTGGGACGGTCCCGCCTTCGGGCTCGCCGTCCCCGACTATCTGGAGCAGGCGCTCTGCCGCGAGAACGGCCTGGAGCTGGCCCGTTCCGCCGAACGGGTGGGTGTGCTGGTCCTGGGCGAAGGCAGTGCCCGCCGGACCCTCAAGGCCCCCGGCTACCTGGACGAGCGGGCCGAGCCCTTCGACAAGGCCGTCGCCGCGGGGCTGGCCGAGGGCGAACTGCCGTCGCTCGACTCCGAGCTGGCCTTCGAGCTGATGGTGTCCGGGCGTGCGCCCTGGCAGGTGCTGAGCGGTGCGGCGGAGGGCTCTGCCATCTCCGCCGCCCGACTGCTCTTCGACGACGCGCCGTACGGCGTCGGCTACTTCGTCGCTTCCTGGGTCTGAGGTCGCCTCCCGCGCCTCAGTTGATCAGGGCTTCTCTCCGGTGATCAGGGGTTGGTCCCCCCGGTCTCGCCAGTCTCGCTGGTCTGGCCGGCTGAGCCGGTGTCGCCGGGCCGGCCCGTCTGTCCGGGTTCGGCGGGCTTCTCCGTGGCCTCCCCCGGGATGGTGTCCTTCGCGCCGCCGAACTTGTTGACGGCGTCCTTGGCCTTGTCCCTGCCCTGGTGGATCTGGGAGTGGTACTTGCCCTTGGTTGCCTTGTCGGCCATGTCGCCGACCTTGTCGAGGCCTGCACCGATCTGCGACTTGTGGCTGCCCGCGTACTCAGTGGCCTTCTTGGAGGCCTGGTCCAGCGCGCCCTTCAGGGAATCCGTGAGGCCCATGACCGCTCCGTTTCGTGTGCCGGGCCGCCTGACCCGGGTCGCCAAATCGGGCATACAGCCCATCCATGTCCATATGGTATTTCCGGTGCGGGGATTTGCCAGACTAGGGGGGTGACCAGTCCTTCGTCCCCTTCTCCTGTCGCGGCTCCGCGCGTCATCGCGGTCGTCGGTGCGACGGCCGTCGGAAAGTCCGACCTCGGCGTCGCCCTCGCCCACAAGCTGGGCGGCGAGGTGGTGAACACCGACTCCATGCAGCTCTACCGGGGCATGGACATCGGCACCGCGAAGCTCACCATGGCCGAGCGCGAGGGCGTGCCGCACCACCTGCTGGACATCTGGGACGTCACCGAGGCCGCGAGCGTCGCCGAGTACCAGCGGCTCGCCCGCGCCTCCATCGACGAGCTGCTCGCCCAGGGCCGCACGCCCGTCCTGGTCGGCGGCTCCGGCCTGTACGTGCGCGCCGCCATCGACGAACTCGACTTCCCGGGCACCGACCCGGAGGTCCGCGCCCGCCTGGAGGCGGAGCTTACGACGGAGGGTCCGGGCGTGTTGCACGCCCGCCTCGCCGCCGTCGACCCGGAGGCCGCGCGGGTGATCCTGCCGAGCAACGGCCGCCGGATCGTCCGGGCCCTGGAGGTCGTCGAGATCACCGGTCTGCCCTTCACTGCCAATCTGCCCGGCCACGAGTCCGTCTACGACGCCGTGCAGATCGGCGTCCGGCTGCCGCGCCCCGAGTTGGACGAGCGGATCGCGCTCCGGGTCGACCGGATGTGGCAGGACGGGCTGTTGGACGAGGTCGGGACGCTGGCCCGGCAGGGCCTCCGGGAGGGCCGCACTGCCTCGCGCGCGCTCGGCTACCAGCAGGCGTTGGCCCAGATCGACGGCGAGTACGGGGAGGCCGCGGCCCGTGCGGAGACGGTCCGGGCGACCCGGCGCTTCGCACGGCGTCAGGAGTCGTGGTTCCGACGGGATCCACGCGTGAACTGGCTCGACCGCGACACCGCCGCGCCGCTGGACGACCTCCTGGAACAGGCACTCGCGCTGCTCTGAGGGTGGTTGCCGAATGGCCCCCGAACGGGTGTTGAACGGTTGCCGAACGACGACGCCGGAAGGTGGCGTCGGACCTCGGTGGGAGCCGTGCGCCGGGTGTGTGCGGCGCGTGCGCCGGGTGGTGCGCGGGCGTTGTCGAGTGACCGGAGCGGCGCTTTTCAGGCGGTTTTCGCACGTCTGTAGCCATGTCCGAGACACCCGGTCACGACCTGATCACGTCATGGCCACGGATCACCGCGAAGGCCCTTGCCGGGCGTCGCCGCAGGCGGTCGTCGTGCCATCATCGAGCATCGAGAGCATCGGTGGTCCGGTGGAGCGCAACTCCCCGGCGACAAGCGCAGGGGAGGCCGCGTGTCCATGGATACCGGCCCCGACACGCACCGACTCCCCGACGATCCCTTCGAGCCCGAGGATCACGACGCGGTGTCCGCAGGTGAGTTTTCCGCACGGGAACTGACGCCTCTTCCGTTCCTGCCCGAGCAGGACGAGGAGGCGCTGCACCGTCGCGAGCTGCGCCCGGCGGGCCGGCTCCGGGTCTGGCAGATCTTCCCGATCGTGGCGCTGGCGATACTGGGCTCACTGATGTTCGCCTTCCCGCTCGCCTTCGAGGGCGGCGGTGGTACGGGCGACTCCGGCGGCAGCCTGGTCGGCATGCTCGGTCTGCTGCTGACCGCGGCGTCCGCGGGGTGGGGCGCGATGGCCGCGCGTCGCGCGGGCTACAGCTGGCCGGGCCTCCCGCGCCAGGGCTCCGGCCGCAAGGCGGGCTGGCGCCCGTTGCTCGCCTACACGGCCACCGCGCTCGTCCTCCTGGCACTGGGCCTCTGGCGCGTGGCGCACCTGCACGGGTAGGCACCAAGGCCGGCGGGTAGTGCAACGTCTCGCCTGCGGTGCTGGATCTTCAGGCCCGTACCATGGATGCCGTGAACGACACGGTGAAGGGCATCCGCTTTCTCAAGGGCCACGGGACCGAGAACGACTTCGTCATCCTCCCCGACCCCGACGGCCTGCTTGCGCTCACTGCCCCGCAGGTGGCGCGGTTGTGCGATCGGCGGGCGGGGATCGGCGCGGACGGCGTGCTGCGCGTCGTGCGGTCCGCCGCGCACCCCGAGGCGGAGCGCTACGCCGCTGACGCCGAGTGGTTCATGGACTACCGGAACTCCGACGGCAGCATCGCCGAGATGTGCGGGAACGGCGTCCGCGTCTTCGCGCGCTACCTCGTGCTGGCCGGGCTCTGCGCGCAGGGGGACCTCGCCGTGGCGACCCGTGGCGGGATCAAGCGGGTGCACGTCGCCGAGAGCGGGGACGTCACCGTGCGGATGGGCAAGGCCGCACTGCCCGGGCCGGAGACGGGGATCGAGGTGGCCGTCGGCACGCACCGCTGGCCCGCGCGGAACGTGAACATGGGCAACCCGCACGCGGTCGCCTTCGTCGAGGACCTCGCCGACGCGGGCAGCCTCTACGACGCACCCGAGGTGACCCCGGCCGCCGCCTATCCCGAGGGCGTGAACGTCGAGTTCGTCGTGGACCGCGCGCCGCGCCACGTCGCGCTGCGGGTGCACGAGCGCGGGTCGAGGGAGACCCGCTCCTGCGGGACGGGCGCGTGCGCCGTCATGGTCGCCACCGCGCGGCGCGACGGCGTCGACCCGGCGGTGACCGGTGAGCCGGTCACGTACACCGTGGACGTGCCGGGCGGACGCCTGGTGATCACCGAGCGGCCCGACGGCGAGGTCGAGATGACCGGCCCAGCCGTCGTCCTCGCGGAGGGCGAGCTCGACGCCTCCTGGCTCGACGCGTAGGGCGGTCTGGTCCGGCGGCTGTCGGTTGCTTCACGTGCCGAAAAATCGAAACTTTTATGCATGCCCCGTGGGAATCGGTTCAAATCCCCCGAACGGGTGATCAAGGTGACGTTGGGAACACGAGGCGTCGCGGTGTGTGTTGCACTCGCTAGCATGGACCATCGGAGCTGCGGCCTGCTCCGGTGATCGCTGCCGGAGGTGCGCATGAATGCCGGTGATCTCCACGCCGTACCTGGCGTCCCGTTGGAGGGGCGCAGAACCGTCTCTGCAGATCGGGCTCCTGGTCATCCCGCCGATCGCCCGGGCGAGAGTCCGGACGGGCTTTCGGACGGCCTTCCGGGCGATGGCGTGCCCGACCCTGTCGCCGTCCGCCCCGGGGATCGGTCCCCGGACCGGCCCGCGGATCGCCCGTTCGGGCGTGCGCTGCCCGGGTTCCGCAGGACGGGGCTGGGGCGGGCGGGGATAGCGGCGCTGCTTGCGGGCGGACGCTCGCAACTCGCCGACGCCCTGGAGCCGGTGGTGCGTGCCATGCGGCTGCAGCAGCCGCATGGCGGGGTGGACGTCGCCCTGCTGGGCCGCGCCTACCAGGTCGCCGAGGCGTCCCACCGCGGGCAGACCCGCAAGAGCGGCGAGCCCTACATCACCCACCCGCTCGCCGTTGCCATGATCCTGGCCCAACTCGGCGCGGAGACCACGACGTTGGTCGCTGCCCTGCTCCACGACACCGTCGAGGACACGGCCATGACGCTGGATCAGGTGCGCGAGGGCTTCGGCGACGAGGTGGCCTATCTCGTCGACGGCGTCACGAAGTTGGAGAAGGTCGACTTCGGCGCTGCGGCCGAGGCCGAGACCTTCCGCAAGATGCTGGTGGCCACCGGACAGGACGTCCGGGTGATGGTCATCAAGCTGGCGGACCGGTTGCACAACATGCGGACCATCCGTCATATGAAGCCGGCCAGCCAGATCCGGATCGCCAAGGTCACCCGCGACGTGCTGATCCCGCTCGCCGAGCGGCTCGGTATCCAGGTGGTGAAGTCGGAGCTGGAGGACATCGTCTTCGCCACGCTCCACCCCGAGGAGTACAGCGCCACCAAGGCGCTGCTCCGGGCACACGTCAACGAGCTCGCCGCCGCCGCGGGAGAGCAGGCGTCCGCGTCGGCGGGGGATCCGCTGGAGGCGTTCGCTGCGCAACTGCGGCGCCAACTGCGCGAGGCCAGGGTTCCGGCGCAGGTCAGCGTCCGGCAGCGGCACTGCGTCTCGGTCCAGCGCGCCCGGCTGCGCCGCAGTGAGCTCGGCCTGACCGACTTCGCCCGGCTGCTGGTCGTCGTCGAGGAGAACGCCGACTGCTACGCGGTCCTGGGCGAGCTGCACACCTGCTGGACGCCGCTGGCCGGGGAGTTCAAGGACTTCATCGCCGCGCCCAAGTTCAACCTCTACCAGTCGCTGCACACCTCGGTGACCACCGAACAGGGCGAGGTGGTCGAGGTGTTGGTGCGCACCGGGCAGATGCACCGGATCGCCGAGTTCGGCGTCGTCGCCCTCGGTGCCCCGGGAGCAGCCACCGCGCTCGGCCCGGAGGCGGCCGAGACTGCCCAGTCCGCCCAGTCCGCCCAGTCGGTCGGCGAGGCCGATGACGCGGAGGGACGCGATCCGCTGGACCACACCGACCCGGCCCGCCCCGGCTGGCTCTCGCGGCTGCTCGAGTGGCAGCGCGAGACGCCCGACCCGGACACCTTCTGGTCTCAGCTCACCGCCGACCTCGCGGGCGACGGCGAGATCACCGTCCTGGTCGAGAACTCCCGGGAGCACGCCCCCGCCGAGCGGGTGCAGCTCCCGGTGGGCGGGACCGGCGTCGACGCGGCCTACGCGGCGGGCGAGGAGCGCGGACACCGATGTCTCGGTGCGCGGGTCAACGGACGGCTCGCCGCGCTCTCCACGCCGCTGCAGGACGGCGACGTGGTCGACCTGCTCACCGAGCCTCCCGGCGAGCCGCCCGCTGGTCCCGCGCCGGAGTGGCTCCCGCACGCCCGTACGCCGGGCGCCCGGATCGCCATCGAGCGCTGGCTGGCGGAGCACCCCGGGCAGGAGGAGTCCGCGCGGCTGCACGCGGGCCCGCTGGTCGGGCCGCCGCGCGGCCGTCAACTGCTCGGCGGCGGCCCCGTCGACACCGAACGGGCGGTCGTCAGCGCCCCCACGCTGCCGGACGCGACGGTCCGCCTGGCCCGCTGCTGCACCCCGCTCCCGCCGGACGAGTTGCTGGCCTTCGCCATCCGCGGCGGGGCCCTGGCGGTGCACCGCGGCGACTGCCCGACTGGCCTCGCCATGCGTGCGGCCGGACGCGCCCCCGTCGAGGCCAGCTGGCTGGAGAGTTTGACGCCGACGGGCTACCGGGTCACCGTCCAGGCCGACTCCCTCGGCCGGCCACGGCTGCTGGCCGACCTGACCGCCGCCATGTCCGGGATCGGCGTCGACATCATCTCGGCCGAGGTCGAACCGCCGCAGGAGCTGCGGGTGCGCCACACCTACACGGTCGAGCTGCCCGATCCCGAGGCACTGCCGGAGCTGATGCGGGTCATGTTGCGGGTGCCGGGCGTCTACGACGTCTACCGGGCCGTACCGGCCAACCGGGGCGCGGACAGGTCCGACGCCGGATCCGCGGGCAGGTCTGCGGGCGGGGCGACCGGCACGTCTACGGGCGGGGCCGCGGCAGGGCCCAATGGTGGGCCTGCCGGTGAGGGGACGCACGGGGGAAATGATGGTGACCCCGGGGGCGAGGGCGTGCGACCATCAAGGGGAATGCGTGGCAGACCTGCCGCGTTGTCTCCTGCGGGGGATTCCGCACAGCCCCGACGGCGTGCCGGCCACCGGCATTCCGAGCCCGAGCTGTCGCGGGAGTAGGGCCCCGACCGACTGGCTTAAGGATCCAATGACCTCCACCTTCGAATCCCGCGACGCCGATGCCGACACGAAGCACGGCCGCGGCGCCCGCCGCCCGGCCGACCTGCGCGCAGAGGCCCTGATGGACGAGGACCTCGCGGGAATCGACGGGATTCCCGGGCGGCTCTACACCAACCAGTACGACGGCGACCAGTTCGACCGCTCCGAGCGAGCCGCGCTGCGTCGTGTCTCCGGCCTCTCCACCGAGCTCGAGGACGTCACCGAGGTCGAGTACCGCCAGCTGCGTCTGGAGCGCGTGGTGCTCGTCGGCGTCTGGACGGACGGCACGGCGGAGGAGGCGGAGAACTCCCTCGCGGAGCTCGCCGCCCTCGCCGAGACCGCCGGCTCCGTCGTCCTCGACGGCGTGATCCAGCGCCGCGACAAGCCGGACCCCGCCACCTACATCGGTTCCGGCAAGGCCAACGAGCTGCGCGACATCGTGCTCTCCACCGGCGCGGACACGGTGGTCTGCGACGGTGAGCTCAGTCCCGGCCAGCTGATCCACCTCGAGGACGTCGTCAAGGTCAAGGTGGTGGACCGGACCGCGCTGATCCTGGACATCTTCGCCCAGCACGCCAAGTCCCGAGAGGGCAAGGCCCAGGTCGCGCTCGCGCAGATGCAGTACATGCTGCCGCGCCTGCGTGGTTGGGGTCAGTCGCTCTCCCGGCAGATGGGTGGTGGTGGCTCCGGCTCCTCCGGTGGCGGTATGGCCACCCGTGGTCCCGGTGAGACCAAGATCGAGACGGACCGGCGCCGGATCCGCGAGAAGATGGCGAAGCTGCGCCGCGAGATCGCGGAGATGAAGACCGCCCGCGACACCAAGCGCCAGGAGCGCCGTCGCAACCACGTCCCGTCCGTGGCGATCGCCGGCTACACCAACGCCGGCAAGTCGTCGCTGCTCAACCGGCTCACCGGCGCCGGTGTCCTGGTGGAGAACTCCCTGTTCGCCACCCTGGACCCGACGGTCCGCCGCGCGGAGACGCCCGGCGGTCGGCTCTACACCCTGGCCGACACCGTCGGCTTCGTCCGCCACCTGCCGCACCACCTGGTCGAGGCGTTCCGCTCCACGATGGAGGAGGTCGGCGAGTCCGACCTGATCCTGCACGTGGTCGACGGCTCGCACCCGGAGCCGGAGGCGCAGCTGGCCGCGGTCCGCGAGGTCATCGTCGAGGTCGACGCGCAGAACGTGCCCGAGATCGTCGTGATCAACAAGGCGGACGCCGCCGACCCGCTGGTCCTGGCCCGCTTGCTGCGGCGCGAGCCGCACGCGATCGCGGTCTCCGCGCGTACGGGGCACGGGATCGACGAGCTGCTGCAGCTGATCGAGTCCGAGCTGCCGCGCCCGTCGATCGAGATCACGGCGCTGGTCCCGTACACGCGCGGCGACCTCGTCGCGCGCGTCCACCGCGACGGCGAGGTCCTGAGCGAGGACCACATCGGCGAGGGCACCCTGCTGAAGGCCAGGGTCCTGGCCGATCTCGCAGCGGAGCTGGAGCGCTTCGCGGTGGTGGCACAGAGCTGACCGCTCGCGCGGGCTGATCTCGTGTGCTGCCGCCGGTAGTTGCACTTTCTAGGGGCGCGGGAACTGCGCGAGCAACCACCCTGTCCGGATGGCGCTGCTCGATCGGCGACTCACCACCTCGGGTGGCTTGTCGCGCAGTTCCCCGCGCCCCTCCCGTGGTGCAACTACCGCTCCCCGCGTATGTGCGGGGTTTGTGCTCGACCGTTTCTCTTCCTGGTGCTGGGTCGTTAGCCCAACGGGACGTCACCCGAAGGGGGTGCGCGCCGCCGCTGTGAGGCCTGCTCGTTCGGGTGGTTGTCCCGGACGGTGTGGGAGCCCGCCGCCGCGCGTCGCCCCGACCGCCAGGAGGTAGTCAGGCCATGTCCACCACGGCGCTGCCCACGAGCACCAGCGCGACCGCGATCCTCGGACGGCAGGCGGCACGCGAATCCGCCGCGCGAACCTACGCGCGCTCACTTCCGATCGTCCCGGTGCGGGCCAGAGGGATGACCGTCGAGGGCGCGGACGGGCGGCGCTACCTCGACTGCCTCGCCGGCGCCGGCACGCTCGCACTCGGGCACAACCACCCGGTCGTGCTGGAGGCCATCCGCTCCGTGCTGGACTCGGAGGCGCCGCTGCACGTGCTGGACATGGCCACGCCGGTCAAGGACGAGTTCACCACCGCCCTCTTCGAGACCCTTCCGCCCGCCTTCGCGCGGGGCGCGCGGATCCAGTTCTGCGGCCCGGCCGGTACCGACGCCGTCGAGGCCGCGCTCAAGCTGGTGCGGCTGGCGACCGGGCGGGACGGGTTGCTGGCGTTCACCGGCGGGTACCACGGGCAGACCGCGGGTGCCTTGGCCGCGAGCGGCGACACGGCCGTTCGCGCTGCCCTTGAGGGGGGTGGCGCAACGGTCACCCGGCTTCCCTACCCGTACGCGTACCGCTGCCCGTTCGGCGTCGGAGGCGTGGCGGGCGCGCGGCTGGGGACGCGGTGGACCCGGTCCCTGCTGGAGGACCCGAAGGCCGGGGTGGACCGTCCCGCCGGGATGCTGGTCGAGGTCGTCCAGGGCGAGGGCGGGGTCATCGCCGCGCCGGACGAGTGGCTGGTCGAGCAGCGGGAGTTGACCGCACGTCACGGCATCCCGCTGATCGTCGACGAGGTCCAGACCGGGGTCGGGCGCACCGGGACCTTCTGGGGCGTCGAACACTCCGGGATCGAGCCGGACGTCATGGTCGTCTCCAAGGCGATCGGGGGCAGCCTGCCGCTGGCCGCGATCGTGTACCGGTCGGAGCTGGACGTCTGGGCGCCCGGCGCGCATGCCGGAACGTTCCGCGGCAACCAACTCGCCATGGCCGCAGGCGCGGCCACGCTGCGCTTCGTCAGCGAGCAGGGTCTCTCGCAGCGCGCCGCCGAGCTCGGCACCCGGATGCTGGCCCGGCTGCGCGGCCTCCAGCGCGAACTGCCCGCCATCGGCGACGTCCGGGGACGTGGGCTGATGCTCGGCGTCGAGCTGGTCGACCGCACCGGCACACCGGACGAGCTCGGGGCCCACCCGGCCGCACCTGAACTCGCCTCCGCCGTACGGGCGGAGGCGCTGCGTAGGGGCCTGATCGTGGAGCTCGGCGGCCGGTACGGCTCGGTGGTCCGGCTGCTGCCACCGCTGACCATGACGGACGAACAGGCGGAGGCGGTGATGGAGCGGCTGGCGGAGTCGATCGCAGCGGCCGCGCGTGATGCCGGCGTGCTGTCCGGCGCGCCCGCCATGCCGGACCGGCACCGTCAACTGGTCCCCGCCGCCCGCTCCGGAGGGGCGGCGTGACCATGACCGAGGGAGTGCCTCCGCCTGCCGGATCGGACTCTGCCGGTCCCGCGTCCGGGCCTGGACCCGGTCCCGCGTCCGGGCCTGGACCCGGTCCCGCGTCCGGGCCTGGACCCGGAACTTCCGTCACCGCTCTCGCCGGTGGCGTCGCCGGGCCGGAGGCGCTGGCGCCGATGCTGGCCGTGGCGCTCGGCGCGCTGCGCGAGGGCGCCGTCGCGCGCGGCGGCCCGCTGCCCGGCGGGGGGCCGGAAGGGGTGGCCGCATCGTTGCGCGAGCTCCTCGCCTCCGGTTCGCTGCTTCCGGACGAGGGAGACCCGGACGCGCTCGCCCTGCTGACCCGCGCCCTCGCCGCCACGGCGGCCGACCCCGCCGACCCGGCCTGCGCCGCCCACCTGCACGTTCCGCCGCTCGCCCTCGCCGCCGTGGCCGACCTGGCCGTGGCCGCGCTGAATCCTTCCCTCGACTCCTGGGACCAGGCTCCCGGCGGGACTGAGATCGAGACCGCGGTGCTCGGCGCCCTCGCGGAGCTGGTCGGCTTCGAGCACGCGGGGGAGCCCGGCGGAGCCACGGGCGTCTTCACCACCGGCGGTACCGAGTCCAACCTGATGGCGCTGCTGCTCGCCCGGGACCACGTCCTGGCACGGGAGTTCGGCGTTGCCGACGGCGCGGGGATCCCGGCGGAGGCGGCCTCCCGGCTGCGCGTCCTCTGCTCCGCCGCCGCGCACTTCTCCGTCGCCCGGGCCGCCTCGGTGCTGGGGCTCGGAGCCCAGGCGGTGGTCCCGGTGGAGACCGCCGACGACGGATCGCTCGATCCCCGGCTGCTGGACTGGGCGCTCGCCGATGCGCGCACCGCAGGCCAGGTGCCGTGCTGTGTCGTCGCCACCGCCGGGACGACCGACCGCGGGGCGATCGACCCGCTGCGCGCGGTGGCCGCGGTAACGGGCCGTCACGGCGTGCCGCTGCACGTCGACGCCGCCTACGGGGGTGGCGCGCTCTTCTCGCGGAGGCTTGCGCCGCTGCTGGACGGGTTGGCACTGGCCGACACCGTCGGGCTCGACCTGCACAAGTTGGGCTGGCAGCCGGTGGCGGCGGGGGTGCTGCTTGCCCGTCGTTCCGACCTGCTGACGCCGCTGGAGCAGCGCGTCGCCTACCTCAACCCGGCCGACGACGAGGAGGCCGGGTACACGTCCCTGCTAGGCCGTTCGCTGCGGACGACCCGTCGGCCCGACGCGTTCAAAGTGGCCGTCACCCTGCGGACGCTGGGACGCTCCGGGCTCGGCGCACTGGTCGACCGCTGCCATGCGCTGGCCCGCCACGCCTCCGCCACCATCGCCGCGCACCCGCGGCTGGAACTGCTCGCGGAGCCGAGGCTGACCACCGTGCTCTTCCGCTACCTGCCCGAGCGCGAGCTCGACGCGGACGACGTGGACGCCGTCAACGCGGAGTTGCGACGTCGTCTGTTGGCCGAGGGCCGGGCGGTCGTCGGGCGCACCGAACTGCTCGGGCCGGGCGGCTCTGCCGCCCCGAAGGTTCTGCTCAAACTCACCCTGTTGAACCCGCACACCACCGAGGCGGATCTGGACCGCCTGATCGCTCATGTCGTCGCGGCGGGGGCGTCGACGGAGCGAGCCCGGCCCGATGCTGATCCCCGTCACTCCCAGGAGAACCCCGCGTGACCACCGTCCCCGCGCAGCAGCAAGCCGTCTCACCTGCCAGTTCTCCTGCGCAGACGGAGGATCCGCTGCTGCATCCGGCCCCGGCCGTCGTCGCCGACGCCGCAGCCGTCGAGAACCTGCTGCGCTGCTGGGCCCGGGAGACCGGCGTGGCCGTGCCCGCCGCTCCCGAGGTGCTCGAACTCGCCCTGGTCGACGGCCTGGTGCTGGATGCTCCGGTCCGCTACCGCTCCGCGTCCGGCTGGCACCGGTTCGGTCCGGTCCAGCTGCGTCCCGCCTCGGGCGAGGCGGCGGGGCGACCTGCGGGGCGACCGGCGGACGCGGTCACCGTCGCGGCCCTGCTCGCCCGGACCGCCGCTGCGGACGCGGACGCGGACGTCGGCGGCAGTGGGGGCGCCGCGTCCGCGGCGGATGCGGCGGTCCAGGTAGCCGATCTGGCCGGGCGGGTGGCGGACTCGGTCCGCCGTGTCGCCGGGTTCGTGGCAGCGCGCCGGGCCGCTGCGGAGCCCGGGACGGCGGCGACGCCGTTCCTCCGCTCCGAGCAGGCGCTGCTGTTGGGGCACCCGTTCCACCCGACGCCGAAGAGCCGCGAGGGCGTGGGCGACGCGGAGGGCGTCGCGTACGCGCCGGAGCTACGCGGCGCACTGCGGCTGCACTGGTTCGCCGTGGCACGGGAGTTGGTGGCCGCCGCCGAGGGCACCGCGCCGTCGGGCTGCGGCGACGCGCGGTTCGGCGTGGACGGCATCGGCCGGATCATGTCCGGGCTGCGCGGCGCCGACGCGCCGCAGCACCCTGACGGGACCGTGCTGCTGCCCGTGCACCCCTGGCAGGCACGGGAACTGACGAACCGACCTGCGGTCCGTGCGCTGATCGACGCCGGACGCGTTCACGACCTGGGTGCGGCCGGTGGCCTGTGGCACCCCACCTCCTCGGTCCGCACGGTCTACCAGCCGGGCACGCCCTGGATGCTCAAGCTCTCGCTCGGGCTGCGGATCACCAACTCCTGCCGGGAGAACCTCCGTAAGGAACTGCTGCGCGGGGCCGAGGTGCACCGGCTGTTGGAGTCCGGTCTGTGCGCGGAGTGGCGGGCCGAGCACCCCGGCTTCGACATCGTCCGCGACCCGGCCTGGATCGGCGTCGACCTGCCCGGAGGGGCAAGTGGTTTCGACACCGTGCTGCGGCAGAACCCCTTCGGCGCGCGTGACCGGATGCACTGCCTTGCCGGTCTTGTCGCGGAGCGCCCCTGGACGGGCGGCGACGCGTCCCACCTGGCCGAGGTCGTCCACCGGCTGGCCGCGCGCAGCGGCCGGTCCGCCGCGACCGTCGCCGCCGAGTGGTTCCTGCGCTACCTCGACGCTGTGGCGCTGCCGTTGCTCTGGCTCGACGGCCGGGCCGGGATCGCCCTGGAGGCGCACCAGCAGAACAGCCTGGTCCTGCTGGACGAGGAGGGCTGGCCGGTCGGCGGCCGGTACCGTGACAACCAGGGCTACTACTTCCGCGACTCCCACGCCGCTGCCCTGGAGGCCCGCCTCCCGGGCATCGGCCGCGCCAGCGACACCTTCGTGCCGGACCAGGTGGCCGACGAGCGCTTCGCGTACTACCTGGGGATCAACCACCTCCTGGGTCTGGTCGGTGCGTTCGGCTCGCAGCAACTCGCCGACGAGCGGCTGCTGCTGGCCGCCCTCCGGCGCTTTCTGGCCGGTCCTGGCCGGGCGACCGGCTCCTCCCTGCCGGAGCGGCTCCTCGACGCCGGGACGCTGCGCTGCAAGGCCAACCTGCTCACCCGGCTGCACGGTATGGACGAGCTGGTCGGACCGGTGGAGACGCAGTCGGTGTACGTCGACTTCGCCAATCCCCTTGCTGCCGCATCGCAGGGGGGTGGCGCAACGCCACCGGAGCGCTCGCCGCTCGCCGTCGCGATGGCGGGGGTCGAGGCGTGAGCCGCCGTCACCTCCCGGACGGCCCGCAGGGACGGGCCACGCTCGCGCCGGGAGGTGGGCGCTCCGACGTGCCCGCGCAGTCCCGGCCGGTGCCCTCGCGCCCCCGCAGCGCGGCACGCCCCGCCGACCTGCTGGACGGCGTCGCCCGCTGGGGGACCATGTACACCGTCTTCGGCGAGTTCCGGCTGCAGCCCGTGCGGCTGCCGCGTGATCTGGACCTGTTGGTCGAGTGGATGAACGACCCCGTCGTCTCCGCCTTCTGGGAGCTGTGCGGCCCGGCCGGGATGACCGAGCACCATGTCCGCGCCCAACTCGACGGCGACGGCCGCAGCGTCCCCTGCCTCGGCCTGCTCGACGGCACGCCGATGAGCTACTGGGAGGTGTACCGGGCCGACCTCGACCCCCTGGCCCGGCACTACCCGGCGCGTCCGCACGACACCGGACTCCACGTCCTGATCGGGCCGGCAAAGGCCCGCGGCCGGGGTCTGGGCGGGACGCTGATCGGCGCCCTGACGCGCCGGGCCCTGCGTGAGCGCCAGGCAGCGCGCCGTGTGGTGGCCGAACCGGACGTCCGCAACCTTCCCTCCATCCGTGCCTTCCTCCGGGCCGGGTTCCGCTACGACTCGGAGCTCATCCTCCCGGAGAAGCACGCCGCCCTGATGCTCTACGAGCGGGGCTGACCCTCCTCGCTCCTACACCGGAAAGCACCGTGTCCTTGGAACCCTCGACGACGTCGGACCGTGCGTCCGACTTCCGCGCGCCGCACCTGGGCGTGCCGCCCCGCGCCCACGACCGCACCGTCCACCACCTCGATCTGCCCTACGACCTCGTCGGGGTGGGCCTCGGTCCGTTCAATCTCTCCCTGGCCGCACTCGCCGACGGCGTGGACGGCCTGCGGTGCCTCTTCCTCGACGCCAAACCGGAGTTCAGCTGGCACCCCGGCCTGCTGATCGACGGCGCCCGGATGCAGGTGCCGTTCCTGGCCGATCTGGTCTCGCTGGTGGACCCGACCAGCCCGTGGTCATTCCTCGCCTATCTGCGCGAGCAGCAGCGACTCTTCCCGTTCTACTTCTCCGAGCAGTGGCACCTGACCCGGCGTGAATACCAGGACTACTGCCGCTGGGCGGCGTCCTCGCTGCCCAACTGCCGCTTCGACAGCCCCGTCGAGGGCGTCCGCTGGGACGGGCACCGCAAGCTCTTCCACGTCGAGATCCCGGGCCAACCCCTGCTGCTGGCCCGCAATCTCGTGCTCGGCGTCGGCACCGAACCGGTGGTGCCGACAGCGTTCGCCGCCCTCCTGGACGAAGGCGGCCCCGTCCTCCACTCCGAGGACTACCTCGTCTCGCCTCACTCACCGGGAACGCTAGCGGACGCCACTGACAACTCCGGCAGCTCCGGAGACGCCGGCAGCTCCGGCAGTGTCGGGCAGCCGCGTTTCTCCGACATCACCGTCGTCGGCTCCGGCCAGTCCGGGGCCGAGGTCTTCCTCGACCTGCTCCGGCGGCGCGGCGGCAGTGCCGGACCACATCTGCGCTGGATCACCCGCAGCGCCGCCCTGGCCCCGATGGAGTACTCCAAGCTCGGCCTGGAGCACTTCACGCCCGACTACACCCGCTATTTCCACGGCCTGCCCGGGACCGTCCGCGACTCCCTCGTGCCAAGTCAGTGGCAGCTGTACAAGGCCGCGAGCGCCGAGACCCTGGCCGCCGTCCACGAGGCGCTCTACGACCGCACGACCGGCGGCGTCGCCGCGGACGTGGAGATCGTGCCCGGCACCGAGATCCGCTCGGCCCGGCGCGACCCCTGCGGCGGCCTGGAACTGCGCTGTGCCCACGCTCAGAGCGGGGCGGACTACACCCTGCGCACGGACGTGGCAGTACTGGCGACCGGCTACGCGGCCCGACGGCCCGCACTGCTCGACCCGCTGCTCGACCTGATCGACTGGGACGAACAGAACCGCTATCGCGTCGGCCTGGACTACCGCGTGGAGCTGCGACCGGACGTCACCGCGGGCCTGTACGTGCAGAACGCCGAACTGCACACCCACGGCGTCGGTACGCCCGATCTCGGCCTCGGCGCGCACCGGGCCGCCGTCATCCTCAACGCCGTCTGCGCCGACCGGTTGGGACACCCCGTCCACCGCCTGCCGGAGCGCACCGCGTGGTCCAGCTTCGGCCGCCCGAGCAGCGCCGATGACCTGACCGGCGTCGTGGACACAGCACCGGACCCCGACGCGAGGGAGTTGCCGGCCGAGCACCGCCACCACGAGACCGAAGGGCACCATCCCCTCCCCGCGCGAACCTGAAAGTCCTGAGAGCCCTGCAAGTCCCGAAACCCCGGTTCACCCCTCACACCCCCTGTTCGGACCGCTACGCTCCCGGCCATGGACGACCTCCACACGACGCCGGAAGCGCCGGAATCACCCGGAGCGCCGGAAATGCCGGACGCACCCCTCACCCTCGCCGCAGGCCAGGCCGCCTGCGTGCCGCTGGACCTGGCCGCCAACGCGGTGACCGCCGCCGACCTGGTCCGCCGCGCCGCCGATCGCGGCGCTGACCTGCTGCTCCTGCCCGAGCTCTTTCTCACCGGATACGAACTGCCGGGCATCGCCGCCGATCCGGCGCGTCACACCACCGGGGCAGACGACCCGCGTCTCGACCCCCTGCGGGAGGCCTGCGCCACCCACCGCACCGCTCTCGTCGTCGGCGCACCCACCCGTACCGACGAGGGCGCGCTGCACATCTCCGCGCTCGCTTTCGACCGTGACGGCAAGCTAGCAGCCACCTATGACAAGCAGCACGCGACTGCGGGCGAGCGGGCCGCGGGCTTCGCCCCGGGCGCGTCCGGCTGCACGCTGGTGCTGGACGGCTGGCGGCTCGGTCTCAGCGTCTGCTGGGACTCGTCCTTTCCGGAGCACGCCCGTGCCGCCGCCCTGGACGGTTGTCACGTCTACCTCAACGGCTCGATGTTCAGCGCCGGGTTCCTCGCGAAGTCGAACGGCTTCCTGCTCCCGGCCCGGGCGCTGGACAACACCGTCTATGTCGCCCTCTCCAACCACAGCGCGCCCAGCGGTCCTTATGCGGGCGGCGGCCACAGCGCGATCTGGGGTCCCCTCGGCGAACTGCTGGACGACGCGGGCGAGGCCGACCCCGGGCTCGCCGTCGCGGTCCTGGACCCGGCCGCGGTCCGTGCGGCGCGCGAGGAGGAACCCGTGCTGGTGGATCCGTCGCTGACCGCGCCCGTCCGGCCGAGGATTGTCAGTGGTGCCCTCTAGGCTTGGTGCGCCATGAGTGACGACACCCTCGAGCCCGACGCGGCCGACTCCAGCGACTCCCCAACGGCCGACCCCGCAACGGCCGAACCCGCATCGCCCGACCCCGCAGGGTCGGGCTCACCCGGGGGCGGGCCCTCGCGCGTGCGCGAGCTGCTGCACGCCGCCGTGGCGGCCGTCGGCGGCGTCGAGCGCGAGGGCCAGGTGGCGATGGCGGAGGCCGTCGCCGCCGCGGTCGAGAACAGTGAGCAGCTGCTCGTCCAGGCCGGCACGGGCACGGGCAAGTCACTTGCCTACCTGGTCCCCGCTCTGGGCCACGGGGACAAGGTCGTCGTCGCCACGGCCACCCTGGCGCTCCAGCGTCAGCTGGTCGAGCGCGACCTGCCGCGCACCGTGGACGCGTTGCACCCGCTGCTGCGCCGCCGCCCGCTCTTCGCCATGCTCAAGGGCCGCTCCAACTACCTCTGCCTGCACCGTGCCCACGAGGGCGCGCCCAGCGACGACGAGGACGGCCTCTTCGACCCGGCCGAGGCCCTGGGCGGTCCCAGCAGCAAGCTGGGCCAGGACATCATGCGGCTGCGCGACTGGGCCGACGAGACCGAGACGGGCGACCGTGACGACCTCTCGCCCGGCGTCTCCGACAAGGCGTGGGCGCAGCTGTCGGTCAGCTCAAGGGAGTGCCTGGGCGCCACCAAGTGCCCCTACGGCGGCGAGTGCTTCGCCGAGAAGGCGCGTGAACGCGCCAAGCTCGCCGACGTGGTGGTCACCAACCACGCCCTGCTGGCCATCGACTCGCTGGAGGGCGCGCCCGTCCTGCCCGAGCACGGCCTGCTGATCGTCGACGAGGCGCACGAGCTGGTCTCCCGGGTCACCGGCATCGCCACCGCCGAGCTCACCACCACGGCCGTGCACCGCGCGGTCAAGCGGGCGGCCAAGCTGGCCAACGAGAAGGCCGTGGACAAGCTCCAGGCCGCCGCCGAGAACTACCACGGCCTGATGGAGCTCGTCGACGGCGGCCGGGTCGAGGAGCTCCCGGAGAACCTCCACTACGCCGTCGCCGCGATCCGCGAGGCATGCCGCGAGGTGATCACCTCCCTCGGCGAGATCCGGGACAAGGGGCTCACCGACGAGGACGCGGTGCGCAAGCAGGCGATGGCCTCGCTGGAGAACATCCACGACACCACCGACCGCCTGCTCGAAGGCAGCGTCTACGACGTCATCTGGATCGACCGCAACGACCGCTTCCTGGCCGCCCCGGCGTCCCTGCGAGTGGCGCCGCTCAGCGTCTCCGGGCTGCTGCGGGAGAACCTCTACACCGAGCGCTCGGTCGTGCTCACCTCGGCCACGCTCAAGCTGGGTGGTGACTTCACCGGCGTGGCAGCCTCGTTGGGGCTCTCCAGCACGGGCCGGGACGATGTGGGCGAGACGCTCGACGCGTCCGACGCTGCGCCGGTCTGGCGTGGTCTGGACGTGGGCTCGCCGTTCGACTACCCGAAGCAGGGCATCCTCTACGTCGCTCGCCATCTGCCGCCGCCCGGCCGGGATCCGGAGCGTCCGGAGATGCTGGACGAGCTGGCCGAGCTGATCCAGGCGGCCGGTGGGCGGACGCTGGGTCTGTTCTCGTCGATGCGTGCCGCGCAGGCCGCGGCCGAGGCGCTGCGGGAGCGGGTGCCGGGGCAGATCCTGCTCCAGGGCGAGGACACGCTGGGCGAGTTGATCAAGAACTTCGCCGCGGACGCCGAGACCTGCCTCTTCGGCACGCTCTCGCTCTGGCAGGGCGTGGACGTGCCCGGTTCGGCGTGCCAACTGGTGGTGATGGACCGCATCCCGTTCCCGCGCCCCGACGACCCGCTGATGAGCGCCCGTCAGAAGGCCGTGGAGGAGCACGGCGGCAACGGCTTCATGGCCGTAGCGGCGACGCATGCGGCGCTGCTGATGGCCCAGGGCTCCGGTCGTCTGGTGCGCTCGGCGGAGGACCGCGGCGTGGTCGCGGTGCTGGACTCGCGTCTGGCGACGGCCCGTTACGGCGGATTCTTCCGCTCCTCGATGCCGGACTTCTGGTACACCACCGACCGCAATCAGGTGCGCCGTTCGCTGGTCGCCATCAACGCGTCCGCGGCACCGGTGCGGAAACGCTGAATTCGCCCACCAGTGATCTGGACACAGGTCGCTGAAAAAACGTCAGGGTGTCAGGAGCGGAAGGCTCCTGACACCCTGACGTGGTGTTCTTGCGAGGTGGGGTCAGAGGCGGCGGAGCACCGCGACGACCTTGCCGAGAATGGTGGCGCTGTCACCCGGAATGGGCTCGTACGCCGAGTTGTGCGGCATCAGCCAGATGTGGCCGTCCTCGCGCTTGAGGCGCTTCACCGTGGCCTCGCCGTCGATCATCGCGGCGACGATGTCGCCGTTCTCGGCGACGGGCTGACGGCGGACGGTGACCCAGTCGCCGTCGCAGATCGCGGCGTCGATCATCGAGTCGCCGCTGACCTTCAGCACGAAGAGCTCGCCGTCGCCGACGAGTTGACGCGGCAGCGGGAAGACGTCCTCGACCGACTGCTCGGCCAGGATGGGCCCACCGGCGGCGATCCGGCCGACCAGCGGGACGTAGGACGTGGCCGGGCGACCGCTGTTGGACTCGGGCGCGGGACGCGCCACCTCCATGCCGCGGACCTCGTAGGCGCGCGGCCGGTGCGGGTCGCGGCGGAGGAAGCCCTTGCGCTCCAGGGCCATCAACTGGTGAGCGACCGAGGAGGTGCTGGAGAGGCCGACGGCCTGACCGATCTCGCGCATGCTCGGCGGATAGCCCCGGCGCTGCACGGAATCCCTGATGACCTCGATGACCCGGCGTTGGCGTTCGGTCAGACCGGCCTCGTCGGTGCGCACACCGGGCGGTCGGCCGGCGAGCGAGCGGACCGGGCTACCTTCTGGAATATCCAAGGAGTGCCCCGTTGACTGCGTTACGGAAGGGGCGCCGGCCTGGTCCGGAACGAGCCCGGAAGCAAGCTTTCGCGAATCTTCCTGACTGGCGAACTGGGAGCGTTCCTGCACCGGGACGGTGCTGCTCTCGGCGATGGTCACGGCGGCCCCTCTCTGCTACCTGCGGACGTTCTCCCTTGAATAGGCCAACGGTAGGTCCTATCGAAAGGTTGCGCCAAACACACGTTCGAGTGAATTATTCCCGGAAACCCTGACTCGATCAAGGTTCCGGGTGTATTTCAACCCGTCCATGCGATCGCTTGTTCGAGTGGAATCCTCTCACGGATCACTGTCCATGCGCCTGCAATGTGGCCGAAAGCGCCCACCCGGACGGCTTTCCGACGGCGCGTCGGACGCCCCGCCGGACGCCCCATCGGACGCCTCGGCGGGTGTCCGCAGCCGTTCGGGTGAGCCCCGCGCCGAGCCTCTCCCGACTGACCTGCGCCGATCGCGAAGCGTGATCCGAAGGACACGACACGCGGTCCCGGATAGGCGCGCCACGCACCAGATCTAGTGGTTACATTGGTGCTCGCAGCCCACAAGTTGTGGTCCCGGCAACAGGCCCGTGGTCTCACCCACCCCTGCGGATCGCCTAGACTGACGGCTGCCTCGGAGCAAGAGCGACGCGCAGACACGACAAAACGGGAGGGGAGCGGGACATGTACTGCCCCTTCTGTCGACACGCGGACAGCCGAGTGGTGGACTCCCGCACCACCGACGACGGCAGCTCGATCCGCCGCAGGCGCCAGTGCCCCGCGTGCAACCGCCGGTTCACCACGGTGGAGACCGCCGCCTTGATGGTGGTGAAGCGCAGCGGGGTCACCGAGCCCTTCAGCCGCGACAAGGTGATCTCCGGAGTGCGGAAGGCCTGCCAGGGCCGACCGGTCACCGAGGACGCCCTCGCGCTGCTCGGCCAGCGCGTCGAGGAGGCCGTGCGCTCCACCGGGAGCGCCGAGCTGTCCGCCCATGACGTCGGCCTGGCCATACTGGGCCCGCTCAGGGAGCTGGACGTCGTGGCCTACCTGCGCTTCGCCTCGGTGTACCGGGCCTACGACTCTCTTGAGGACTTCGAAGCCGCGATCGCGGAACTCCGCGCCGACCGGCCCCCCGCGCCCACGCCCTGAGACCCCCGCACCTTTCGAGGCGTGCGCGCGCACCTTCAGCACGACTTTCAGCAGCACGTTCAGCACCACATATGAACCAGTAGGCGACCCCGGGAAGCAGCGGGGCGCTCAGGGCGTTTGCCCAGGAGGAGGCGGCAATGACTGATACGACCAGCGGCTCCCGTACCGGCAAGGGCGGCACGGCCAAGGGTAAGGCCGGCGCCAAGGCGGGCGCGGGGCTGCGTATCGAGCGCATCTACACCACCCCGGGCGTCCATCCCTATGACGAGGTCACCTGGGAGCGTCGTGACGTCGTCATGACCAACTGGCGTGACGGCTCGATCAACTTCGAGCAGCGCGGCGTCGAGTTCCCCGACTTCTGGTCGGTCAACGCGGTCAACATCGTCACCAGCAAGTACTTCCGCGGTGCGCTCGGCACGCCGCAGCGCGAGTGGAGCCTCAAGCAGATCATCGACCGCGTGGTGAAGACCTACCGCGCCGCCGGTGAGAAGAACGGTTACTTCTCGTCCACCGTCGACGCCGAGGTGTTCGAGCACGAGCTGACCTACGCCCTCCTCCACCAGGTCTTCTCGTTCAACTCGCCGGTCTGGTTCAACGTCGGCACCTCCCAGCCCCAGCAGGTGAGCGCCTGCTTCATCCTGGCCGTCGACGACTCCATGGAGTCGATCCTCGACTGGTACAAGGAAGAGGGCATGATCTTCAAGGGCGGCTCCGGCGCCGGCCTCAACCTCTCCCGGATCCGCTCCTCCAAGGAACTGCTCTCCTCCGGCGGCAACGCCTCCGGCCCGGTCTCCTTCATGCGCGGCGCGGACGCGTCCGCCGGCACGATCAAGTCCGGTGGCGCCACCCGTCGCGCGGCCAAGATGGTCGTGCTCGACGTGGACCACCCGGACGTCGAGGCCTTCATCGAGACCAAGGTGAAGGAGGAGGAGAAGATCCGCGCCCTGCGTGACGCGGGCTTCGACATGGATCTGGGCGGCGACGACATCACGTCGGTGCAGTACCAGAACGCCAACAACTCGGTCCGCGTCTCCGACGAGTTCATGACCGCCGTGGAGCAGGGCGGGCAGTTCGGCCTGCGGTCCCGCCTGAACGGCGAGGTCATCGAGACCGTCGACGCCAAGGGCCTGTTCCGCAAGATGGCCGAGGCCGCGTGGGCCTGCGCCGACCCGGGCATCCAGTACGACTCGATCATCAACCACTGGCACACCTGCCCCGAGTCCGGCCGCATCAACGCGTCCAACCCCTGCTCGGAGTACATGCACCTGGACAACTCCAGCTGCAACCTCGCCTCGCTGAACCTGATGAAGTTCCTGCGTGACGACGACAGCTTCGACGCGGTGACCTTCGCCAAGGTCGTCGAGCTGGTCATCACCGCGATGGACATCTCCATCTGCTTCGCCGACTTCCCGACCGAGAAGATCGGCGAGACCACCCGCGCCTTCCGCCAGTTGGGCATCGGCTACGCCAACCTCGGCGCGCTGCTGATGGCCACCGGTCACGCCTACGACTCTGAGGGCGGCCGCGCGCTCGCCGGCGCCATCAGCTCGCTGATGACCGGTACCGCGTACAAGCGCTCCGCCGAGCTGGCCGGCATCGTCGGCCCGTATGACGGCTACGCCCGCAACGCCGAGCCGCACCAGCGGGTCATGCGCCAGCACGCCGACGCCAACGACGTCGCCACGCGCATGGACGAGCTGGACACCCCGGTCTGGGCCGCGGCCACCGAGGCCTGGCAGGACGTCGTCCGGATCGGCGCGCGAAACGGATTCCGCAACGCGCAGGCGTCCGTGCTGGCCCCGACCGGCACCATCGGCCTGATGATGGACTGCGACACCACCGGCGTCGAGCCCGACCTGGCCCTGGTCAAGTTCAAGAAGCTGGTCGGCGGCGGCTCGATGCAGATCGTCAACGGCACCGTGCCGCGCGCGCTCAAGCGTCTCGGCTACCAGGACGAGCAGGTCGAGGCGGTCGTCGCCTACATCGCCGAGCACGGCAACGTGGTGGACGCGCCCGGTCTCAAGCCGGCCCACTACGAGGTCTTCGACTGCGCCATGGGTGAGCGCTCCATCTCCCCGATGGGCCACGTCCGGATGATGTCCGCGATCCAGCCGTGGATCTCCGGCGCCATCTCCAAGACCGTCAACATGCCGGAGAGCGCGTCGGTCGAGGAGGTCGAGGAGATCTACTTCGAGGCCTGGAAGCTCGGCGTCAAGGCCCTGGCGATCTACCGCGACAACTGCAAGGTGGGCCAGCCGCTGTCGGCGAAGACCAAGGACACCAAGTCCGAGGTCGCCGCCGTCACGGCCGAGGCTGCTGCCCCGGCTGTCGCCGCGACCGAGAAGGTCGTCGAGTACCGCCCGATCCGCAAGCGCCTCCCGAAGGGCCGTCCCGGCATCACCACCTCCTTCACGGTGGGCGGCGCCGAGGGCTACATGACCGCCAACTCCTACCCGGACGACGGTCTGGGCGAGGTCTTCCTGAAGATGTCCAAGCAGGGTTCGACCCTCGCGGGCATGATGGACGCCTTCTCCATCGCCGTCTCGGTCGGCCTCCAGTACGGCGTGCCGCTGGAGACCTACGTCTCGAAGTTCACCAACATGCGCTTCGAGCCGGCCGGTCTGACCGACGACCCGGACGTGCGGATGGCGCAGTCGATCGTCGACTACATCTTCCGCCGCCTGGCGCTGGACTTCCTGCCGTTCGAGACCCGCTCCGCGCTCGGCATCCACTCCGTCGAGGAGCGTCAGCGCCACCTGGAGACCGGTTCCTACGAGCCGACCGACGAGGATGTCGACGTCGAGGGCCTGGCCCAGTCCGCGCCGCGCTCCCACGTCGCTCCGGCCGCCTCGGCAGCTCCGGCCGCCCCGGTCGTGATCGAGACCTCGACGCCCGCCGCGACGGCTCCGGTGGCTGTGCCAGCTGCGTCCGCGCACAACACGGCCGAGCTGCTGGAGATCCAGCAGGGCATCAACTCCGACGCCCCGCTCTGCTTCTCCTGCGGCACCAAGATGCGCCGCGCGGGCAGCTGCTACGTCTGCGAGGGCTGCGGCTCGACCAGCGGCTGCAGCTGATTCTGATCAGTGAGTAGGACCCCGGAGGGGGTGTCGACCTCGGTCGGCACCCCCTCCGGGCTTTCCCTGGCTAGGAGCCTTGCCGCCGCCGGACCGGGACGGTGAGGAAGGCCAACGCGGCGGCCAGCACGGCGAGTCCGCACCACGAGGCGACGGGCAGCCGTTCGCCGAGCGCGGCGACGCCCAGGACGGCGGCGACCGCAGGCTCGGCCAGCGTCAGGGTCGTCGCGACCTGCGCGGAAGTGCGCCGCAGGCCGAGGCCGAAGAGCCGGTAGGCGAGGAACGTCGTGACCACGCCGAGGTGCAGGACGACCCCGAGGCCGCGCGGATCGAGCAGCCACCGCTCGTTGCTGAGCAGCAGGACCGGCAGCACCAGCAGTGCCGCTCCGCCGAACATCGCGCCCATGACGCCGTCCGAGGCGTGCCCTCGACCGATCAGGTTGCCGCCGATCAGCGAGTAGGCCGCGTAGGAGAACCCGGAGACGGCGGCGAGCAGCACGCCGAGCAGGTTCACTGCGGCGCCGCCGCCGGTGAGTTGGGGGCCGAGGACCAGCAACGCGCAGCCGAGCACGGCGATCACGGTGGCCCATGCCCAGCGTGCGGTCGGCCGGGCCTGCCGGGACAGCCAGGCCAGCAGCCCCGCGAAGACGGGTGCGCTGCCCAGGGCGATCACCGTGGCCACCGCAACTCCCGTGCGCGACACGGCCGGATAGAAGCTGAGTGGGTATCCGGCGACGGCGACCGAGCCCACGGCCAGCAGTCGTCGCTCACGAGGCGTGCAGGTCCGTGGCAGGACCCGCGCCGCGCGGCTGGAGAGGAAGAGCAGTAGACCGCCGAGCGTCAGCGCGGCCGAACCGATCGCGGCCGGTGAGGCGCCTCGCGGCGCGAGCGAACTCGCCGTCCCCGTGGTGCCCCAGAGCAGCGCCGTGACCAGGATCGGGACCGGCCCGCTCAGTCGTCGGGCGAAGCCGCTGCGCGCCGACGCCGTCGGGGCCGGTGATGGAGCGACCGTGGAGGCTGAAGAAGAGGACGTGGCAGAGGTGTGGTTCGGCACGGTGGTGAACTTCCGTCGTCGATTCCGTCGTGGGGACTGACTGCACAACGGGCGCACGACACGTGCCCCTGGCGGCCCTTCGGGGCGGCCGGGGTCACGGGCAAGCGGTCAGCGTCTGCGCCCGGTCAGGCGCGGAGCGGTGGCAGCGCGACGTGCCAGAAGGAGTTCACGTGCTCGATGCTAGCGGTCGTTCGGACGCGACGGGTGGCCGATCCGTGAAGGCCCGCTGACTAGATCATCTTTATTGCACGCGGTCGGCGCCCCTCACTAGGGTTCGCGGGTGACCGGAGATCACCAAGGGAGTGGGGACGAGCTCTGGGACGAGTTCGTCCGGGAGATCGAAAAGGGCGGGGCGATACACGAGCCGAGTGCCGCCGAGCGGTTGGCCGTCGCTCCGGCCAAGCCGTCGCGGCGTCGGATCTGGGCTGCGATCGCGGCCCTGTGCGTCGCGGTGGCCGTCGCCGGGATCGGCTACGAGGTCGGGCCCGGGAGACGGAGCAGCACCCCGCCCCGACCGAGCGCGGCTGCCTCGGCCGGCCCGACGGCGACGAAATCTGCGAGCAGTCCGATGGTCACCGCCGATCAGGCGTTCCCCGCGCAGCTCGACGGGTTCACCAGGGTCGAGCAGTCGGGCGTGCCGAACTGCACGGGCAACGGCATGGTCGGACCGAACCTGACCACGATGATCGACCAGAGCAAGGGCTGCCGCGGTGTGATCGAGGCCCTCTACCGGGACGCGGCGGACAACGAGTACACGATCGTCGTGTTCGGCATGAAGGACCCCACCGACGTCGCGCACCTGATGGTCTCGCTCGGCGCCGACCCGACCGACCACGAGGTCGGGTTCGTGACGCCGCCGTCCGGCTCGGGGTTGCGCGCGCTGCCGACCGACAGCGGTCTGGTGCAGGCCTTCGCCGGGACCGAAAAGCTGTTGGTGGTCGGGCTCGCCCAATGGTCGGATGGCCGGGCCGTGGACTTCCAGACCTTGACCGACAAGCTCGGTCCGCTGCTCAACGACGTGACGAAGGCGGCCGCCGCCCATGACCATGCCTGATCGCTCAGTGCCCGCATCGTCCGCGCCGGGTGCCGTCGTCGGACCGGTCACCGCCGACGACCTCGCCGAGGGAGTCCGGCTCGTGGTCGCGCTGCTGCGGCAGCCCGCCGGGCTCGCCGCGGATTGGAGCCGGCCGGCCGGGACGCTGGACCTGGACTGCTGGGAGACGGCCGAGCATCTCGCCGACTGCCTGTTCTCCTATGCCGCGCAGCTCGGTCCGCAGTCACCGCCCGCTGAGACGTTCGTGCCGTTCGCCTGGCGCCGGTTGGGACCGGGCAAGCCCGCGAGCGTGATCTTCAGCGAGCGTGAGTGCGGGACGGAGGGGCTCGTCCAGGTGTTGGAGTCCTGCGGGGCGCTGCACGTGGCCATGGTGCGGACGGCCGCGCCCGAGGCGCGGGCCTTCCACGGCATGGGGACGGCCGATCCCGAGGGCTCTGCGTCCATGGGCCTGGTCGAGCTGTTCGCCCACGGCGCGGACCTGGCAGCCGGGCTCGCACTGGACTGGGCTGCCCCGGCCGACATCTGCGCTCGGGTGCTGCACCGGCTCTTCCCGGACGCGCCGGCGGACACCGATCCCTGGGCGACCCTGCTCTGGGCCACCGGCCGCGGTGAGCTGCCCGGACGGGAACGGCTGACCGAGTGGCGCTGGTACAGCGCTCCGCGCTGAGACGCCCGGGCCCCGTCCGGGCCGCTGGGTTACTGTGGCCGGTATGGCGCGACCTCGACGAATCGTCCTGCTCCGACATGGGGAGTCGGAAGGAAATATCGATGAGTCGATCTACGAGCGCGTCCCCGACCACGCCCTGAAACTGACCGAACGCGGACGGGAACAGGCGCGGGAGGCCGGCGCCGAACTGCGGGAGATGTTCGGCGTCGAGCGGGTGCAGGTCTACGTCTCGCCCTACACCCGCACCCGGCAGACCCTGGACCTGCTGGGACTGGAGCCCGCCCGGATCCGGGTGATGGAGGAGCCCCGACTGCGCGAGCAGGACTGGGGCAACCTCCAGGACCTCGACGACATCCGCGAGCAGCGCAAGGCCCGCGACGCCTACGGCCATTTCTACTACCGGCTGACCCAGGGGGAGTCCGGCGCCGACGTCTACGACCGGGTCGGCGCGTTCTTCGAAACGCTGCACCGCAATTTCCTGAGTCCCGACTATCCGCCCAATGTGCTGCTGATCGGGCACGGGCTGATGATGCGGCTCTTCTGCATGCGCTGGTTCCACTGGACCGTGGAGGAGTTCGAGGCGCTCTCCAATCCCGACAACGGCGAGATGAGGACCCTGCTCCTCGGTCCGGACGGGCGATATACGCTTGACCGTCCGTTCGACCGCTGGGCCTGATCCGGCGCGCCCGAACGGATGCCGTCCTGTCGCTGTGCGGAGGAGTAAGCGTGTTCGTCGTGACCCTGTCCTACACCGTTCCCATGGAGCAGGTGGACGCCCACCTGGAGGACCACCGGACCTGGCTGGACCAGCAGTACGCGAAGGGCGCGCTGCTCGCCTCGGGTGCCAAGGTCCCGCGCACCGGCGGCATCCTGCTGGTCGGCGGGCTGGACCGCGCGGCGCTGGACGCACTGCTCGCGGAGGACCCCTTCGCAAAGGCGGGCGTGGCCGCCTACGACGTGGTCGAGTTCACCGCCACGAAGACCGCCGAGGTGCTGGCCGGCTACCGCGAGCAGGCCTCCTGACGCACCTTCACCAGGCGCTCGACCAGCTCCGGTTCCGCGTCCACCAGCGGTGACCGGACCGGGCCGGCCGGTCGTCCGGCGGCGCGGAGCAGTGCCTTGGCGGTGACCGTGCCCGGCGCCTCGTCCATCATCGCCTGTACCAGTGACAGCAGCCCCTGGTGCAGGCGCGCGGCCTCGGCGTTCTCGCCCCGCGCGTAGGCGTCCAGGACGGCGCGGATCTCGCGCGGCGCGACGTTCGCCACCGTGCTGACGACGCCGACGGCTCCGATCGCGGCGAGTGGCAGGTTGAGCTCGTCCGCGCCGCAGTAGTACTGGAGTCCGGTCTCGGCCATGGTCCTGGCCGCGCCTGCGAGGTCGTAGCTGACGTCCTTGACCGCGACGATCCGCGGATGTCCGGCCAGGGCGCTCAGGGTTTCCGGGGCGAGCCGCGTCCCGGTGCGGTGCGGGATGTCGTAGAGCATGACGGGGAGCGTCACGGCATCGGCGACGGCGCGCAGATGCCGCCGCACGCCCTCCTGCTGCGGGCGGCTGTAGTACGGCGTGACCGCCAGCACCCCGTCCGCGCCCGCTCGTTCGGCGGACCGGGCGAGCTCCTGCGAGTGGGCGGTGTCGTAGGTGCCGACGCCCGCGACCACGGTGGCCTTGCCGCCCACCGCCTCGACAACGGCCCGGACCAGCTGCTCCTTCTCGGCGTCGGTGGTCGTCGGGGCTTCGCCGGTCGTGCCGCTGAGGACCAGACCGTCGCAGCCCTCGGCCACCAGGTGGGCGGCGAGCTCCTGTGCTCCGGTCAGGTCCAGGGCGCCGTCGGGCCGGAACGGCGTGACCATCGCGGCCAGCACGCGGCCGAAGGGGGAGGGAGCGCCGGTGGCAGGCATGTCGGAGTGCATGAGGCCAGCTTGACCCGGGCTCGCGGTGAAGCACCAGCAACATCTGCTACGCCCAACCGTTCAGTCGTGCTGAACAGTCCCTTCCGCGACGGGCGTCGCCGGGCCCCGCGAAGCCCGCGCGGGCCGGACCACGAAGACCGCCATCGCCAGGGCCAGCACCGTGAAGGCGATCGCCGCCTCGAACGCGCTCGTCATGCCGTGGACGAAGACCTCGTTGCTGTTCGGGTGCGGCAACTGCGCCTTGGTCTCGTCGCGCGAGGCCGTGGCGAAGACCGTCACCAGGATCGCCAGACCAAGCGAACCGCCCACCTGCTGCATGGTGTTGAGCAGGCCCGTCGCGGCTCCCGTCTCGTGCGGGGCGACACCCGACACCGCCGTCAGCATCACCGGGACGAAGATGCAGCCCATGCCGAGGCCGAACACCACGGTCGGCCCCAACACACCTGCTGCGTAGGTGCTGTGCACGTCGAGCCGGGTGATCCAGTAGGCCCCGCCCGTGATCATCACCGTGCCCAGCAGCAGGAACGGCCGTGCTCCGACCCGGGTCTGGAACCTCGCCGAGACCTGCGCCGCCACGATGATGGCCACGCTCATCGGCAGGAAGCCGAGCCCGGCCCGGATCGGGCTGAACCCCAGGATGTCCTGGATGAACTGGGTCATGAAGAAGAAGATCCCGAACATCGCCGCGGCCAGGCACAGCATGATCACGTACGAGCCCCACCGGTTGCGGTTGCGGAACATCCGCAGCGGCGTGATCGGCTGTTCGGTGTGGGACTCGATCGCCAGGAACGCGGTCAGCAGCACCACCGCGACTGCGAACGCGGTCAGCGTCCAGGTGTCGGTCCAGCCGCTCTGCGCGGCCCGGATGAAGCCGTAGACCAGGCTGACCATGCCGATCGTCGCGCTGAGCGCGCCCGGCAGGTCGAAGCGGCCCGGGTGCCTCTCGGAGTCGTTGATGTAGAGCGGTGCCAGCAAGGCGAGCGCCAGGCCGATCGGCACGTTGACGAAGAGCACCCACCGCCAGGAGAGCCAGGAGGTCAGGATGCCGCCGAGCAGCAACCCGATCGCACCGCCCGCGCCCGCCACGGCCGAGTAGACGCCGAAGGCCCGGTTGCGATCCGGGCCCTCCTTGAAGTTGGTGGCGATCAGCGCGAAGGCGGTCGGCGAGGCGACGGCTCCGCCGATGCCCTGCAAGGACCTGGCGGCCAGCAGCATCCCGGCGCTCGTGGAGAGACCGCCGAGCAGCGACGCGAAGCTGAACAGCAGCACTCCCGCGATCAGCGTGGGCCTTCGGCCGAGGATGTCGCCGATCCGGCCGCCCAGCAGGAGCAGGCCGCCGAAGGTGAGGGTATAGGCGTTGAGCACCCAGGACAGGCTGGTCGGGCTGAATCTCAGGGCGGTGGAGATGTGGGGCAGCGCGATGTTCACGATGGTGATGTCCAGCACGACCATCAGCTGCGTGGTGGCGATCACGGCCAGCGAGATCCCCGAATGCTGACCGCGTCGCGCCTGCGCGGGCGCGCTGCGGGTAACGGTTTTTGGAAGTGCCACGGCTTCCCCCTGGGATGGATCGCCTGGGTGGCCGGCTCTGGGGCGGGTCTTGGAGTGAACGGCTCCGTTCACTAACATCGACGGTAGACCCGGACAAATAGGACATTCAACCCTCCGGGGTGAGCAGTTGACGAAAGTAACCGGTGAAGGCGGAGCCGAGCGCGGTGGCCCCTGCGCATCGGTGCGGCACGCCCAGCAGGTCGTCGCCCGGCGTCGCGGGCAGGCGTTGGAGCAGGCGATCTTCACAGCCACGCTGGAGCAGTTGGTCGCCTCCGGCTATGCGCGCTTCAGCATGGAGGCCGTGGCCACCGCCGCGCAGACCGGCAAGGCCAGCCTCTACCGGCGCTGGGGCAGCAAGGAGGACCTGGTTCTCGAAGCGCTCGGATGTAGCCTGCCCCTGCTCGGCGACGCCCCCGACACCGGCAGCCTCCGGGGCGACCTGCTCGCGGTGCTGGAACGTCTGCGCGCCGCGATGAGCTCGCGCCCCGGCTGCGCCGCGCGGGCGGTGATCAGCGAGCTGGACCACGAGCGGGCCGCGGCCTTGATGGGCCTGGTCCAACAGCGGATCCTGACCCCCGCGCGCGGCCTGCTCCTCGCCGCGCTCCGCGCCGCCGACGGGCGCGGCGAGATCCGCCCGGGCGCGGTCACGCCGATGGTCCTGGACGTGGTCCCGGCGATGATGCTGTACCGGGCCAAGACCGGCCAGGGGCGCTTCACCGAGGAGGAGGCGGTCGCTCTGGTCGACGAGGTGCTGCTGCCGCTCCTGCTCGGGTGACCGGGGCGGGCCGTCGTCGTGGGTCGGGCGCTCGTGTTGGTCGGGCCCTCGTGGTCGGCGGTCGTGCGGGAATCGGCGATCCCGACGGAATCGGCGGTCCGGGCGGGAATCGGCGGTCCGGGCAGGCCCTAGGCTGAGGGCATGCCCGTCGATCCGCCCACCCATTCCGTCGAACGCTCGTTGCGACGGGCCGGTGCCACCCTCGTGGCCGGCGTGGACGAAGTGGGACGCGGCGCGTGGGCCGGGCCGGTCACGGTCTGCGCGGCGGTCACCGGCCTGCGCAAGCCCCCTGCCGGGCTGACCGACTCCAAGCTGCTCACCCCGCGACGCCGCGAGGAGCTCGCCCCCGTCCTGTCGGCGTGGGTGAACGCCTACGCGCTCGGCCATGCCTCTCCGCGCGAGTGCGACGAGCTCGGGATGACCGCGGCGCTCCGCCTGGCCGCCGTCCGCGCCTTGGAGGGGCTGCCGGAACCGCCCGACGCGGTGATCCTCGACGGCAAGCACGACTACCTGGGCGGCCCGTGGCGGGTCCGTACGGTGATCAAGGGCGACCAGTCCTGCGTCGCCGTCGCGGCGGCCTCCGTGATCGCCAAGGTCCGGCGCGATGCGATGATGGCCGAGCTCGGCTGCGACCACCCCGATTTCGGCTTCGCCGACAACGCGGGCTACCCCTCCCCGGTGCATCGGGAGGCGTTGGAACGTCTCGGCCCGACCGAGTTGCACCGGCTCTCCTGGGCCTTCCTCGACGACCTCCCGCAGTGGCGTCACCTCAAGGTTGTCCGCGAGTCCGTCGATGCGGGGGAGCAGCTCTCCCTCGGCTTCTGACGGTTTCCATCGGCTCCCGCCGCCTGACGCATGATCAGTTACCGCGCGGGGAGCCGCGAACCGTGTCCGCAGATGACCGGGAAGCGACGGCGTGGCGGCTTCCCGGCGGGGCGGGGATGAGCTTTGCGAAATCGCACTGATCTGCGGGTGGGCCCCCCTATCGGCTGATCTTCGGCAACGAGTAAGCTCTCAGGCGCTGTGCGGCGCCGTCCGGTGCGTCGTCAGAAATCGTGCCGAGGAGCTGGAGATCCACAAGACCGACTCGGGCCAGGGCGTTCCATCCACCGACGAGACGGACCCGGTAGCCCGCACCGCCGTGACCGCAGTGCCTTCCCCCTCTAGCGTGGCGGCTGCCCCGCGTCCCGTGCCCCGGCCGGGACCGCCGGCGCGACGCCCGGTTCCCGGTCCGCCGGCTGGGCCCGCCCGCGCGCCGAAGCCCGGCGTCGCGTCGCGTCGTCCCGCAGCGGAGGCCGTGCCCACACTCCCTGAGCTGCAGGTGGTCCCGGCCGCCCGTGAGGCTGCCGTCGAGCGCGCCGACGAGACCGTCGACCTGCTCCTCGACGCGGGGCGTGCGCCCGGTCAGATCCTGGTGCTGACCACCGACGCCGCCCACCCGTGGCAGCAGCACGAGCGGTCCTTCGGCGAGGACCGGTACTGGTCCCAGCTGGACGCGGCCGACGACGTCTTCTACGCCGCCGCCGACGGCTGCCGCCCAGTGCGGCGCGAGGTGGTCGTGCTCGCTGTCAACGGCGGTGACACCGCGACCGTCCAGGACGCCATGGCGACGGCTCTTGCCCGAGCCACCGCTCTGCTGGTGGTCTGCGGCGACGCACCCCTGCCCGCGCCCCGCCGCCCGGAGTAGCACACCCGCAGCCGCTGACCGCTCCCGCCCGACCTGTGCACGGTCGGGCGGGAACGGTCAGCGGTGTGCCCGATGTCGGGTGATCCCGATGTGGGGCGGGCTCGACAGGGATCACTCGACACCGATCAGTTGACGGCCACGCGCGGCTCTTCGACGGGGAGCAGCGCGAGGCGTGGCTTCGGCGCCTCCAAGCTCGGCGTCGGCTCGTTGGCCGCGGTCAGTTCGCTGATCGTGGTGACCGGACGCTGTGCCCACGAGCCCGCGTGCGGGCTCCGGCCGCGCCGGGCGTCTCCGATCAGCTGCCAGCCTTCGTCCGTCAGAGTGACGTAGCCGCCGCACCGTATTCCGTGTAGCTGGCCGGCGTCGCGAAGCGCCCACATCCAGGCGCCGTCCTGCTCGGTCCACCCGGACGGTCCGCGGCGGCACTGGATCAGCACCGCGGTGTGCAGCGGCGCGCGGCGGCGCAGGCCGTGGGGCACGGTGTGGCGCAGGTGCGCCAGCAGGATGTTGCGCAGGTGCCAGCCGTCGGTGAGCCGCTCCGGCACGGTGAAGGACGCACCCGCCACCACCCGCGAGTCCGTCGACAGCACACCCAGCACGGTCGCGCCCGGCAGCGGCTGGTGGATCCGGTGGAGGTCCTCGATCACCGTGCGGGGCTCCGGCAGCAGCGGAAGGTCGGCATCGGCCCAGGTGGCCGCGTCCAGCGAGCGGGGGACGGCCGGGGAGTGCGAGCCCATGGGCAGCTCGGGGGGATGGCCGATGCTCAAGATCCTCCTTCCCCGTGCCCGCGCGGGCACCTCGCACACCGGTCAGGAACGACGCGTCCGGGCCGGGATACCTGCCAATTCTCACGTCCGACGGACCATGCGGCAACGGTGACCCCGCCGGAAGTGTCCCCGGTTCCGAAGATCAGGCGGATAAGTCCCCCCGGCGAGCGGTCCCAGCTGGTCCGTTCGGGCGGGAAGCCGACCCGACCGGCGCAGCGCCGCCCCCCGACCGGTGGGGTGCGCCCCGGCAACCGGTGGTCCCTCCGGTCCGCCGCCGGCCGTGTCTCCCGGTCTCTCTTCCCGCCTCGCCAAGCGGTGGGTTCGCTTCTTGTCGGTGTTGTCGGGTTGCATGGGGGCATGAGTGACGTGGATCTGCGTGCCGAGGCCGACGCCGTACTCGCCCGCCTGGTGGGGAGCGGAGGTGCGGAGGCGCGCCTGCGCGAGGACCAGTGGCAGGCGATCGAGGCGCTGGTGGTGGCCCACCGCCGCGCGTTGGTGGTGCAGCGCACGGGGTGGGGCAAGTCCGCGGTCTACTTCGTGGCGACCTCGCTGCTCCGGCGGCGCGGAGCCGGGCCGACTGTGATCATCTCGCCGTTGCTGGCCCTGATGCGCAACCAGGTGGAGTCGGCCGCGCGCGCGGGGATCGCCGCCCGCACGATCAACTCGGCCAACCCCGAGGAGTGGGGCGCCATCCAGGCGGAGGTCGCGGCGGGGGACGTGGACGTCCTGCTGGTGAGTCCCGAGCGCCTGAACTCGCCCGACTTCCGGGACACCGTGCTGCCGAGCCTGGCCGCGACCACCGGTCTGCTGGTGGTCGACGAGGCGCACTGCATCTCCGACTGGGGCCATGACTTCCGCCCGGACTACCGCCGGCTGCGGACCATGCTGGCGGAGCTGCCCGCAGACGTCCCCGTGCTGGCCACGACCGCCACGGCCAACGCGCGGGTGACGGCGGACGTCGCCGAACAGCTGGGCACCGGCGGAGCGGACGCGCTGGTCCTGCGCGGGCCGCTGGACCGGGAGAGCCTGCGGCTCGGGGTGCTGGAACTGCCCGACGCGGCCCACCGCTTGGCCTGGCTGGGGGAGCGGTTGGGCGATCTGCAGGGGTCCGGGATCATCTACACCCTCACTGTGGCGGCGGCGGAGGAGGTCGCGGCCTTCCTGCGGCAGTGCGGCCACCGGGTGGCGTCCTACACCGGCCGCACGGAGAACGCGGACCGGCTGCAGGCCGAGGAGGATCTGCTGGCCAACCGGGTGAAGGCACTGGTGGCCACCTCCGCGCTGGGCATGGGCTTCGACAAGCCCGACCTGGGTTTCGTCGTGCACCTTGGCTCGCCCAGCTCGCCGATCGCCTACTACCAGCAGGTCGGCCGTGCCGGGCGCGGGGTGGACCACGCCGACGTCCTGCTGCTGCCGGGCCGGGAGGACGCGGCGATCTGGGCCTACTTCGCCTCGGTCGGCTTCCCGCCCGAGGAGCAGGTGCGCCGCACTCTCGGGGCGTTGGAGCAGGCGGGACGCCCGCTCTCGCTCCCCGCGTTGGAACCGTTGGTGGATCTGCGGCGCTCCCGGCTGGAGACGATGCTCAAGGTGCTGGACGTGGACGGCGCCGTCGCCCGGGTGAAGGGCGGCTGGACCGCCACAGGCCGGCCCTGGACCTACGACACCCAGCGGTACGCCTGGGTCGCGCGGCAGCGCGAGGCCGAACAGCAGGCCATGCGGGACTACGTCGCGACCACAGGCTGCCGGATGGAGTTCCTGCAGCAGCAGCTCGACGACGAGAAGGCGGCCCCGTGCGGTCGCTGCGACAACTGCGCCGGGCCCTGGCTCGACGCCGCGGTCTCCCCGCAGGCGGTCGCGGCCGCGACCGGCGAGCTGGCCCGGCCGGGCGTCGAGGTCGAGCCGCGCCGGATGTGGCCCTCGGGCATGCAGGCCGTCGGGGTCGACCTCAAGGGACGCATCCCCGAGGGCCAGCAGGCGGCCGTCGGCCGCGCCCTGGGCCGCCTCTCGGACATCGGTTGGGGCAACCGCCTCCGTCCGTTGCTGGCCGCCCAGGCTCCCGACGCTCCGGTGCCGGACGACGTGCTGGCCGCGGTGGTCACCGTGGTCGCCGACTGGGCGCGCTCGCCCGGTGGTTGGGCCGCCGGCGGCGCCGACGCGGCCGCCCGGCCGGTGGGCGTCGTCGCGATGCCCTCGCGCACCCGTCCGCAACTGGTGACCGCCCTGGCCCAGGGGCTGGCCCGGGTCGGTCGGCTCCCGCTGCTGGGCAGCCTCACCTACACGCCGCAGGCGGACGAACTGGCCGCCCACCGCAGCAACTCCGCCCAGCGGCTGCGGGCCCTCGCCTCGTCCTTCTCCGTCCCCGAGGACCTCGCCGCCGCACTGGCCGCCACACCCGGGCCGGTCCTGCTGGTCGACGACTACACCGAGTCCGGCTGGACCCTGGCCGTGGGCGCACGTCTGCTGCGCCAGAACGGCGCCGGTCAGGTGCTCCCGATGGTCCTCGCCGTCGCGGGGTAGGGCCGCCCCTGACGCAGCTTCATGCCTGCGCGGCTGCACACCTGCGCGGCTTCGTGGCTTCGCTTCTCGTGTTCTCGTGTCTTCGTGATGTCCTTGATAGTCGGGACCACCGACAAAAGCCAACGGGGCCTCACCAGCCTGTGGAGAAACGTTGGTTCGGGTGGGAGCGTCCTGTCCCTTCGCCCGATCGGATGAGCAGGTTTTCCACACCCGCCAGTTCTCCACAGGCGCGTGAGAAGCCGTTCGGCGTCGTCGTCGGCCAGGGGCAGGCTCGGCGCCATGAACGAGCACGACATGCCCTCCGCGTCCGCCCCGCTTCCCCCGCCGGTTCCGGAACCGTCCTTCTCCCCGTTCGAGCGCCCCGTCGTCCGTATGAAGACGCCGGCCGACATCGCCGAGGCGTTGCCCTTCCTGCTGGGCTTCTTCCCGAACGACAGCATCGTGGCGCTCGGCCTGCAGGGGCCGAGGCGACGGCAGGGCGGTTCCGTCCGGGTGGATCTTCCCGCCCGCGCGGCCTGGCCCGGGGCGGCCGAGGAGGTCATGCGGTACCTGCTCGCCCTCTCCGAGCAGCGGGACACGCTGCCGGACGCCGTCATCCTCTACCTCTGCCAGGACCCGGTCATCGGCGGCAGCCCGCGTGCGGTGGCCGAGTCCCTGCGTCCGCTGGCCCTGCTGTTGGGCGAGGCCTTCGGGGCGGCGGGCATCCCCGTGCACGAGTCGCTCTGCCTCTCCGAAGGCCGGTGGTTCTCGTACACCTGCGACGATCCCGAGTGCTGTCCGGCCGAGGGCGCGCCGATCCGTCCTCCCGGCAGCACGTCGGCCGTGGCCGCCGCGGCGGCGTTCGCGGGCATCCAGGTACGCGGCAACCTGCGGGATCTCCATCGTGAGTTGGCGCCGGTGCCGGTCGCCACGGTCGAACCGCTCATGCGCGCCTTCGAGCGGGTGATGCCCGCAGTCGCCGCCGAGATCGGCCGGGAGCGAGGTTGCGAACGGCTGCGCTCGGCCACCGCCGACCTGGTCGCGGCGGCGGTCGCCCGGTTCCGTTCCGGCGAGCGGACGTTGGACGACGAGCACGCGGCCCGGATCGTGCTGGGTCTGCAGGACAGGCTTGCTCGCGACCGGGCGGCCGAGTGGCTCGACCCGCCCGACGTCCACCACGCGGCCGACGTCTGGCGGTACCTCGCCCGCCGCTGTGTGGGCCCGTTCGCGGACCACGCGGCGGCCCCGCTCTCACTGCTGGGCTGGACGGCGTGGGTCACCGGCGACACCGTGACGGCCCGGGTGGCCCTGGGGCGGGCACTGACCGCCGATCCCGACTACACCTTCGCCGCGCTGCTCTACGAGGCGATCAACTGCGGAGCCGTTCCCGACTCCCTCTGCGCCACGCTGCGCGCCGAGCGGGCGGCCCGACAGCGCGGCTCCCGTCGCCGTCGACGCTGCCGCCTCGGCCGCGGCCCGGAGGGAGCCGGTGGCAGCTGCGCGGGCGCCGATCCCGAAACCTCGGGCAATCCGGGCAGTGCGTCCGGCTCGATGCCGCACCAGCGTCGGGATCCGGATTCCGACGGGTAGCCGTGCGGAGCCCCGTGCATCCGCATGCATCTCTGGGCCCATCTGCGGGGATTCATGGGCATCTGTGTGGATCCGGCGGGCCGGATGGCCGTCCCTTCGGAACGCGACGCTGTTTATCGTCACAGAGACGACTAAGATGCGGCGCATGTCGCGTTACGATCCGTCGGCCTTCCCTCCCTTCGCGGTCACTGTCGACCTGGTTGTCCTGACCGTGCGCGACCATGCCCTGTGCGCGCTGATGGTCCGCCGGGGCGAGCCGCCGTTCCAGGGGTTCTGGGCGCTGCCCGGTGGCTTCGTCCGCCCGGACGAGGGCCTGATCGAGGCGGCGGCCCGCGAGCTGGCCGAGGAGACCGGTCTGCGCACCCACGGCGCCCCCGGGACCGGTCCCGGGGTCGGCGCCCACCTGGAGCAGCTCGCCACCTACGGCGACCCGCAGCGCGACCCGCGCCTGCGCGTGGTCAGCGTGGCGTACCTGGCGCTCGCCCCGGACCTGCCCACACCGCGCCCCGGTGGGGATGTGCGCAGCGCGAGGTGGGCGCCGGTCGAGGAGCTCCTCGGCCGGGGCAAGGGGGACGACGGGATGCTGCTCGCCTTCGACCACACCGAGATCCTGGCCGATGGTGTGGAGCGGGCCCGATCCAAGATCGAGTACTCGGCACTGGCCACGGCCTTCTGTCCGGAGGAGTTCACCGTCGGCGAGCTGCGGCGCGTGTACGAGTCGGTGTGGGGCGTGCAGCTGGACCCGCGCAACTTCCACCGCAAGGTCACCGGTACTCCCGGGTTCCTGCTCCCCGCGGGCGGGACCACGACGCGTCAGGGTGGTCGCCCGGCCCAGCTGTTCCGGGCCGGCGGGGCCACCGTGCTCAACCCGCCCATGCTGCGGCCCGACAGCTGACGGGCCGTCGTTCGGAGACGGGGCCGTGGATGACTCCGGCGACTCCTACGCGCCGTATCGGTCAATACCACGCAAAGTAACTATGTCGGTCTATCGTGCTGGCGACGGGGGAGACCAGCACGGAGGAGTCCGACCGTGGCTCAGACGGCCCAAAACCAGAAGGCCCACGCCCAGAAGGCCCACGCCCAGAAAGCCCAGACGCAGGCCCACCAGTCGACGTACCAGTCCTTTCAGGCGATCGGACTGACCAAGAGCTACCGGCGTGGCCGTCCTCCGGCGCTGCTGGACCTGTCCTTCGACGCGCGTCCCGGCCAGGTGACCGCCCTGCTCGGTCGGGAGGGATCCGGGCGCACCACGGCGCTGCGCCTCGCCCTCGGTCTGGAGAACGGGCAGGGAGCCGCCCTCTTTCATGGGCGTCCGTACCGGCGGCTGCCTCACCCGGAGCGGGAGGTGGGCGTCGTGCTGGGGGACGCCGACCGTCCCGCCGGGCACCCGGGGCGCCGGGCCCGCGCCCATCTGCGGATGATGGCGGCTGCGGCGGGCGTCTCCGCGCGCCGTGCCGACCAGCTGCTGGAGCAGACACGCCTCGGTCCGGCGGCCGAGCACCGGCTGCGCACCTACTCGCCCGGTATGACACGACGGTTGCAGCTCGCCCAGGCGCTCCTCGGCGACCCGTGCACGCTGGTCCTGGACGAGCCCACCGAGGGCCTCTCGCCCAAGAACGTCGAGTGGTTCCACGCCTTCCTCCGGGCGTTCGCCACCGGAGGTGGGGCGGTTGTCGTGACGCTGCGCAGCCCACAGGAGGCGGCTGTGCTGGCCGACCGGGTGGTCACCCTGGACGACGGACGGCTGCGGGCGGACCAGCCGATCGACGAGTTCCGGCGGACCCGGCTGCGCGACGAGGTCTCGGTGCGCGGCCCCCAGGTCGCGCGCCTCGGGGACCTGCTGAGCGAGTCGGGCGTCGCAGTCCGGCGGGAGAGCGGGAACGCCATCTCCGTCGAGGGCCTCTCCCGGACCGAGATCGGCGAACTGGCGTTCCGTCACGGGATCCTGCTGCACGAGCTGGCTGACCAGACCGTCGACCACGCCCCGACGACGCCACGGCGAGCGTCTGCCCTGGAGCCGGGCGTCCCCGGCGGCGGGCGGACCGCCGATCCGGATCCCGAGTCGCCCTCCGTCCGGACCACGGTGTCGGTCGGCAAGGGCGAGACGGTGCTGGCGCCGATGGTGGTGCCCCCGTTCACCGGGATGTCCGGAGCGTCAGCAGTCCTGTCCCGCCGCGACACCAGGGTTGCCGCGCCGCTCTTCCGCGACGAGGACGACTGACCGGCCGCTCGCGACCGGGGCAGCCCCGACCTCGCCTTCCCCGCCCCTTCGCGTACCCCGCCGCGCCGCGCACCCGCCCGCGTACCCGAACCGCCGCGCAGCCGCCCGCGTACCCCTCCACCCAGCGCATCCACGCGACCCGCTCCTAGACCGGGGGCGGGCCCGAACCGAGAGTGAGACGAGCAGCCGTGCACGCACTGACCTACGAGCGCCGCCGTCTCATCGGGGTGCGCTCCAGCTGGCTGATCCCCGTCGCGGTGCTGGCGGCCGACGCCGTCGTGGCCGAGCTGACGCTGCGCCAGCCGGGGCTGACGGACCCGATCCGGGTGCTGACTGCCGGGGTGCCACTGCTGCCGCTGCCGTTGGCGGCGCTCGGAGCGGGTGCGGTGGGGGCGTTGTCGGCCGGGCACGAGTTCCGCTACCCGGCTCCGGGCGGGATCCTGCGTCCGCTGCGTCGGCGGTTCGGGCTGCTACTGGCCAAGTTGCTGGTGGTCGGGGTCTTCGCGGGGCTCCTCGGTGCGGTCTCCCTCGCGGTGGACGGCCTGCTGCTCCGGCTCGGGGACCACGCCGCCGCAGCGCCGCTCGAGGCCGCCGCCCGGCACGGTCACGTTCCGGCCGCGCTCGTCGGGTATCTGGCGCTGACCGTCGCGGGCGGCTGGATCGGGCTGCTCGGCGGGGTGCTGCTGCGCAGTGCGGCGGCAGGCATGCTGCTGCTGATCACCGTGCCGATCCTGGCCGAGCCTGTGGCCGGCGCGCTGGTCGAGCGCGGAGCCCTGGCCTCCGGCGGTCTGCGTGCCCTCCACTGGCGTGCGCTCTTCCCGGTCGACCGCGGCCACGACTGGCTCTACGGGACGTTTTCCGGGCTCCGCAGCGGCACCGCGCTCTCGTCGGCCGATCTGGCCGTCGCCGTGGCCGCCCCGATCCTGCTGCTGCTCGGTGCCTACCTGCTCCTCCTCCCGCGCCGCAGCGCACTCTGACCAGGGCGAACCTTCCTGGGCGTGCTCGGGTTCGACGGTCGTCTCCACGAACGACCGGAACGAGCCGGTGCTGGCTGCTCACGACTGACGCGGGGCCGCACGGGATCGCGCGGGGGCCGTGGGCTCTCAGCGGCCCTCGCCTCTCAGTTGGGCAATAACTGCCGATATGGCGTCAATTGTGTAGTGATGGGCGATCACCCTTTCGTGTGCTTTTCACGAAAGTCCTCAAGCCTGTGCGCCGCATAGCCGACAAAGGAGACGTGAGTACCGTTGCGCACCCCACCATGACCCCCGCCCAGATGACGTCCGCTCAGCTGGACCGCTTCCCCGCATCCCACCCCGTCGCCTCGCCCCATGCCGCGGCTGCGACCAGCGCCGCCGCACTGCACTGGGACGGCTCCGACCCCGATCTCGGCCGCAGCGGACGTCGCGCCGCCGGCAGTCGTGGCCGCGGGCTGCACGGTCAGCTGGTCCAGCAGCTCGGGCAGATGATCGTCTCCGGTGACCTCGGCGCCGACCGTCCCCTCGTCCCCGAGGAGATCGGACAGCGGTTCGAGGTGTCCCGCACCGTCGTCCGTGAATCGCTGCGCGTGCTGGAGGCCAAGGGCCTCGTCTCGGCGCGCCCCAACGTCGGCACCCGGGTCCGGCCGGTCGCTGACTGGAACCTGCTCGACCCGGACATCATCGAGTGGCGCGCTTACGGCCCGCAGCGTGACGACCAGCGTCGTGAGCTGTTCGAGCTGCGCTGGGCCATCGAGCCGCTCGCCGCCCGCCTCGCCGCCGGCCACGGCCGGGACGAGGTCCAGCAGCGGATGCACGACATGACCGAGATCATGAGCCACGCCGCGGCCCAGGGCGACGCGCTCACCTACGGTCGTGCCGACGCCGAGTTCCACGCCGTGCTGCTGGCGCTGGCCGGCAACCGGATGCTGGAGCACCTGGCCGGGATCGTCGGCTCCGCCCTCCAGGTCTCCGGCGGACCGTTCACCGCGTGCGACCGCCCGTCCGAGCCCTCGGTCGGACTGCACGTGCGCCTGGTCGACGCCCTCGGCACCGGTGACGGGACCGCGGCCGAGCAGGCGATGCGTGCGCTGCTGACCGTTCAGCCGGAGGTCGACCCGCTCGTCCCCGGCCCCCGCGAGCACTGAGCGCACAGCGGCACGACCCGCCACCTCCGCACGACCCGCCGCCGCAGGACCCGAAAGCCCCGCACAACGGCTGCACCGACTGCACCGACGCGGTTCATCGAGGCAGCACACCGATCGGCCGAGGCCGCCCCCGGAGAGACGACCACCGGGTGGCGGCCTCGGCCGTCCGCTACCCGATTCAGGCGACACTCGGAATCACCGCCCATCTGGCATGGTTGAACGGGGTAGACCCCATACAAGGACTCGCCCCGGGGCATTGTGACCTGCACCACGTAAGTGGTGCGTAACGCTTTCCCGTGCCGAGCGATGTGTACGAAGGCGGTGCCAGAACCGCCAGCCAAAGCTTTGCAGTTTTCAGAGGGCCGTCCCTGCGGCCGGCCTTCTGTCCACTCACGTCCGAGAGGTTGTTCGTGTCGGCAAGCACATCCCGTTCGCTCCCACCCGAGATCACCGAGTCTGCCGCTCTCATGGCGCTCATTGAGCGGGGTAAGGCACAGGGGCAGATCGCCGGCGATGACGTGCGCCATGCCTTCGAGGTGGACCAGATTCCGGTCACCAAGTGGAAGAACGTCATGCGCAGCCTCAACCAGGTCCTCGATGAGGAAGGTGTGACGCTGATGGTGAGCGCGGCGGAGTCGTCCGCCCCCAAGCGCCCCCGGAAGAGCGTCGCGGCGAAGAGCACTGCCACGAAGACGACGGCGACCAAGTCCGTCGCTCCGCGCCCTGCGGCTGCCGCGAGCACGACCCGAACCGCTGCCCCGCGTGCCGCTGCGGCGTCGGTGACCTCGGTCACCAAGTCCGCTGCTCCGGCCGAGGTCGACCAGGTCCAGGAGCTCGTGGCAGCAGCCGAGGCGGCTGCCAAGAAGGCTGCCCCGGCCAAGAAGGCCGCCGCCGCCAAGAAGGCTGCCCCGGCCAAGAAGACCGCCGCCAAGAAGACCGCCGCCAAGGCCGGGTCCGGCAAGGACGCGGACGGCGACGAGCAGGCCGCCGGCGAGGACGAGCTGACCGAGGACTCGGCCGCCCCGGCCGAGGGTGGGCCCGCCGAAGGTGGCGAGGAGGGCGAGTCCGAGGGCTTCGTGCTCTCCGACGAGGACGAGGACGACGCCCCGGCGCAGCAGGTCGCCGTCGCCGGTGCCACGGCCGACCCGGTCAAGGACTACCTCAAGCAGATCGGCAAGGTCCCCCTGCTCAACGCCGAGCAGGAGGTGGAGCTGGCCAAGCGCATCGAGGCCGGTCTCTTCGCCGAGGACAAGCTGGCCACCGAGGACAAGCTGGCGCCGCGTCTGCAGCGCGAGCTGGAGATCATCGCCGAGGACGGCCGCCGCGCCAAGAACCACCTGCTGGAGGCCAACCTCCGTCTGGTCGTCTCGCTGGCCAAGCGCTACACCGGTCGCGGCATGCTCTTCCTGGACCTGATCCAGGAGGGCAACCTCGGTCTGATCCGTGCGGTCGAGAAGTTCGACTACACCAAGGGCTACAAGTTCTCGACCTACGCCACCTGGTGGATCCGTCAGGCGATCACCCGCGCCATGGCGGACCAGGCCCGCACCATCCGTATCCCGGTGCACATGGTCGAGGTCATCAACAAGCTGGCCCGCGTCCAGCGCCAGATGCTCCAGGACCTGGGCCGCGAGCCCACTCCGGAGGAGCTGGCCAAGGAGCTGGACATGACGCCCGAGAAGGTCGTCGAGGTCCAGAAGTACGGTCGCGAGCCCATCTCGCTGCACACGCCGCTCGGTGAGGACGGTGACAGCGAGTTCGGTGACCTCATCGAGGACTCCGAGGCGGTCGTCCCGGCCGACGCGGTCAGCTTCACCCTGCTCCAGGAGCAGCTGCACTCGGTGCTGGACACCCTGAGCGAGCGCGAGGCCGGCGTGGTCTCCATGCGCTTCGGTCTGACCGACGGTCAGCCGAAGACGCTGGACGAGATCGGCAAGGTCTACGGGGTCACCCGTGAGCGCATCCGCCAGATCGAGTCCAAGACCATGTCGAAGCTGCGCCACCCGTCGCGCTCGCAGGTCCTCCGGGACTACCTGGACTGATCCGGCCCACTGAGCGGGACCGACCGGCCCGGATCCACTGATCCGGGCCGACCCGTCTGAACAGGCGTTTCTCGAAGGTCATCACCCTTCGGGCACACGTGCCCATCCGTCACCCGGCGTGGCGGGTGGGCACGTTGCGTGTCCGGATCCCTACGCTGTGGCGCGGCAGGAGTCTGTGCGGCGGAAGGATCAAGGGTGGGAGTCGACCGGGTACCCGATCAGGGAGCGGATCGGGACGTGCTTCGCGGCGTCGGAGGCGGAGCGGGCCGCGGCGAGGGCAGAGCCGGCCGGGGGTTCTGGCGGCGCAGGCGCGTGCTGCTGGTCCTGCTCGCGTCCGTGCCGACGGCGCTCGCCACCCCCGCCGTTCCGGCGCAGGCCATCGTCGGCGGTGGCCCGACGACCACGGCCAAGGACCCGTGGATGGTCGCCGTGGCCAGCCGCTCGGTCTACGGCGGCACCCGCTCCGGGCAGTTCTGCGGCGGCACGCTGGTCGCGCCGAACAAGGTGGTGACAGCCGCGCACTGCCTCTACGACGAGCAGACCATGCAGCGGGTGGACCGTCCCGACCTCAAGGTGATCGTCGGGCGCACCGACCTGGGCGGTTCTGCCGGCAGGGAGGTTCCGGTCGTCTCCACCTGGGTCGACCCGAACTACGACATGAACACCAACATGTGGGACGTGGCGGTGCTCACGCTGGCCACCCCGCAGAACCCGCACGACGTGCTGCCGATGGTCCCCGAGGGAGCCACGGCTCCCTATGCCCCCGGCACCTCGGCCACCGTCTACGGCTGGGGGGATCTGCGCGGCAACGGCGACTACCCGACCACGCTCCACCAGGTGCAGGTGCCGATCCTCGCTGACAGCACGTGCGCGTCCGACTACGCGTCAGGATCGGACGGCACCTTCCGGGCCGAGAGCATGGTCTGTGCGGGGCGGCAGACCCTGGGTGGCCGGGATGCCTGCCAGGGCGACAGCGGCGGGCCGTTGGTGGTGGCCGGACGGCTGGTCGGCATCGTCTCGTGGGGCACGGGTTGTGCCCAACCGGGCCATCCGGGCGTCTACACCCGCGTCGCGGCGGTTGCGGACGAGGTCCGGAGCCAGTTCTGACGGTCCGTGTGACAACCGTCACACCGGGAGTGCCTGTGCGGTGGGTGGGCAGTGCCCGGACATCGCACAGGCGGTGTGCGGCCGGTGTGTGATATACGCGACAGTGGGGGGGGGGGGGGGGGGGGGCCCCCCCCCCGGGGGGGGGCCGCGGGGGGGGGGGGGGGGCGGGGGGGGGGGGGCGCCCCCCGGGGGGGGGGGGGGGGGGCGCGCGGCGGGGGGGGGGGGGGGGGCCCGCGGCGGGGG